>JAYENR010000038.1:0-22956 GCA_034722175.1 Pseudomonadota bacterium | reverse complement strand
TGAAGAAGCCCAGCAGGCCTGGTCAGTTTATCAACAAACAGAGCTAGAACAGGCTCAACGATATTTAGTGAGAACAGGTGAGTTTTCTGGTTTTGCAGGAACGGCGGATTGGTTTGAACAGGTTAAACAGATTCAAATGTTGCAAAATCCAGACCTAGCCATTGAGAACGTCAGTACGATTGCAGATGCCTGTCAAACCGCTTTGACGTCAAATCGTAAACCTTGCCAAAATCTTAGTTTAAGAACGGGGATGTTTCAAACCTCTTCTCAAGAATCGGGCGTGTGGCTACTTTGGAAGTGGCCAATCATTTTGCTTGGGTTATTGTTAGTCGTATATTTATTCAGTGTATCTCTTCAAACTCAGCAACATACCCAACAAGCACAAGCCTATCAAACCCAAACAGAAGCCCTGTTTAAACAACGTTTTCCAGATGTGAAACGTATTGTAAATATTAAGACTCAGGCTAAAACCGCGTTTGCTAAAGAGGGTAATCAACTGGAAGCGGGTGTTGGCCCGAGTCAGTTGGCTAAAAAGGTCGAAGCGGTGTTTAAAAAGTACCCCACTGTCAAAATACAGCGTTTGGACTGGAAAGACAGTTCGGCGCAATTGTTGATTACTCTGCAAACGCCTCAGGTTTCTGCTTTGCAGAATCTGGCAAAAGAGGTGAAAGCGATTCAGTCATCCGAGTTAAAAGTGAAAAACGTTTCGCAAACTTTGGCAGAAGGAGTGTTATATGTGGATGCAAATTAACCAGGCCTGGTCACAATTAGCAGAACGTGAAAGAACCATGGTGATAGCTTTAGCTGCATTTTTAGGTGTGGTTTTGTTTTACTTGGTGATTTGGTCACCGATCCATAGTGCGAATCAACAAGCCATACAGTCAGAACAACGTGCTTTACAAGAGTGGCAGTGGTTGAATGATCAAGTTCTAAAGTACCCGATGGTACAAAAAAATAAAGATGCCCTTAAGTTCACCACACAATCGCAGTTAATGAGCAGCTTGCAAAGCAGTTTACGTAATGAAAACCTACTCTCTTCGATGGGATCCATGACCCCTTCGGCTAAAACGATTAAGGTGGACTTTAAAGAGGTGAATGCCCCACAACTATTCAGCTGGTTATCGTTTTTAGAAAAGCAGGGTTTGGTGAGTAAACAGTTGCAAATCAATGCCGTTAAACCTGGAATTGTACAAGCCAGTGTGCGTTTTGGAGTGATTCAATGATTTTAGCTTTAAAAAGAATCTCTAAAAAGAGAGGCGGTACTGAACAGGGAACAAAATCTAAATTTGGATTATGGATTTTGGGCTTTGTATTTATTACTTTAGTCTCTTTTATTTACCATCTTCCTGCAAGTTGGGTGCTTCAGCAGGCCGAACAGCAACAGTTAATCCCTAAAGGCATGAAACTCACTCAAGTAAAAGGCACCTTATGGCAAGGCCAGGCACAGCTAAGTTTGGTTGAGAAAGCTCAAACCAATGCATTGGGTCAATTTCATTGGCAGTTAAGCGGTTGGGCGTTACTGTCTCTACAAGCAGACATCGATTTTAAGCTTAATACTGCCAATGGCGGTGCTCGTGGAAATCTACATACAGGCTTAATGAATCAAGAAGATATTCGGGTTTCTAAGTTAGAGGGTTTGTTACCCGTCAATGATTTAAAACCGATTTTGCCAAAGAACGTTCGTAGCTTGGGAGAGTTAAAAGGTCAGTTGACATTAAATAACCTGCAACTCAGCTGGAATCAGCCTACACAGTGGCTGATCTCTGCGGAGGGTTCGGTGGAATTAACAGAATTGGATGTGATGGGGGTGGTGATTCCTAAAATAGCGATATCGCCCACCATTAAAGAGAATAAATTACACCTAGATACAGTCGGTGGTGGACAAGGATGGTCATTAACAGGGCAGGCCTTAGTGAGTACTAAAGAGTACCAAACTGACTTTAAATTGAAAGCCGATAATCCAGACTCTATGCCAGATTGGACAGAGTTAATTATGCGCAAAAACAGTGCTGTTTTAGCGACATATAAACAAAAAGGACGCATGTGATGCGAAAGACATTTCAAGTGGGTGGTGTTGTAAGTGTTTTAACGATGACTGCTTTATTGAGCGCTTGCGGGGGAGGTGGTTCTTCGTCATCTGATGAACCGTTAAACTCAATACCTGTTGCCAATGATGATCTGGTTACCTTAACTCAAGATGCCTCTAAAACAGGCTCAGTCGCTGTTAATGATGTAGAGAGTGTAGACGGTAGTAACGTATGGGTGTTAGTGTCTGATGTTGATAACGGGACTTTAAATTTTTCACCAAACGGTGATTTTAGCTATACGCCTGATTCCGGTTATTATGGAAGTGATGACTTCACTTACTATATTGAAGATCAAGATGGTGACAGAAGTGAGATTGCTGTTGTCTCTATTAGTGTGACCTCTTCAAGTGTGATCCCAGACCAATTTATCTCTCACCAATGGTATTTAGAAAATATCGGTCAGAGTGCGTTAACTGTATATGGTTCTGGTGGAACCGTAGGTGCTGATGTTCGTCTGCCAAATGCGGGTAGTAGTATTTACGCGTTAGGTTTTACGGGTGAAGGAGTTCAAGTTGCCATTATTGATAACGCCTTAGAAATTGCCCATGAAGACTTGGCCCCAAATATCTTAGCTAATGCCTCTTATAACTTCTTTACCGAGAATGGCAAAGATCTTCACGATCCTACTCCACCAGATTCAGTACCCAATCCTAATGGTCATCACGGAACTGCAGTCGCAGGTTTAGCCGCCGCTCGTGGTGGTAACGAAGTAGGTATTTGGGGCGTGGCACCTCAAGTTGAATTGATTGGTTACAACCTGTTGTATTCTGGGTTTACTTTAACCGATGAGTTGGCCGCGATTGGTTATGGCAGTGCGGTTAATGATTTTCCGGAGCTGTACAGTGAGAGTGTCGATATTTTTAATATGAGTTACGGCCGTAACCCTTATGAGGGTACTAACGAAAACCCAGGTTATACACCAGAGATTCTGGCAGGCTTAAAGTCAGGTACCGAGGTGTTGCGTGATGCAAAAGGTGCGATTTATATCAAGGCAGGCGGTAATGAATATTATGGGGGCACCGCATTTGTAGACGGTTGGTGTGACCAAGCGGAAGACAATAATATTAGTTGCTATAACACTAATATGGAAAACGAAAACGTCACCCCTTACCAGATGATTATTGGGGCATTTAATGCCGATGATGAACGTTCCAGTTACTCCAATACTGGTTCTGCATTGTGGATGGTAGGGCCTGGTGGTGAGTTTGGCGTCAATTACCCTGCTTTAATTACCACGGATGCCAGTGGTTGCACTAATGGATTCAGTCAAAATCAATCAACGGTTTCTCCCTATAATGAATCACCCTTTACCTCCAACTTCAATACAGGGGAAAGCGGAACTGGCAACGAAAACTGTCATTACTTTTCGGCTTTTAATGGCAGTTCATCAGCAACGCCTGTAGTAAGTGGGATTGCGGCTTTGATGTTAGAAGCAAATCCGGCACTAAGCTGGCGTGATGTAAAGCATATTTTAGCGACCACCGCTCGCCAATTGAATCCTGATCTAGCAGATAATGTTAAGGATTTAGGCACTGTTTTGAGTTCTGATCCCGTCATCTTGGAAGCGGGTTGGTTAATTAATAATGCGGGTTATCATTACAGTAATACCTATGGATTTGGTGCACCGGATGCCGAAGCCGCCATTCAAATGGCATTAGACTGGAAAACCAATCCGACGACCTTGCCAGCTTTTAAAAGCACAGTGAGCTTTACCGGCTCTATTCCAGCGGATAATGAGATTCCTGATTATGACTCTGGAGGACTGTCGCCCCTTGAAAGACCCAGTGTCACGGTGAATGATAATTATGTGATTGAGAGTGTCGAGTTGGTAATTAGCATTGACGATTTAGCAGCTGTTGCAACCGATAGTGATAGTAATAATATTGATATGAGTGACTACCAAATCGTTTTACAATCACCTGCGGGCACTCAGAGTGTGCTGTTAACGCCCTATAACGCTTATCAATCCGGTCACGATATGATTGATCTCAAACTAATTAGTCACGCCTTTTATGATGAAAACAGCCAGGGTGTTTGGACTTTGATTGTTCGCGATCTGGATAATTCAACCAATAACCGTATTGGACATGTCGGTGAAGGTAAATTGACCGAATGGTCACTAAAAGTGTACGGACGCTAAGGTTTTAAGAGTAAATACTATGAAAAAATTAACTAAAAAATCAATCTGCACAGGCCTGTTTGGAATCAGTTTAATGGCGGTTTCACACACCTCTTTCGCATTTACTGAGGCGTGTCAGTTTGTGGCTAAGATGGCAGGGCCGGCCTATGAAACATCGTCGTTTAATGTCGCCAGTTTTACGACACCTGAACAGATGCCCAAGGCCTTTGAATTGCAGTCCGTTGATCGCAGTGGAGCTTGGTTTATCTATCAAACGGAAGCCGAATGGTTTACTAAAGAGACCTGTGCTCCATTAAGTAAACAGTATGAGACTCAAAAAGTGGACTTTGCACCGGTGCTCAAAAATCGTTCGCAAGGTCAATATGCCGTTGTCACGTCAAGCTTTATGTTAAAAACCTATAACAAGGAAGACATTCATAAAATGGCAGAGCGGTATGGTTTTAGATTGCTGACGTTACTGCCAAGTGGGGGCGCAGCGATTTTTGATGTCAGTGGGGAAACCTCTTATGATCGAATGTTAGAGATTCTAGATCGTGATAAAGATATCCGTTATGCCGCTCCGGTCTTATCCGAAAAACGTTATCGATTACGTTAATTCCTCATTAGATTCTACAAAATAAAAAGGCCTGGTGATATTTATAATCGAACCAGGCCTGTTCAGTTTGAATGGACGTTATAAATGTTAACGGTTTGAACTTACTGTTGCTTACAACCCCTCACTCTCTTCTACCATTTTATAGATATCCACTCGTTTTGGATTGCCTAAGGCTTCTAACGCTTGGTTGAGTCGTTTCTCCAAATTTCCTGGATAGTGCTCTTCTAGGGTTAATCCGATGATTGGTTCGGCAATCATCTCACCTTTACCATTAAAGAACATCGTGGTTGGTGCAACCTTAACGCCAAGTTGTGGGCCATAGGTTTTCATTTCAATTTTGTTACCCTCAAAGTCTTTCATCATCCAGTGGGCTTTATCCAATAAGATCTGCTTGAACTCACCGTAATCTTCCAGATCGGTCGTTTGCAGTAGCGGGAACAGAATGTTCTCTTCCAACTTTTTACAGAAGTTACACCAGGTCGCAGTTGCAAAAATGACGACAGGGACATTGTGTTTTTCCGCAGTAGCCCCAGTTTTTTGAAGGTCGACTGCCAGCGGTAAGATTTCGCTGGCTTGGCTGTTGACGGATACACTCAGAAGCAAGCTAAGCAGTAAGGTTTGAATTAGTTTCATATTATCTCCGATGATAATCAGCGCTGGACAAAACCTGCCCTAGCGATAGTTTGGTCTACGACACTTTGAATTTTTGTCCTTGATAAAGACTTTCAAGTTTCTAAACGACTCGTATTTATTAAATGCGTAGTTGTGACGGCTTTTTGAGCCGCAATCCCAGTTACCATCACGTAACACTGTAATGTGGTCATGGTTATAGCTTGAAGGACTGTTTAGGTATATATGGAGACCGGTGCCTTGGTGATTATATTTCACAAAGATACGTTCACTGCTGCGGTTGCCTTTGCTATTGCGCATCGAAAGTCTGATCTCTTTGACTTCACCACGGGCAATCAGAATTGATTTAGGCTCTATTTGATAGGCTTTTTTCTTGTAGTGATAGCTGCCAGAGAGCAAGTTAAGCATCACCACATTGCCACGACCAGGTGATTGGTAGAGCTTGTTCAACCGCTCTTTCTCTTTGAGCTCTAAGGCGAGTTCCAGTTCGCGTTGTTTACCTTGAGTTTTAATGCGTTCTAGACGTTGTTGTTCATTGTACTCTTGCTGTTTTAAGAGCATGGACTTGCGTTCATCCGCAGAAAGCTTCTGCCACTGCTCTTGGGTCATGCCTAGTGGGTAGGGGCTACTGGCACAGGCGCTGAGCGTTAAGACAACTACAAATAAGAGTACATTTTTAAGCATCACAACCTCTTTGGTGTTTATTCGAAAATTGAGCGTTATTTCTTAATTAAGAAGTAACCGCCTAACGCGATTAAAATCGCTTGCGTCCACAGTGGGTATTGCAGTTCAAACGGTATAAACAGTCCTAGAAGAATCAAACCCAACCCAATACCTCGGTTACGTTGTAAGCGGTTTTGAGCTTGCATCTGTTGTTGCAGGTCCAGCAGCTGGTTTGACTGGGTATTGACCCCTTGGTGCGCCAATTTATTTAAGGTGCTGTGCAGCAAGCCTGGAATCTGCGGGGCTTGCTCAATCCAAAATGGTAAATTCGATTTAATGTTTTTAACTAAACTTTGAGGCCCTACGCGGTCTTGCATCCAATCTTCTAAGAATGGTTTTGCAGTATCCCATAGATCTAACTCGTCATCTAGCTGACGGCCTAAACCTTCAATATTTAGTAAGGTTTTTTGCAGTAACACCAGTTGCGGTTGGACTTCCATTCCAAAGCGACGCGCCGTCTGGAATAAGCGCATTAAGAACAGACCAAATGAGATCTCTTTTAACGGGCGATCCCAAATGGGTTCACAGACGGCACGAATCGCTGATTCGAGTTCATTGACACGGGTGTCTGCCGGTACCCACTCTGATTCAATGTGCAGTTCTGAAACTCGCAGGTAGTCACGGTTAAAGAAAGCTAAGAAGTTCTCGGCTAAATAACGTTGGTCTTCAGGGGTCAAGGTTCCCATAATTCCAAAATCAATCGCGGCATAACGACCGTCCGGCAATACAAAGATGTTTCCAGGGTGCATATCGGCATGGAAGAAATTATGTTTAAACACCTGAGTAAAGAAGATGGTGACCCCTTTAGCTGAAAGCTCAGTTAGGTCGATGCCTTGTTCAATCAGTTTTTCAGTTTCACTGATTCGTGTCCCGTAGATACGCTCCATGGTCATGACATTGTCATTGGTATGAGACCAATAAACTTCTGGCACATACAGCAGGTCAGAATTTTCGAAATTACGACGTAACTGAGTGGCATTGGCCGCTTCGCGCATCATGTCCAGTTCATCCAGAATGGTTTTTTCAAACTCGGATACGACTTCTACTGGGTGCAGGCGGCGTGACTCTTTAACCGCGGTTTCCAGCAGTTTCGCTAAACTGAACATAATCATGACATCTTGTTCAATCACCGGTTTAATATCTGGGCGCACCACTTTAACCACCACATCGGTACCTGAGTGCAGAGTCGCAGCGTGAACCTGGGCGATGGAAGCCGATGCCATTGGCACTGGATCAAAGCTCGCATAGGCCTCTTCAACGGGCTGTTTTAAGGCTTCTTCGATTAACTGCTTGGAGTGGACTTCATCAAACGGTGGACAGTCGTCTTGCAGCTTGGTCAACTCGATTGAAATATCATGGGGTAATAGGTCTTTACGGGTTGATAGTGCTTGACCCAGTTTTATAAAAATTGGCCCTAACTCTTCCAGTGCTAACCGAATACGCTCGCCGCGTCCCGCTTGAGATTGCCCACGCCAGTTCCATGGGAACAGACGGTTAAGTAGAATCAACCAACTGTATTTGGTGTCGGCGAGTACCATTTTATCGATCTGATAGTAGCTCAACACTTGGTTGATTTTGATAACGCGAAAAAGTTGTTTTAGTAATTTCATTAATTAGAGTTCTATTAGTAAATAAAAGTGCCGATCAAGAGGGTGGCCTGTTTGCTTTTTGAGCGCTTATGAGTCTTTCAGTAAGGCCTCAATACGAGCTTCTAAGTCGTCAACGTCGCTTTCAAGTTGTGAGACTTGTTGGTTAAAGTGGTCAACTTGGCTTTGCGTAGGTACGGTTTGCAATTCAAATTGCAGGTACTCTTTAATGGTGTCGCCAATTTGAACTTTGGTGGCCTGTTTGGTCTCTAATAAAGAGCGAATGCCGTGGCCAATTTTAAAGGCGACTAAATCCCCTGTGTAATGCGAGAGATGTTCTTCCCAGTCAATCTCTAAGGTCGCCAATGCGTGAATAAATTGTTCGGCTTTGATCTCATTGCCGCTGATGTTTGCGTTGGCTAACTGGCCTGTTTTGGGCAGAGCCAATAAAGAGGAGATATTGGCAATGATAAGACTGTCCGCCGAACTCTCTCCTTGAAGATCACTTGAGACGGTCACACCATAAGCGGTAAACAAAAAGTAAAAGGTCTTATGAATATCGCTTAAATTTAACGCAATCACCGAATCTTCTAAGGGCTCAAACGCACGCCCCTGCTGCTCATCAAGACGCATCGCTTCATTCAAGGCGGATTCTAATGATTTCGAAATCGCTAAACTGATCAGGCCTGTTGGGTTATTCATAACATTCAATTTCTTTAATATTTAACAAACAAATAGACAAAGTATTTAGCCAAGTCATAATGTTCAGAGTGCTGTTAAATCAAGGAAAAACAAGGGAATATACAAGTGTATATGACCGTTTTTGACGCTGAGTTAGCAGTGCTATGGACGTTATTGGCTGGTTAAATTAATATTTGCGGCCGCTGTGTAGGGCAACGATCCCCTCACTCATGTTGAGGTATTCCGCTTTATCAAACCCAGCATCCAACATCATCTGTTTCAATGTTTCTTGATCGGGATGCATACGAATCGACTCGGCTAGATATTGATAGCTGTCCTCATCATCGGCGATCAGTTTGCCCATTTTAGGCAGAATATTAAATGAGTAGAAGTCGTAAGCTTTGGCTAACAGTGGTTGCGTGACTTTGGAAAACTCTAGAATCATGAGCTGACCACCGGGTTTTAGCACGCGGTACAACTCTTCTAACGCTTTGTCTTTATTGGTGACGTTACGCAAACCAAAGGCGATGGTACACAGGTCAAAGGTGTTGTCAGGAAACGCTAAGGCCTCGGCATTGGTAATGGTGTATTCCACATTGCCCGCGATACCGGCATTGATAAGACGATCACGCCCGACACGTACCATGCTTTCGTTAATGTCGGCCAATACCACTTTACCGTTTTTGCCTACCCGTTTTGCAAACGCTTTGGTTAAATCTCCGGTTCCGCCTGCTAAATCCAACACTACATGACCTGGACGAATTCCACTGAGTTCAATGGTATGACGTTTCCATAAGCGGTGAATCCCCATCGACATGACATCATTCATGATGTCGTAGTTACCGGCAACCGAATCAAAGACCCCTTTGACCTTTTTTACTTTCTCTTCCAAAGGGACTTCACTGAATCCAAAGTCGATGGTTTTCTTTTGTTGGCTCATAGTTTTGGTCTCTTTTAAGGTTGCGCGGTTTTTATAGGGTTAGTGTGATTGTTGTTTTAAGGCGGTCAAGTCTGCGTGTTCATGCCCCGCACGCATGAGGCGTCGAAGATAGTCGACCCAGTATTTTTCTTGGTTTACGCCTAGTTCATAGAGGCGTTCCCAAGTGTAAAGACCGGTATCGTGACCGTCGTCAAAATGCAGTTTAATGGCGTAATTACCAACCGGGGTAATATCGGTGATATTGACCTCTTGTTTACCAACTTGCAACACCTCTTGTCCAGGGGCGTGACCAGTGACTTCCGCAGATTGTGAATAGACTCTTAGGTATTCACACGGCAGTTCAAACGTTTCACCACTGTCAAAGCTGACCTTTAACTTTTTAGAAAGTTGGTGAAGTTTAATATTAGTTGGATGCGGCATTTTGACCAGGCCTGTTTATAAGATGTACTGAGACAGATCTTGATCCATCGCCAGTTCACCTAAACGTTCTTCAACAAACTCAGGCGTGACTTCAATTTGAGCACCACGCATATCTGGAGCTTCAAATGAGATCTCTTCCAATAGGCGTTCCATGACCGTGTGTAAGCGACGTGCGCCAATGTTTTCCGTACCCTCATTGACTTGGAAAGCAATCTCTGCCATACGCTGAATGCCGCCGTTAGTGAAGCTTAAGTGAACCCCTTCGGTTTGCATTAGGGCGATCGCTTGTGTGGTCAAAGCGGCTTTGGGTTCGGTTAAGATGCGCACCATGTCTTCGACTTTGAGCGATTGTAATTCCACGCGGATCGGCAAGCGACCTTGCAGTTCTGGAATCAGGTCAGAGGGTTTAGATAGGTGGAAAGCACCGGAGGCAATAAATAGGATGTGATCGGTTTTGATCATGCCGTATTTGGTTGACACCGTGCTACCTTCAATCAACGGTAAAAGATCACGCTGAACGCCTTCACGAGAGACATCACCACCGCTGGCCTCTTGGCGTTTGGCTACCTTATCAATCTCATCAATAAACACAATTCCGTTTTGCTCAACGGCTTCAACTGCTTGGGCTTTAATGTCCTCTTCATTGACTAAACGTTGGGCTTCTTCTTCAACCAACGCTTTTAAGGCTTTTTTGATTGGCAGTTTACGTTTCTCTTTTTTACCTTTGTTTAGGCCTTCAAACATACCTTGTAACTGCTGAGTCATATCCTCTAAACCGGGAGCGCCCATAATTTCAACTTGGGAAGGGGCGGCACTGATGTCGACTTCGATCTCTTTATTGTCTAGATCGCCTTCACGTAGTTTTTTGCGGAACTTCTGGCGAGTATCTGACATATTGTCATAACTCTCTTCTTCACGACCACGTGCAGGCGGCAATAAGATGTCTAAAATACGCTCTTCAGCCGCATCTTCAGCTTGACGTTGTACGTTCTTAGTAGCCTGTTCACGCACCATTTTTAGGGCGTTTTCCATCAGGTCACGAATAATGGAATCGACATCACGACCGACATACCCAACTTCAGTAAATTTAGTGGCTTCAATTTTTAAGAAAGGCGCGTTGGCCAGTTTGGCTAAACGGCGAGCGATCTCTGTTTTACCGACCCCTGTTGGTCCCATCATCAGAATATTTTTAGGCGTCACTTCAGGGCGAAGTTCATCATCCAACTGTGAACGGCGCCAGCGATTACGTAAAGCCACAGCAACAGCACGTTTGGCATCGCTTTGGCCGACAATGTGGGTGTCTAAACTATGAACAATTTCTTTTGGCGTCATCATGGGAAACTTGATCCTAAATCTTAATTTAATTAATCGACACATTATAAAGGAAAACGCAGCGCTTTGCGTATTGACTGTGCGCATGATACATTTGTGGTTTTTACCCAGTTATTACAATTAAATCTTAGACAGAAAAGGGCGCTTCATGGCTTTAAAATTCACCAAAATGCACGGTTTAGGAAATGACTTTATGGTGATTGATGCTATAAACCAAACCGTTGAATTGTCACCAGGCCTGGTGAAAAGCTGGTCGCATCGTCATTTTGGCATTGGATTTGACCAATTGTTATTAGTGGAAGCGACCGATACGCCTGATGTGGATTTTCGCTATCGAATCTTTAATGCAGACGGTTCAGAAGTTCAGCAGTGCGGCAATGGTGCGCGCTGTTTTGCACGTTACGTCTATGATAAAGGCCTGACCGACAAAACCGAAATTACCGTTGAAACCGCATCGGGCATTATTGTGTTGTATGTAGAGGATAAAGGCTGGGTGCGTGTGAATATGGGGGCGCCGAATTTTTTACCGGAAAGTTTGCCATTAAAAACGCCAGCCGAGCAACAGGCTTACGATTTAGAGCTGGAAGGTGAAGTGTTTGAAGTGGGGGCGGTCTCAATGGGCAATCCGCATGCGGTGTTAAGAGTGACAGACATTGGCGCGGCTCCAGTTGCTCAGATTGGAGCAGGCATTGAATCGCACCCGTCTTTTCCAGAGCGTGTTAATGTTGGCTTTGCAGAGCGAGTGGATGATACTCATATCAAACTGCGCGTCTATGAGCGTGGGGCAGCAGAGACATTAGCCTGTGGAACGGGGGCTTGTGCCGCTATGGTGGTGTATCGTAATTGGGATGAAGTTGCAGATGAGGTCACTGTCTCTTTACCGGGGGGCGATCTGAAGATTTCCTGGAATGGGGACCGTAATCAACCAGTTTGGATGACAGGGCCAACGGAAATGGTATTTGAAGGGGAGATTGAGTGTGTCTAGTTTATTGAATGATCTGCATGAAGCGGATGTGGCAGAATTTTTGAATAAGAATCGTGAGTTTTTCCATGTGTTCCCTAATTTATTAGATGAGCTGAGCATTCCTCATCCGGAGACGGGCAAAGCGGTTTCGTTGCTGGAACGTCAGATCTATCAACTACGCCAGCAACGGGATGAGTTGAAAGTTGAAGTCGACACCTTAATTGATATAGCGGGTGAAAATGGCCGTTTATTACATAAGGTGCGCGATTTCACCAAAGCGTTAATGGCAACGCGGTCAGAGCAAGCGGCGGTAGATTGTATTATTGAAGAGATGAAGCAACGTTTTGATGTGGAAGAGGTTGCGATGGTCTCTTGGGATGTGCCTGATATCAGTTTGCATGGCTTAGCCCAGCTGGGTATTAGTCAAACTTGGGTGGAAACCTTAAAAACCACCTTAACACCGCATGAGCCCGCCTGCGGTGTATTGGAAAACGAGTGGCAAAAAGGGCTGTTTCATACTGCTGAACCGATGAAGTCGGTCTGTCTGCTGCCGTTAGGTGAAGAGCGTGTCTGGGGGGTATTGGCATTAGGCAGTACTACAGAACGTTTTCATTCTGAATTAGGCACCTATTTTTTGAAAATTATGGCCGAGATGATGACGGCTCGTTTACAACACTTGTTCCACTGATTTGAAATTGAAAACCAAACAGGCCTGTTGAATTAATGACTTACTTAGAAGCGTTTTTAAACCGTCTAAAATTACAGAATCGGTCTCCGCACACGGTTTTGAATTATGAAAAGGATATGCAAGCGTTTCTAGGGTTCTATTTAGCGGGCGATGAAACGGAGGGTCAACACCAAGGTGTGCTGGCTTTTCAGGATTGGCAACAAATCGATGCCGATGCGATTCGTGCCTTTATGGGGTTTCGGGTGCAAAAGGGTATCAGTGCCAGAACCCTGTCTCGTCAATTGTCCGCCATTCGTAGCTTTTATGACTTTTTGATTTTGGAAGAGGTGGTCGCTAAAAACCCTGCTAAGGGGGTAAAAGCCCCCAAACAACCGAAACCTTTACCGAAAAGTTTAGATGTCGATTGGACACGTAAACTGCTAGAGCAACCGTTAGAGACTTGGCAAGATGTCCGTGATCAAGCGATCTTTGAACTGTTGTATTCAGCTGGGTTACGTGTTTCGGAATGTACCGATTTAGATATTTCACCTGGTCTTGATCAGTTGGCTTCAGGCTGGGTGTTTGTCATCGGTAAAGGTCAAAAGTCGCGTTTAGCACCGGTTGGCTCAAAAGCACAAGAGGCGATAAAAAATTGGTTAGTGATTCGTGGTGATTATGCCAATGCCGATGAACCAAGCGTATTTGTTAATCAGCGTGGTAATCGTATTGCAGTGCGTACCGTGCAAAAACGTTTGGATGCACGCACTTTAAAAGCCGGGCTTCCGACTAAAATGTCACCACACCGTTTGCGTCATGCGTGTGCGACTCATGTATTGGAATCCAGCGGCGATTTGCGTGCTGTCCAAGAGATGCTTGGTCACGCCAATCTATCGACCACTCAAATCTACACCAAACTTGACCTTCAGCACCTCGCTCAAGTTTACGATCAAGCTCACCCTCGTGCTAAAAAACCGAAATAAAACCACGTTATAAACGGCCTTTCCGCTGCTACTTTTTGAGCAATTCATGCAACTTGCTTATGTATGTTAAATTACGTATTATTAAGATCTGGAAAAAGTCAGGCAGGTTAGGTGAAGTATGCGTCAATCTCAATTTGGTTTTACACTGGTGGAACTGAGTATGGTGTTGTTGATTGTCGCTGTTCTGTTAAGCGGTATGATGAAAGCTCAGGCCATGATTGAAAATGCACAAATTCGTTCGGATATTAAAAAATTAGCTGAATTTAAAGTATTAACGTTGCTGTACAAGGACAAAACTCGGCAATTACCCGGAGAAGATGACAGTCATCCAGGACGCTTTAAAACCGTTTTATCGACTGAAATCGCACCGACAGAGGGGTATTTCTATGATATCTACCATGCTAATTTGAGTAAAAGTATCAGTCCGGCACCTTCCATTGGCAGTGCTTTTAAAGCAACCTGGGGTGGCAGTAGTGGTGATAACTACGGTTTAATTGCAGGTGTAAATCAATTATGCATAACTCAAATAGACGTTGACTTGGCAGAAGCAGTCGAAGCTCAATTGGATGAAGGTAGCCAAAATAGTGGCGATGTAGAATATACACTTAACGGCTCGCAGTTGTGCATGAAGATTGATTAAAAAGAGGTTTGAAAAGGCAAAGCACTCGTTTATTCCACTGTTTTCATTTAGAATGGGCGGCACTAAATTTTAATTAAAGGTGTGAAGATGTCATTTCGCGGAACAACAATTTTATGTGCCAAACGTGACGGTAAAATGGTCATTGGCGGTGATGGTCAGGTGACATTAGGTCACGTGGTTATGAAAGGCAATGCACGCAAGGTGCGCCGTTTATATAACGGCCAAGTGCTGGCAGGATTTGCAGGGGCAACCGCAGATGCGTTCACCCTATTTGAACGTTTTGAAGGCCGTTTGCAAACTCATAATGGTCAGTTAATGCGTGCCGCGGTTGAGATGGCAAAAGATTGGCGTACCGATCGTGCTTTGCGTAAGTTAGAAGCGATGATGTTGGTAGCCGATGAAGACAATATGTTACTGATCTCTGGAACCGGCGATGTGATTGAGCCTCAGCATGACTTTATTGCGATTGGCTCTGGTGGAAACTATGCGCACTCGGCGGCCCAGGCCTTAATGCAAAATACCGATTTGTCAGCCCGTGAAGTAGTGGAAAAGTCGTTGACAGTCGCAGCGGATTTATGTATTTACACCAACCATAATTTGACCATTGAAGAGTTAGCAAAAGCTTAATTTTCGAACTTATTTAAGGATTAAAAGGATTCACTATGAAAGAACCTGCTAAAAACCCAGAGCAACAAAGTGTCGCGGAAAGGTACTTTGAAGGCATGTTATGGAACAGCCGCTTTATCGTTATTCTTGCGGTTGTCGCCAGTTTGATTATGGCAGTTGGTATGTTTTATGTGACCACTGTGGATGTCTATTACACCATTGCTCATCTTGGGCATTACCATGAGTTGGCGGATGCGGAACGAGCTGAATTGAAAGCGTTGACGGTTGCCCATATTGTGGCATCGGTGGATGGGTTTCTTTTAGGAACGGTGATGTTGATCTTCTCTTTAGGTCTGTATGAACTGTTCATCTCGCCAATTGATGCGGCAGAAGGTAAAAATGCAGCCAGTAAAATTCTGATGATTAAATCGTTAGATGACTTGAAAGACAAGTTAGCGAAAGTGATTCTAATGATCTTGGTGGTGATGTTCTTTGAGCAGGCGATCTTCTTGAAACCATCTGGTCCGCTTGAGTTGTTGTACTACGCTTTAGCGATTATGCTAGTGGCAGCAGCGCTCTATTTATCGCATAAAGCGTATGAGAAAAAACACTAAAATTTAGTGTGTTTTTAAGCTATGAAAAGCCCCGCAATTGCGGGGCTTTTTTATGTTTGATGGTTGTCTATTTTAGTTCTGATCAGGCCTGTTCAGTTTAAAAAAGGCTTAATTTCCTGCATTAACTTATCTAAAGCACCACTTTGTTGTTGGTAGCAGTGATAAGCCTTTTGTCCTTGTTGTTTTTGATATTGCTCCGAACCTGCAAACTGCTTAAGTACCTTAGTAAGAGAGTTTGTGTCTTTGATAAGTGTTAAAGCGCTTTCTTTAATAAACGTGTTATAGAGAGCTTGAAGATTGTCATAATGCGGTCCAGAGATGACAGGCTTGTGCAAGGCTGCGGGCTCTAAAATGTTGTGACCCCCAAAGGGGACTAAACTGCCACCAATAAACGCAATATTGGCACATTCAAACCACAGCATCATCTCTCCGACAGAATCCGCAAGATAGACTTGTGTGTTATGTTGGATTGATTGCTTAAGACTATGTTGTACCCAGTTTAATCCACTGTTGTTTAACAACTCTGCGACTTCATTGAAACGATCCGCATGACGGGGCACTAAAATCAGCAGTGCATTTGGGTGTGTTTTGAGAAGTTGTTGATGTGCTTTCAGTATTAGGCTTTCTTCGCTTTGCTTGCCTTGTGGGGCGGCGTGGGTGCTTGCCGCTACCCAGATAAAATGAGAGTTTAAGTGGTTGTTTGCTTTCCAAGATTTTGCATCGGCTCCTATTTGAGGGTCGATGTGCATATCAAACTTTAAGTTCCCCAGTGTTTTTATTTTGTCTTTATCAGTACCAAGTTCTATAAAGCGTTGGGTGTCGATGGGAAACTGAGATGCAATGAATGTTGTCTGTTTCAAAGCGTTGCTGATCATTATGCCTCCCCATTTTTGGTAGGCATGAAAAGACTTCTCTTTGAGTCGGGCGTTGGCTAATACTATTGGGATATTTTGTTGTGAGCAGGCCTGGTATAGATTTGGCCAGATTTCAGTTTCAACCATAATCACGAGTTTAGGTTGAATTTGATTAAGAAATCGATTGATCGCAAATGAAAAATCATAAGGAATCATTTGATGTTGAACTTCAACGGGGGCGAACTTGAGTGCCTGAATAGCCCCTTGCGTGGATCCATTGGTGATGGTGATAGGTGTGTATGGGTACTGTTGTTTTAGTTTCGTTAAAAGAGGGAAGATAGAGCGGGTTTCGCCAACGGAAACGGCGTGTATCCAAATTCCATTTTGTTTAAAGCGGGCAGGATTAAAGCCAAAGCGGGATTTAAAACAGTTTGGGATAGCTGGAATATCGGCATCGGTTAGGCATTGAGACTGGTGTTTTTTACAGCGCTTCCAACCAGAGTAGGCTATCAAGGGCATAGCCAGTGTGGTCAGGATGCGGTAGAGTCTAAGTCTCATAATTATCTCATGTGAACAGTTAGTAGCTGAGTATTTAGTTGTTTAAGTCGTATATTTGAATGACACCCACAACCTGATGGTTCTCTTCTACCAATAAAGATGTAATTTTATGGTCGTTCATCAGCTCTTCTGCTTCGCTTAAACGGGCATTTGCCTCTATGGTTTTTGGATCTTGTCCCATTAATTGAGCTGCAGTTAATTGCATAAAGTTCTCTGCATCGGTTTCCATGTGGCGTCGTAGATCACCATCGGTGATGACACCGATACCGTTATCAACAATACATAGTCCAAGGCGCCCCTCATTCATGGCATGAATGACATCTTTAGTGGGGGCGTCTGCACCAACAAAAGGTAAGTTTTTGCTTTTCATCTCATGTTTAACACGAGTGAGCAGTTTGCGCCCTAAGCTGCCTCCGGGGTGAAAGCGTGCAAATTCATGGGGTTGAAAGTTACGTGCTTCCATTAAGGCTACCGCCAATGCATCGCCCATAACTAAGGTTGCAGTGGTTGATGAAGTCGGTGCTAATTGATGTGGGCAGGCCTCTTGTGGGACGTCAATATTCAAATGGTAATCGGCATTAACGGCAAGCGTTGAAGCTGGGCGGCCTGTCATTGATATAACGATATTGCCATTATCTTTTAAAAATGGCAGTAAACGAATAACCTCTTCGGTCTCACCAGAATTAGATAACGCTAAAAAAATGTCATTTGGTGTGACCATGCCTAGATCACCGTGAAAGGCCTCTCCTGGGTGCATAAAAAAACAAGGTGTGCCAGTACTGGCTAAAGTCGCCATGATTTTTTTACCAATTAAACCAGATTTTCCCATGCCGCATATGACGACACGACCTTTAGTTTTGAGCATGGCATCCACACTAGAATCAAAATCTTGGGTTAAGAGTGTTTTTAAGTGTTGAATAGCCTGTGCTTCAATATCAAAGACACGTTTTGCAATGGCTTGGTAATCTTGTGACATAATTTTTCCTATGGCTTCTATGCCATTAAAAGTGATAACCTAAATGGATATTGTGGAAGTCGGTTCCAGGGTTTGGCATTGCAATTCCAGCATTGGAAATATGCAGATAACGATAACTGATTTCAAATTGATTGTTCTTTATGCCCAATCCAAAGATACTGCCAAATTGAAATTGAGTAGATTTAAACTCATTTTCAACGGTGTCGTTGCTGAGCAACTGAGGGCCGCCGCCCATCTCTATAAACGGTTTTAGGGTATTCATTTTATAGGTGTAGTGAAATACCGGGGTGATACCTAGCATGTAGCCATCGTCTTGATCTGCATTATCAAGGGTAGAGTTCCAATAGTTTAGGTTGACTTCCCAACGTCCGGTGATTTCAAAGTTTTCTGATTGATAAAAGTCTTGTAACCAATCTGCGCCTAGCGCTAAACGGTAGTGTTTTAAGGTTGCATCATGGCCTTGGTCATAACTGAATGAAAGTTTATTAATATCAATATCCGGCGTTAAGGAACAAGGGGCTTTTCCGCCTTGGTAACACGCCATTCCTAAAGAACCTAATGCACCTAAAATAGCAAAACTCATTGGATCATTATTAGCCTTGGCTGCTTGTGCACTTTGTGGGACGAGTAGCAACGGTAAAATGGCAGTTGAGGTGAATAGCCAAGAAAATCGTTTATTCGAACTGTGCATGTAGGGGTTTCCTGATAAACTAATGCGCATATTCTAATCCATTTACTTAGGCGGTTGTACTAATTAACAACGAATTATAAGCCAATGGATGTATTTAAAATCTTTAACGAAACAGATTGATTTATCAATAAATGAAACACGACTTTTCACAATCCAAAATTCTTGTTGTCGGCGATGTCATGCTCGACCAATATTGGACGGGCCGTGCGGGTCGAATTTCACCTGAAGCCCCGGTTCCAGTGGTGAAAGTCGGTGGTGAGGAGGTGCGCGCTGGTGGTGCGGCTAATGTGGCCTTGAATATCGCCTCCTTAGGCGCGACGGCTCACTTGATGGGGGTGGTGGGAGACGATCATTATGCTACCCAACTTCAAGGCTTGCTGGATAAAGCAGATGTGGGCTATGACTGGGCTTTATCTGACAGCGGCACAATTTGTAAGTTGCGTGTTTTGAGCCATCATCAGCAATTAATTCGCATGGATTTTGAAAATCCAGTTCCTGAAGCACCTGCTCAAGAATTGGCAGAAAAAGTGGCTGTTCAGGTTGCGAATTACGATGTGCTTGTCGTTTCGGACTATGCAAAAGGGGCTTTGCAGTTTGTTGAAACGATGATTCAAGCGGCGCGTGATGCCAAAGTACCTGTGTTTATTGATCCAAAAGGTTTAGATTTTGGTCGATACCAAGGCGCGACCTTGATTAAACCGAATCAAGGTGAATTTGAGTCGATTGTGGGAGAGTGTGCAGAAACCGATTTATTGGTTTCTAAAGCGAACAACCTGATTAATGAATTAGATTTACACGCTTTATTGGTGACGCGCAGCGAGCATGGTATGGCGTTAGTGTCTCAAAATGAGAAGCCGTATTTACTGAAGTCCCAAGCACAAGAAGTGTTTGATGTGACCGGAGCGGGTGATACGGTGATGGCGGCTTTGGCAACGGGTTACGCAAGTGGTATGACCTTGCAAAATGCGGTGCATTTAGCGAATCAAGCCGCCAGTATCGTTGTGCGCAAGGTTGGAACGTCCACGGTGAGTAAAGCCGAGTTGGATGAGTCGATTAAAGCCTCTATGCGCCACCAAGGTTATGTGGCGATGAATGAAGACGAATTGCTTGAATTAGTCCAAATGGCTCAAAACAATGGCGAACGTGTGGTGATTACCAATGGTTGCTTTGATCTGTTGCACAGCGGCCATGTTCGTTATTTGAATGAAGCCGCAAAACTCGGCGAGCGTTTAATTGTTGCGGTGAATTCTGATGAATCCGTGCAGATTCTAAAAGGACCGAGTCGCCCAATTGTGCCGCTTGATGGGCGAATGGAACTGTTGTCTGCTTTAAGTTGTGTGGATTGGGTAGTGCCTTTTAATGAAGAGACGCCAGAGCGTTTGATCTGTAAACTAAAGCCGGATGTTCTAGTAAAAGGTGGCGATTATAAACCTGAAGAGATCGCGGGTTCGAAATGTGTTTGGGAAAGTGGTGGTCAGGTGGAAGTGTTGTCTTTTTGGGACGGGTTTTCAACAACCAATATTGTTGAGCAGATCCAAGAAGCGGAACAGCAAGAACAAAATTCAAAATAGAGTTTAAAGAATAGACAGTTTATGCAAATTAATTTTTCACACGCCATGGCTGAACATCAGCGTGCCATTGAATCCGTTTTTGAGCAAAAAAAACAGATTGAACAGGTCGTCGAAGAAATTGTTAAATCGGTGGACGCAGGTGGTAAAGTGCTCTGGCTTGGAAACGGCGGCAGTGCGGCTGATGCTCAGCATATGGCGGCAGAGCTGATGGTTCGATACGTTAAAAATCGTCGCCCTATTGCTTCATTGGCGTTAACAACGGACAGTTCTATTCTGACTGCTCACAGTAATGACTATGAGTTTGAGACGGTTTTTTCTCGTCAGATTGAGGGCATCGCTTCATCTAATGATGTGGTCATCGCGATGTCAACTTCAGGCAATAGTGCCAATGTGGTCAATGCAATTGAAGTGGCTAATGCGAAAGGCTGTTTTACTGTTGCAATGACGGGTAAAGTCTCAAGTCAATTAAGTGCTTTGGCCAATGTTTGTTTTCAGGTTGATACTCAAGAAACTGCACGTGCCCAAGAAGCACATAGTGTGATCAGCCATTTAATTTGTGAAGGTTTGGATTCTGTTTATAGTTAAGAGTAAAATTTTTATTAGTAATTATTCGGCTTTAAGAGTTTTTAGAACAGAGGGTGTTATAATCCCTCAAAATTTTTAGTGATGATATAAGTTATGTGTGGAATTGTTGGTGGTATTGCTGAACGTAATATTGTTCCAATCTTGGTTGAAGGGCTAAGACGGTTAGAGTATCGAGGTTACGACTCTTCAGGCGTAGCAGTGTTGAATAGCCATGGTCAAATAGAACGTGTTCGAACGTTGGGTAAAATTCAAAACCTTAGTGAAAAGATAGAGCTGGCAACGGATGGTTTTTCTGGTCATGCTGGTATCGCTCATACTCGTTGGGCAACTCATGGTATTCCGTCGGAAAATAATGCGCATCCCCATATCTGTAATGGGCAAGTTGCCGTGGTGCATAATGGCATTATCGAAAACTACCAAGACTTAAAAAAACTCCAGCTAGAGCAGGGATACCGCTTTACGTCTGAGACGGATACTGAGGTGGTTGCACACAGTATTTATCATGAATTACAAGTGACAGACGGCAATCTATTAAGAGCGGTTACACAAGCGGTTAGAAATTTTGAAGGCGCCTATGCTTTAGGTGTGGTATCAATTGATAATCCAGATGTGTTGATTGCCGCTCGTAAAGGTAGCCCGCTTGTCATTGGTGTTGGCATAGGTGAGTTTTTTATCGCTTCAGATGTGTCCGCTTTATTGCCGGTGACGCAGCAATTTATCTTTCTTGAAGAGGGTGATATTGCTGAAATTACACGTAGTGAAGTTAATATCTTCAATGTAGAGGGCAAGCTAGTCGAACGACCGATTAAAGCCTCTACCTTATCTGCACATGCGGTTGAGTTGGGTGAACATCGTCACTATATGCATAAAGAAATATTTGAACAGCCACAGGCAGTGATTGATACTTTGGAAGGACGTATAACTCAAGAACAGGTTCTAGTAAATGCGTTTGGTTTTCAAGCTGCCTCTATCTTTAAGGCCGTGCAACAAATACAGATTGTTGCCTGTGGAACGAGTTACCACTCTGGTTTAGTGGCTAAATATTGGTTTGAGGATATTATAGGTCTGCCTTGCCAAGTTGAGGTCGCTTCAGAGTACCGCTACCGTAATCCTGTATTATTAAGCAATACACTTTTTGTCACCATTAGCCAGTCTGGTGAGACAGCGGATACATTGGCTGCTTTACAGCAAATAAAAGGTTCTCAAAAAGAGAAAAATACCTCTACGCTGACGATTTGCAATGTACCTGAATCCAGTTTGACGAGAGAGAGCGACTTAACCTTTTTGACTCATGCTGGTCCAGAAATCGGTGTCGCTTCTACCAAGGCATTTACTACTCAGTTAGTCTCACTTGCATTGTTAATGACTGCAATAGGCAAGGTAAAAAACTTGCTGAGTGGAGAGCGTGAACGCACGATTGTGCAAGGTTTGCAAAAGCTACCAGGCCTGTTGAAAAGTGCACTTGAGCATGAAGATAAAATTGCTGAAATAGCACAATGTTTTGCGGATAAAGATAGCGCACTGTTCCTAGGTCGTGGAACGATGTATCCGATTGCCATGGAAGGCGCATTAAAATTAAAAGAGATCAGTTATATTCATGCAGAGGCTTATCCCGCAGGTGAATTAAAGCATGGGCCTTTAGCTTTAATCGATGAGCATATTCCGGTTGTAGCGATTGCGCCTAAAGATGATTTATTAGAAAAGCTTAAATCAAATCTTCAGGAAGTCAAAGCGCGCGGTGGGCAGATGATCGTTTTTGAGGATGAAGACTCAGGCGTAAGTTCAGAACCAGATTTTAAAGTGATTAAAGCTACTTCTAATGTTGGTAGAATCACTGCCCCAATTACCTTTAATATTCCATTGCAGCTTTTAAGCTACCACGTAGCTTTAATTAAAGGTACAGATGTAGACCAGCCAAGAAATTTAGCTAAATCAGTTACAGTCGAATAGTCTAGTGTTTATTTATTAATGCAAATAATGGTGGAGCAGAGTTTTGAAACAAGTCGTAGATCAAGAAAACTTCCAAAAAACGGAAGAAATAAACTTAATGCAGGTCATCCAGTTTATTTGGGAGGCTAAAGTATGGATCGCCTCGAGTATATTGGTTGCACTACTA
>JAYENR010000037.1:0-3801 GCA_034722175.1 Pseudomonadota bacterium | reverse complement strand
TACCTGCTTGTGACTGGCTAAGCGTGTGAAGTAAACCTCTTTTCCATGCGATTCTCACTGCCTGAAATGTCATAGGTGAAAAGGCAATCTTTTGGGCCTCATATAGTGCTTGTTGAGCGGTTAATTTGGAAAAATTAAATGGAAACTTCATTGCGATATTGTCTTATTCTGTACTAAAATTGCTGGTCATTATAATTAAAATTTACTTTGGAAAGAACTGTTCATGCAAATTTTGGCTTCTACTTTAGTTTCTGCGCTCGGAAATGGCAAAGAACAGCACCTTAACGCATTAAAAAAACAACGCACAGGTTTGTCGGATAACACTATGTTTCACCAGAATATTCCCGACATTGATACATTTATTGGTGAGGTTAACGGGGTTGAAAATATACAACTACCTAAGAATGCGGAAGTGTATATGTGCCGAAATAACCAACTTGCTTGGCAAACACTACTAGCAGATGATTTTGAAGGTAAGGTAAAAACAGCAGTTAAGACCTTTGGTGCTGACCGTATCGGTTTGGTTGTGGGAACCAGTACCTCTGGTATTGCAGAAACAGAAGCGGCATTTGGTGGCCAGACAGACACTTCTGAGTTTAAGTATGAATCAACCCACCAGATGGATTCGTTGGCACGTTTTTGTTGTCAGGCTTTGGGGATTGATGGACCAAATTTTGTTATTTCGACCGCTTGTTCATCTAGTGCTAAAGTCTTAGCTGTTGCACAACGTTGGTTAGATGCTGATCTAGTTGATGCAGTCGTAGTCGGTGGCGTGGACAGTTTGTGCCTAACCACTTTACATGGTTTTAAATCCCTAGGTTTAGTTAGTTCAACGATTTGCAAACCGTTGGATGAACAGCGAGATGGCATCAATATTGGTGAAGCAGGAGGCTTCATTTTGTTATCAAAGGAGAAAGGGGTAGATTTGTTATCTTCAACCGGAATCGAAATAGCTGGAGTCGGTGAAAGTAGCGATGCGTTTCATATTTCTACGCCACACCCAAAAGGGCGGGGTGCGAGTCAGGCAATGAAAAACGCTTTAAGGCAAGCGGGAATTGCATTTTCTGAGATTGGTTATATTAATTTGCACGGAACCTCAACACCTAGTAATGATTTGTCAGAACTTTCAGGGGTTTCTGATCATTTGGTAGATGATTCCCCATTGTGGGTTAGCTCGACTAAAGGGTTTACAGGTCATACGCTCGGCGCGGCTGGAGTGACGGAAGTGATTCTTTGTCAATGGGCTTTAGAAAATCAAATGGTATATGCAAACTTAAATTTACAAACAGTGGATTCAGAGATTGAAGAAACATTGGAAAACTATAATGTTAACATTCCTAATAAGACAGTACAGGTGTTAGAAGAGTTTAAAATGCCTCTAAATTACGTGATGAGCAATTCTTTTGGTTTTGGGGGTAATAATGCCTCTGTGATCTTAAAGCGTGGGTTATAGAATAATGAAAGTTAATATTCTTAGTTTAGGTATTACCGCACCAGGCCTAGTTAATTTCGCGTCATTTAAAAAACTCATTAAGTCCGGCCAAGCGCCTGATATCTCTCAACCACTTGAAAAGTATTCTCCTGCATTTTTACCTGCTAATGAAAGACGACGTACAACAGCTACAATCAAATTAGCTTTAGCGACGGCAGAGGAAGCTTGGAATCATTACAGGGGGTGTTACCCAGATGAAACGGATCAAATTCCTGTTTTATTTGTAAGTCGGGATGGCGATACGATGATCTCTGCGAGGATGTGTGAGGCCGTGAATGATGAAGAGCCAATGATTTCGCCAACCCATTTTCACAACTCTGTTCATAATGCACCTGCCGGTTATTGGATGATAGGCCAAAATAACCAAGCTCCGGCTAGTGCTATTTCAGTGGGCTCTTTTTCGATAGCTAATGGTCTGTTAGAAGCGGTTTTACAGTCTCAAACGGCAGCTAAACCCGTTTTAGTTGTTTTTTATGACTTGCCTGTTGATCCAGCGATTCCAACTAATTTTAATCAACCTCAGAATGTGCCTTTTGCATGTTCTATGGTTCTAAGTGCAGATGACTTGATCCAAAGTGATGAGTTTCCGAGCCTTACAATTAAATTGGATAGAGAACCTGGCAACCATAAAGAAGACAACCCTTATAAGGGGGTACCTGCTGCTGAAGCTTATACGCTTTTGAAGAGTATGATACTGGTTGAAAATAAAGTTGGACCATTTGAAATATCTTACCCAATCAGTAAAAATAATTTTATTAAAGTTGTGATCAGTTGATGGATTCTGGAATTTTAACTAGAAGTGAAATTGAAGAAATCATTCCTCATGCAGGTGGGATGTGTTTGCTTGAGGGTGTCTTGCATTACTCTGAAACAGAAATAACGTGTATGACAAGCTCACATTTATTAGATGATAACCCTTTGAAAAAGGGCAAGACCCTTTCTAATATGCACTTGATTGAATATGGTGCCCAGTCTATTGCAATTCATGGCGGTTTATTAGAACGGAATTTAAGCTCACCTAGAATAGGGTATATCGCTACAATCAAATCGGTTAAATGGGGGCGGTTTAATCCACTCACACCATTCTTAAAGGTCGAATCTAAAGCGTTAGTGACTGATGATATTTCAAAACTTTATACATTTCATATTACTGATTCAGACAAACAATTTATTTGTTCTGGTCGAGTAATGGTTGTTCATCCTTTTTAGGGAAATTATGACAGAAACAAAAAAAATTAAAGCCTTGGTTACAGGTGGAAGTGGTGATTTAGGCACGGCCATTGCATCTCAATTAGCAACAGATGGATTTGAAGTGTGGGTCCATGCTAATAGACAACTGGAAAAAGCGCAGCAGTTAGTCGAGAGTATTAAAAAAAATGGGGGGGACGCTAATGCGATTTGCTTTGATGTGACAGACAGTCTCGCTGTGGAGCAAGCATTTGAATTGTTGTTGGAAACCGGTCCTGTTCAATTGATTGTAAATAATGCTGGCATTCATGATGATGCTGTTATGGCAGGCATGACACATGATCAGTGGCAAAAAGTTTTATCGGTCTCCTTAGATGGCTTTTTTAATGTAACTCAACCACTATTACTTCCAATGATTCGTACACGCTGGGGGCGTGTCATAAACATTTCATCTGTCGCAGGCGTTATGGGAAACCGAGGACAAACAAATTATGCAGCTGCAAAAGCTGGTTTAATAGGGGCTAGTAAATCATTAGCACTTGAACTTGCATCTCGTAAAATTACGGTCAATGTCGTTGCGCCAGGGGTTATTCAAGGAGAAATGGCCAGTGACAGCTTTTCACAAGAGCGAATTAAACAGATTGTACCTATGCAACGAGCTGGAAAACCTCAAGAAGTGGCAGATCTGGTTAGTTTTCTGGCCTCCTCAAAAGCAAGTTATATAACTGGTCAAGTTTTTTCAATAAACGGTGGAATGAATTGAGTGAGAGCAATACTTTTCTAACTTAATGTTTTCTTTTCTAAAATATTTTTTAGTATGTGATACATAGGCATTGGACCTGTTTTTTTTCTCATGAAATTGTTGTATGTCCTGAGTATTTCCAATATACTTCTTCGGGTATTTACATATTGATAATAATGATAAAGGATATTGGATGAATTTAATAAAACTTAATGCAGTACTTTTTACTGGAGTGGTTTTAGCTGGCTGTGGGGGAAATAGTAACGTAAAGCCGGTGAGTAAAGTTGATACAGGAATTAATATTTCTAGTTTGAATATTCAACAATCTGCAGGGCTTGCGCAAGGTGGTCCGCTTGACCAGGTTGCATTAAGTGAGTGT
>JAYENR010000036.1:0-23123 GCA_034722175.1 Pseudomonadota bacterium | reverse complement strand
CTTGGCTTTGGCGTTTTGTGGAAAGATAAACGCTAAGGCCTTCGCAGGCATCTCTTGAGTGCTTGGTTTAATTAAGATCTTATAAAATGCTTTTGGAATCTGCACATCGCTGTTCTTCAATGTCTTAGGGTTTTCACCAAAAATAGGCCCTGTGACCACCCAGAAGTCTCCATGCCACTCTGAAAAGTCATTAGCAATCACCTCTTCCAAACGTTGCCAGGATTTTTGGTTTAAATTGGGTTTTTGTGGCGTGATATTGGTCATGACAAAGGTATCTAATTGTGCAGAACGCCCATAACGGCTGGCAATGACATAGTTGGGTGCCATGTGGCCACGATCATAACCTGAGCCGGTGTAATCTTGGTGGCTGACACTGGCAAAAGAGCGCCAATCTTGCTTGAACCCACTTGGGCGTTTGCCAGAGCTTTGCTTCTTTTCTGTGACTTGATAGGTGACCCATAATGGGTTTTGGCGTTTTTCAGAATACTCCAACATAAACCCATCACTGCGCAGTATATGATTCCAATTACCGATAGCGGGTTCAGCGATGATCTTTGGTACGCCCATATAGCTCATTGCAGGGCGTGCGACCATCATTTCATAGGCAAACCAAAGCCCACCTGCTAACACCACTCCAATCAAGTATTTGGGATTTTTAGCAATCAGAGAAAACAGTGGATGAAGTAGGTTAATAAGCTGGCGAGAAGTCATAGGTTTTTATTGGGTATTTGATAAAAAAGCCAATTATAGAGCCTTCATTTAGTTTTGCGTACTTTTCAATTTATCACTTTCTATTTTAGTCTAGGTAGGAAGGCGTGTATCTTGATAGAAAGTTTTTTGTTATGATTGAATTGATCATCTAATCAATAGATTAGATCGGGTTAATATTTTATTAATCATATTTCTAAGTTTTTAGAAGTATTTGAAATTGAAAACTAACCAGGCCTGCTCAGTTTAATTTGAGCCTTGTATTCATTAATCTGCTCCTTGACTTTACCTATGAGATGCTAAACTTATCTTTTTGGATTAAGTGGATTGTTTTATGTCATCTAAAGTCTATTGTTTAGCTCAATTTCAACCTAAACTTGGCAAACACGCCGAACTATTTCAAGTTTTACAAAGCCTAGAACCGAATACTTTACGAGAAGACGGCTGTCTGCAATATACCGTGACTCATCACATTAAAAGTCCGTTTGCAGAAGGCACAAGTTTTTCAATTGTATTTAATGAGATTTGGGCAAATATGACGGCTTTTGAAGCCCACTGTCAACGCCAAGAGATTGTCGACTTCTTTAATACATATTGTGTTGCAGAAGATGGTTTAGCCGCTGACTGGAATGTCTGTGTCTACAGTGATGAACCTGAAAACTATGATGCTCCAAAACTCGGTTGACTGTTTAAGTAGGTGATAGAAAGCAAATACTGTTTTAGCAAAACTCTACGTGGAAGTTGAGTTTCTTTAATAAACCTTGTTTACGCATTGAAAACACTTGGGCTGAGTCACTTGTATATTAACTTTAAAATCAGTATGTTAAAACTTAAGCGAAATACAAAGTAGGTAGAGTTGGTTAATGAGTATAGCCTCCCGTTCTAATCAACATTGGGTTGAACACTTGGAAGGCGCCGGTTACGGTGTTTGGGATTGGGATCTGTTAACCAATCAGGTCACCTATTCTAAAAAGTGGAAGTCGATGTTGGGTTATGCCGAAGATGAGATTGGAAATGACTTTTCCGAATTTCAGGGTCGGGTGCATCAAGAGGATTTTCCGGCTCTATTAGAGAATGTGCAGTTACATTTACAAGGCATTAAACCGGTTTTTGTCCATGAGTTTAGAATGCTTGCTAAAGATGGTTACCATCGTTGGATCATGGCACAAGGTTCTGTTCTGGATAAAGATGCAGACGGTAAACCATTAAGAATGGTCGGTACCCATACAGATATTACCGAGTCTAAACAGGCATTAAAAGACTTAAAAGAGCAGAAAAACTTTATTGATAAGGTGGTGAATTCGGCACCGATTTTTGTCTATATTTTTGATTTAGTTTCGCAACAAAATATCTACTGTAACGATGCGGTATTTACGCTATTGGGTTACACCCCAGAAGAGATTCAAGCACGAGATAACAAACTGATTGATATTTCAATGTTCCACCCTGATGATCTTCCTAAACTGCAAGCACACTTTGTTGAGCTGACAGGCTTGCCTGAAGGCCAGACCAGAATTATTGAGTATCAGGTCAAACATAAAAATGGCGATTATCGTACCTTTAGAAGTTACGACACAGCTTTTTCGCGTAATGAAGATAATCAGGTGACCCAAATTATTGGGACTGCAGAGGATGTGACTCAACTAAAAGAGTCTGAACGGCAGCTTGAGTTCTTAGCACACCATGACCCTCTTACCAATTTACCGAATCGCAGTCTATTGCATGCTCGACTAGAGCACTCTTTGCAGATTAATGAACGTTTAGGTACGCAGTTAGCGGTGTGTTTTATTGATTTAGATAATTTTAAGTATATCAATGACCGTTATGGCCATAGCATTGGTGATCAAGTCTTAATTGAAGTTGCACAGCGCATGCAAGCTCGGGTACGAAAAGAGGACTCTTTAGCCCGAGTTGGTGGGGATGAGTTTGTGTTGGTTTTGGAGAGCTTAGCTAACCCTAAAGCATCAGAAAAGGTCATTGTTGAGTTATTAGACTCATTTAAAGAACCAATTGTGTTGGGTGACATGTCCTTTACCTTATCTGTCAGTATTGGTATGAGCTTTTTTCCACAAGATGGTGACAGCATTGAAGTTTTGAATAAACATGCAGATACCGCAATGTATCGAGCAAAAATGGCGGGTAAAAACACCTACAGAGTCTATTCCCAATCGATGTCTGATGATTTAGTGGGGCGTTTAGAGATGGAAACTGACCTTAAACATGCACTGACTCAGCAGCAGTTTGAGCTCTATTATCAGCCTAAAGTGAATCTCAGGGATCGAAAAGTGATTGGTTTGGAAGCGTTGATCCGCTGGAACCATCCAGATAAAGGTTTGGTGCCACCTAATGATTTTATTCCGTTAGCGGAAGAGTTGGGGTTGATTGTGCCAATGGGAGAGTGGGTATTAAACCAGGCCTATTCAGATTTACAAATTTTAAAAAATCGTGCTGGATTTAAGGGCAGTGTTGCGGTCAATGTGTCCGGTGTTCAGCTTGAACAGAGTGATTTTCTAGAGACCATACAGTCGCTTTTTGATCAGCAACCTATTCACCCTCAGGAAATTGAGTTAGAGATCACAGAGTCATCGATTATGAACAATCCTAACCGTTGGATTGGGTTGTTAACAGTTTTGCAGGAGATGCAGTTTAAAATCTCAATTGATGATTTTGGAACCGGGTACTCTTCGTTAAGTTCTCTAAAAAAACTCCCCGTTAATCAACTTAAAATTGATAAATCGTTTATTGATGATATTCCGCATGATGAGGATGATAATGCGATTACCACATCAATTGTCTCTTTAGCTCAAGCAATGAAGCTAGAAACCGTAGCAGAGGGCATTGAAACGGTTGAGCAACTTCAGTTTTTAACGGAGTTGGGTTGTAATCAGGCACAAGGTTATCTGTTTAGCCGCCCTCTGCCTTTAGATGAGATGGTGGTTTGGCTTGAGTCGGTTAAAGACTGGTAGTCACTGATTGGATAATGTGAGTTTTGATATTTATTTATGGTGTGGCTCTGTATGAGTTTCGCCACTTTTAATTAAGATCTGACGCGTAATGGGTGGGCCCAGCAGTTCAAATACAATGGTGGAGCCTAAAATAATCGCTAAAATCACACTTTGTAATTCAGGAAAGTGTTGAATCGCTAATAAAGCCATCCCGATTGGAACCCCTGCATGCGGTAACATAGCTAACCCCATCCAGTGGTACCGCTTATGTTGGCAGTGCGCCCATTTTGCACCTAAAAATGAGCCAGAAATGCGTCCTAATATTCTGAATAGGATATAGGCGAGCCCTAACACGCCAACCTCTAAAAGCGCATCCAATTTTAATGATGCGCCCGCCAGTAAAAAGAACAAAATCAACAGTGGCCACTCAAAGGTTTCGATTTCATGGAAAGCTCTATGACGATGGTGACGCGTAAAATTGGCGACCACGATTCCCATCACCATGGCCGATAAAATATAAGAGACCCCTAGCCACTCTGCTAAACCGGCACACAACAGAACTAACCCCAATACTTCGGCTTGAGAGGATTTACCCGGATAGAGATGGCTGGTGCGATAGGCCATAGGAAAGCCAAGGACAACACCGAGCAGCAGCGCTCCGCTGATCTCCCAAAGTCCGGAATAGAGACTGTGTAAGGCATCGCCATTGCCGACAGCGATTGATGCGAGCACTAATAAAATACTGAACAGTAGCATACCCCATGCATCGTCAACCGCCACAATGCCGAGTAAAGTATCGGTAAAGGGGCCTTTTGCGTTCATCTGTTGGGTGACATCGACCACGGGAGCAGGAGCGGTGGCAGGAGCGGTGGCAGGAGCAATACCAGCTAGAATGAGAGCCAGTTCAATGGGTGCACCGAGTAGCATTAAACTCACAAATGTGAGGCCAGCAGTCATAATCATCACACTGACGGATATGCCAATGATTGGCCGTCCCATCGAAGTAAGTTTTTGTTTGGTTAGGTTTTGACCGAGCATAAAGCCAATCATCGCCAATGCAATATCCGTTAGTACCGGAAACCATTGATGAATAAAATTGGGTAGCCAATCTAAAGCCGAGGGGCCAATAATCACTCCCGTTAGAATCAGCAGGGTCACGCGAGGAAGAGGGGTGTGACGACCGAGAAGATCGGCGACTAAACCAATCATAAACAGGCCACCAAAGGTGATTAAAACGATTGCGATGTCTGGGGTGGTTGTCATGTAACGCATGCTCAATAATGGAACTTTATTGAATACTATAGTACACCGATTAGAAAAGAATAAAACAGCCAACATGGTATTGGCTGCTTGAAGCCTTAGGGCTGAGATGGATGGTTAATTCTAGTTAACTTAATCCTCCACGATCTAACCAGGCCTGGTAGATTTCATCCGACCATAAGCTTTGAAAATAGGCGATGGCTGCAAGTTGCTGTTGTTGATTGAGCTTGTCTTTAAAGCCTGGCATTTTACCGCCAATAGGTTGGCCCCCATGCTGAATGGTGGTCAGCAATCCTCTTAAAGGGTGATGCCACGCATGCGCCGTGCCATTAAGAGGAGGGGGAGGGTAAAGCCCATCCGATAAGGTTTTGTTCCATGGATGAACCAACCCTTCGGCTTGTTGACCATGGCAAACCGTGCAGTTTTGGGTAAATACCTGCTGGCCAACGTTGATATCTGTTTGGCTGTACCATCTTTCAATGGTTGGTTTATGAGCAACCACATCAGCTTGTGAGGAGGCCTGTTCAGTATTGAAACAAGCGGTTAACAGTAAAAAACTGACTAGTAGAAAACTAAATTTGAGCATGTTTTTATCCTTAAGTTTGAGAAAGCCAGACCCCAGTAAGACCTGGCTTTCAACGATGATGATGGGTTAGAACCAGAAACGTAAGCCAACTACCACAGAGGTTTCAAATTCCTCATCATGGTAGTCAGCCGTGTTGCCAAAGGTTTTATGCCACTCAACACCAATATAAGGTGCAAATTCACGTTTGATTTCATACCGTAAACGAATGCCCAGCCCCACTGAAGAGAGTCCAGATCCGAGTTTTAATTCGGGAATATCATCGGAATAGGCTTCCACTTCAATTTCAGGGGATAAGACCCATTTTTGGGTGATTAATGCTTCGTATTCGGTGGCAAATCGAAATCCAAAAACACCGTCAGAATCCACTAAGGCATAAACATCGGTTTCAAAAAAATACGGTGCCATTCCGGAAAGCCCGACCACGCCCCAGGTATGAGAGTCGTCTTCATGGGTGTCGTAACCTAATCCAACTTGAATATCCCAGTAGGGAGCAATACCGTGGCCGTATAGCGCCATGTTTTCACTGGCGGTTTCGCCTTTAACGGTTTGGCCTGATGATTTAATCACTAAACGCTGAATGTCTTGCAGTACCCAAGCATCCAGCTCCCAAACGATGGGATTATCTTCACCATCGGTGATTTCCAGTTTATCCACGGTAAATTTAGTCACCACGGGTTCATCCATCATGCCGGCGGTGGCTGTATTGCAGATTGCAAAGCCAGTTAAAATCGCTCCAAAAGCGATCACACCTGGTAGTTTTTGTGTTGTTTGTGTGTGTAGTTTCATTTTAAATTCTCCTTACCGCTTCTGTTAAGCCACAATGACTTTTCTGAACATACCTGCCATATGGAACAGCATATGACAGTGGAATGCCCATACCCCTTTGGCATCGACGTTTACGCGGTAACTGATGCGTGCGCCGGGTTGAACCACAACGGTATGTTTTTTGGGTAAATAATTGAGATCACCAGTTTCTAAATCACTCCAAAGTCCGTGCAAGTGCATGGGATGATTCATCATGGTGTTGTTGATAAAGGTGATGCGAACTCGTTCGCCATATTTAAGGTGAATTGGGTCGGCTTTGGAGTAGGGTACGCCATCGATAGACCAAAGATAACGCTCCATATTGCCGGTTAAATTCAATACGATTTCACGATCAGGTTTAGGATCGTGTCGGGTTGGGTAAAGGTTTTTTAGATCGGCATAGGTTAATACTTTTCGACCATTATTACGCAAGCCAACGCCGGGATCAGCAAGGCGGTATTGAGCATCTTCCGCCTGCATATTGGTATGAGGCCCCCACTTTATTTCAGCTTGCTCAATCGGCCAGTCGGCTACCTCCCTGTTGGCATCGATTAAAGGTTTCACGTGAAACTTTGTATGGTTCATAGATTGATGCTGAGAGTGATCTATTTCCGGTATATCGTGGTTCATACCCTGATGCTGAGAGTGGTCCATTTCCGGCATATCGTGGTTCATGCCTTGGTGCTGAGAGTGGTTCATTTCCGGCATATCGTGGTTCATAGCCTGATGTTGTGAGTGGTTCATACCACCATGCATAGAATGATCCATATTGCTCATATCCATCGCCATATCGGTATGGCCTAGAATGGGCAACGGGTCCATTTCAGGTGCGTTTGCTAATATTTGTTGATTGGTGGTCAAGCTCCCAATGGAATAACCAGAGCGGTCAATGGCTTGAGCAAAAATGGCATAGGCCTGTTCATCTACAGGTTCAACCAATACATCATAGGTTTCTGCGACGCCAATACGAAACTGATCTATTTCTACCGGTTGGACTAAATTACCATCCGAGGCAATCACGGTCATTTTGAGGCCAGGAATATGCACATCAAAGAAGGTCATCGCTGCACTATTGATAAAACGTAAACGTATTTTTTGACCTTTTTTAAACAGGCCTGTCCAGTGACTAGCAGGGTTATAACCATTCATAAGAAAAGTATAGGTTGCCCCCGAGACATCAGATAGATCACGATCCATCATTGACATCTCATTCCACATTTTGCGTTCATTAAAGGCGGCTTTGAACCCCTTTTCTTTGATTTCTCCAAAAAAATCGCCCAAAGTACGTTGGCTGTAGTTGTAGTAGTCAGGCATACGTTTTAGGTTTTTAACTACATCATCGGGGTCTTCGTCTGTCCAGTCAGAGAGTTGAATGACATAATCTTGTTGGTAGTCATAAGGATCTTTTTCTTTTGGGAGTATGACAATGGAGCCATACATACCATTTTGTTCTTGAAAGCCTGAATGACTGTGGTACCAATAGGTGCCATGTTGTTGAACTTTGAATTTATAGGTAAAGGTCTCACCCGGTTTAATGCCGTCGTAGGTCAGGCCGGGAACGCCATCCATTTCAAAGGGCAAAATTAAGCCATGCCAGTGGATTGAAGTCATCTCGTCTAAATGGTTGGTAACGTGCAGTGTGACCTCATCACCTTCACGCCAAACCAGGGTTGGGCTGGGCAACATATTGTTCACGGTGGCGGCAATTTGCGGTGTGCCCGTAAAGTTGACAATTGAGGTGTTAATATCGAGATGAAACTCGGTGCCTGATAAGGTCTGCGGAAGATCGACTAAAGGCTGGTTGGTAATTTCGCCTGGCATACTAGCAAATAATTGCGCAGGGTTAAATCCCACCCCAGCCATGGCGCTGCTCATCATCGCCCCTTTAATAAAGGTACGGCGAGATAAATTCGGCAGCTGAGAACCTGTCTGCTTGGAAACAGCTTGAGTTTTGTTATGTGGTTTTTGAGTGTTCATGTGTTGAACTCCTAAATTTTAAATACAAAAAGTTACTGCAAATACACAGTAAACAAGTGCTAAAAATTAAGAGTTAAACGAGCGGAGGGCGGTCTTCAGGTGTAATGTTACGGCTGAACATAGCAACTTGAGGGAAATCTAAAGTGTGCGTGTTCTCAATAAGAGATAGGGTGATAACTGGATGGGTTGCAAACAGCGGTGCGGTCGAAATAACCGTGCACTGATGATCCGCACAATGACTATCGCAAGCGATATCGACTGTCTCACAACACGCATCCATCATGCTGGAATTGGCATGGTCTGCGGCTGAGTTAACCGAGGCGTTAGGATTGGTTTTGCCGTGCATCTGGTGAAGTTGATGCTGCATTGCCATATGAGCGTTCATAGAGTGCATCATCGGTTGCGAATCAGAGGCATCACTGTGCACCATTCGACCTTCGGCCAGTAATGGCTGAAACAGTTGGGCGATGATGACCATCAATAAAGTAATCCGCTTTAATGCATTCATAATTAGAAGAGACCAGGCCTGTTGTCTTTTATTTCACAGAATCGGTTGATTAATTTCCTAGTGTTTTACTCAGTTACTTTTAATGTTAATCTTTTTTTAATTCAAAGTCACCTAGTTGGCAATAGAGAAAAGAAGTTGGATGATTTATATCGGCTGTATAAAGGGTGGAGGTATTTCTATGACATATGAAAGGCTTTTATGTTGACGTTTGATAGATAGGTGTTTGAAATAAGGTTAGATGGTTCGTTTTTTCTAAGGTTCTATTAAATAAAAAAGGCCTGCAAGCGATTGCTTGCAGGCCTTAACTTAATCAATTATTTAAAAATTGATTTAGAAGTTGGCAACCGCAATTAAGCGAGTGTGACCCATAGTTAGGTCTGCACCGTTGAAACCATCGTATTCACTCACACGTTGTGCATGTGTTACTTTAATCATGGTTTTCTTAGTTGGTTTCCACATAACCGCTAAATCCAATTCTGTTGCATCAGTTTGAGCTGTTACAGTACTACCATTTGTTATATCGATTCCAGGAACGACAGGAACAGTGGTGTCAGATTGACCGTAGTTTGCATAACTCGCCATGACTTTCCATTTAGGTGCGATTTTATAGCTACCACCTACTTTATAAGCGGTTACGTTTTCACGGTATTCATTACGTGAGAACTGAGAGCTTGTATAGCCAGGATCACCACTGAATGCGTTAAACATACCTGTATCGCCAGAACTTTGGTTCATCGCGATGAAAGCACCCCATTTTTTGCTACCTAAGGCTGCTTTAATGCCGTACATATTGAAATCGATATCACCCGCTAGTTCATCACCCGCTGCCGATTGATTTAGGTACTGACCACTTAGTTTCAGCTTTTTACCTTTTAAAGGTGTCACATGGTTAGCATCAACATATAAGGCATTTTAGATGTCGTGAGCCATATAGCCTCAACCAGAAACATTCATTTTTTTAGACGGTTTAAAGCTGGCATTTAAAATAGTTAAACCATTGGTATCTTCTGCACCTTCACCTAATGCAACGGTAGAAATGTCATGGAATTCCGCACGTGCTAAAGCCACTGGGCTTTGAATGATACCTGCCGTCCCTGTTCCTTCACCAATCAGACCAAATTCACTGGCACCACGTGCTGCAATGGACATTTGAGTCATTTGTGCAAGACCTACACTAAAAGACTTGGTTGCTTTATAGTTAGCACCAACCACAGTATGGAAGTCAGGAAGGGTGCTTTCAATACTCGTTGTTAATGGAGATTTAAACATCATACGACCACCGTAAACATTCAAATCGTTACGACTGTAGTCTACGAATAACTCACCTAAAACCGCTTTAACAGAAGCATCACCAGTCACATATAAACCACTTGCTGGACGGCCTGGATCGATATCTAAGTCGGTGTTGTCAAATAGATCACCAACGGCATAGAATCCCATTCCAATTTTGGCACCATTAATACTTGAAGAAAGGTATTTTAGCGTGAACATTTCTGCCGTACCGGTATTTGGATCGTAACCGTTGTCCTTCGCATCTACGACATGCTGTAGTTTAACTTGAGCGGTTAATTTTCCACCTTTGTCATTTGGTGTTTCTGCAGCAGTAGCTGTTGCTGTTGCTAGTGCTACCGCACCCACGATTGGTTTCATTTGAAATGTCATTTGAAACAGTTCCTCTTTGTAAATTGAAATCTTTATGTACACATGGAGTAATGGAGTGTTCTCTCTCTACTAAGTCATGCCTCAGGTATAGCAAGCTTGAAATGAATCGCTCGAAGTTCATTGTCAAGTCGCCTTTAGACTCTAGTGAAAATACTCCAGGTGAACAGGTGGCGCATAGGGTATATCATAATGGCCCTAAGTGGAAGATATTTATACGGTTATTAGTGTTAACAACACTAATGCCGCTGGTGCTTTATACATAGACCTATGTTAAATGGAAGTGATTCGTTATGTTGATATCTTAGGTATTAAATAATACAGAGAGTGATGTGAACGATAGGGAAAAGTTTTTATATTAAGAAGATCACTATTCTTGAATAACTTTTAGTAGCAAGGTTGAGCTTAATATAGACAGGTGTTTTAGGAATATAAAAAAGGCTTGAAAGAGTATTCTTTCAAGCCTTAACTAATAAGCCTAAGTGTAAAAATAATTTAGAACTTAACCATACCGATTAAGCGAGTATGGGCTTGAGTTAAATCTGCCCCATCTGTTCCGTCGTATTCGCTAGTACGGTTAGCATGAACGAGTTTTAACATCGTTTTCTTGGTTGGTTTCCAAGTGATTGCTAGATCAAGTTCAGTCGCATCAGTTTGGGCTTCAGCTAAACCGGTTGGTGCAATTTTAAGCACTTTTTTCGGAGCTAAAGTGTCCGATTGTCCGTAGTTTGCATAACCACCGCTCAGGATCCACTTAGGACTGATTTTGTATTGACCACCCAATTTATAGGCTGTCACGTTTTCGCGATATTCGTTACGTGAGAACATGGTGCTGGTATAACCTGGATCACCGCTCCATGCATTGAGCATGTCAGTTTCACCAGAACTTTGGTTCATCGCAACATAGCCACCCCATTTTTTATTACCTATTGCGGCTTTTGCACCGAACATATTAAAGTCTAAATCACCAGCTAATTTGTCGCCAATGTCAGACTGAGTCAGATATTGACCGCTCAATTTTAGCTTGTTACCTTTTAAAGGGGTTGTGTGGTTGACTTCTAAGTAGATATTGTTCGAAATATCATGTGCATAGTAATCCCAAACACTGATCATTAGATTTTTAGAGGCCTTAAAGTCGGCATTGATTGCGGTAATGCCACTGGTTGATTCAGTGTTAGCGGCACCTAATGTAATATCTGCGATGTCATGGAATTCAGCTTGACCAATGACACTGGCTTTTTGGGTGGTTCCCGCCGTTCCTGTTCCTTCACCCACCAAACCAAATTCAGTCATGGCACGGGCACCGTAAGACATTTGAGTGATTTGTGTGACACCTAGGTTTAAAGAGTCCGTTGCTTTGATGCTTGCACCAACAGCAGTATGGAAATCAGGCATGGTGCTTTCAGCACTGGTTGTTAAAGGTGAATTGAAAATCATTCGACCACCATAAACATTCACTTTACCATTATTGTAATCAAGGTAAAGTTCACCTAAGTTACTCTCGACAGAACCGTCATCAGTCACAAACATGCCACGAGCAATACGCTCTGAATTTAAATCTGTTCCATTAAAGAAATCACCAGCCATATAGAAGCCCATGCCTAGTTTAATGTCATTAATTTTAGGCGAAACGTATTTCACTTTAATTAACTCAGATTGACCACTATTAGGATCATATCCGTTGTCTTTAGCATCAATAACGTGCATCGCTTTTAGCGTAACGGTCAGTTTGCCAGCATCTTTTTTAGCTGGGGCTTCTGCTGCAATAGCCACCTGAGAAGCAAGGGTCAGTGCGATTGCACCAAGTACGGGTTTTAACATGAACTTCATTCGTAAGTATTCCTCTATCCGTGAATAATTAAGCTTTAAATTATAAACTATATTTATGTGCCTATAACCCTATATTAGGGCATGCCCTTATTCTTTTTTAGGGGATGTTTTTATTCCATTACACTTTATTCAAAGTTTAATGTACTAATTATCTAGGCATTATTGGCTAGCTTGTACAGATAAATATATTAACCTTTTAAGTTAAGAGGATTAATGAATTTATTGATACGCCATTAGGAAGGCTTATATAAGAAAAGTCTTTTATACTAGCGGGTTAACTATGTTGCCACTCAGGATAGCCATCAGGTATTCGGCTAGCTGAAAAGCCTGATTTTTGCAGTGTTTCTACCGCTTCATAAGACCATAAGCAGTAGGGCCCACGACAATAAACGACGATAGGTTTTTTTTGTTGTAAGGTGTTTTGGTTGGAGGAGAGTTGATCGATAGGAATATTGATTGAGCCGGGAATGTGTCCGGCTTTATATTCATCTTCAGGACGAACATCCAGTAATAGGACTTCTTGTTCTCGAACCGCCTTTTTGAGTTCTTTTGGGTTAAATGGCATTAATGGGGCGCGAGGATGAAGTTTTTCTGAAAGAAGTTGAGACACTTCCGTCATCTGGTTCTCAGCAATGTGTCTTAAAGATTTCACTAATGGGATGATTTCAGCATCACTGAGTTGATAAATACGCTGAGTTCCTAAAGTTTGGCTTTTAACCAGGCCTGCTTGCTTTAACGATTGTAAATGTTTGGATACATTGGCGATGGTTAAACCTAGTTTTTGACTTAGAGCCTCTACCGAGCAAGATTTCTGAGCCAGGACATCTAAAATCAGTAAGCGATTGGCATGACCTAATGATTTGCCTATTTGTGCAAGTTGCTCAAATAGGCAAAGTTTAATATTGGTTTCGCAAGTGTCCATTGTCATGGGTTATTCCTGAATAAACTCAACCGCTGTTTCAACCAATTCTTCTGCGAACAGGTCTAAAAAGAAGTGATCAGCGTCTTCAATAATGGTATGGCTCACTAATGGATTTTTCACTTTTGTGATTTTTTCGGTTAGGTCGGCTACCACAGTATCTTCTGAACCAATAATCACCAAGGTCGGCTTAACCGCTTTAAGCAATAAAGTAGGAGTATCCATGCGTTCATCGGTACGGTAATAACTTACAAACGCTTCAGCCGTTGCATTGGTCTCTTTGCAGTAGATAAAGTTGATATTGGAAAGTTTGGTCTCGCCTTTACCTTCTTTAACGAGTTTTTCAGTTGAGTTTAAGATTGGTTGCAACGGCACATGGTATTTTTTAGCGTAATCATCATGTTCTGCTTGTTTAGACCAGGTTTGTGGAGCAATCAGTACGACTTTTTTAATCATATCACTGTCATTTTCAACACTGAACCAAGCAGTTTGGTTACCGCCACGGGAGTGCCCCATTAAGGTGACTTCTGTTGTGCCTTGCGTTTTTAACCACTCTAACCAAAAGCCAATTTCTAGCATGGCATCATCGTGTTGATGGGTTTGGAAAGTATTACAGTCATATTCGCCATGACGATCATTAATGTCTAGGCTTAGATTAGGGGCAATGGAACTGATACCACTTTCTGCTAGCAGTTCTTGAATGCTACGATAGGTTTCACGTCCGTTATGAGTTAGTGTGCCGTGAGTTAATAACACCACCTCATCTTTTAACGTTTTGCCTTCTGCTAAAACAATATTGGCATTGACGGTTAGGCCGTTAAACGTTTGTTTCACCTCTTCGGACAGTGCGGTAGAGCTGAATGAAAGTGTTAATACAAAAGAAGTTATAACAAGCATGAAGGTTCTTAACATCGAGTATTCTCCAATACAAAATATAGGGTTTATCTTGACAAGTATACGCCGTTAAATCTATTATTCAACCATGTAGTTGAATATGGAAGATCTGTGCATCACATTAATATTGAAAACGATACAGTTCGGCATGGTATTCGTCTAAATCAAACTCAGTTTCTGCACCAGTTAATTCAGGTATTCTTAGTGGGTTGCATGATTGGTTTAACGCGTACGGTATTACCTGCCATGGCCACGGACGAGTTTGGTCTAGCAGAGCAGCAGTTTCTATTATTGACTACTTTTGTGGTGGTGTTTGGCTTGGTTAAAGCCACCATGAATCTATTTGCTGGATCTTTATCGGATCGATATGGACGTCGCCCTGTACTGATTGCGGGTTGGATAGTGGCTTTACCGATTCCGATTATGTTGTACCTAGCCCCTAACTGGTATTGGATTATTGCCGCAACGGTTTTTTTGGGGCTTAACCAAGGGTTAAGCTGGTCAATGGCATTGAATAGTAAGTTGGATTTGGCGCAAACTTCGCAGAGAGGATTGGTTAACGGATTAAATGAATTTTCTGGTTATGCAGCGGTGGGGATTGCTGGTTTGATCGTAGCCAGTTTGGCGGAATGGCTAGGGGCTAGAGAGGCGTTGTTTGGGTTTTCGTTAGTGGTATTGCTGTTAGGGCTGTATTTAGCCTCCTTCCATATTAAAGAGACAAAAGCGTGGTCGGATGTACACGTGCATAAGTCTTTATCAAAGGTTGCAGACCAAGTAGAAAATCGGTCTTTTCAAGTATTATTTGCTTTTGCGACTTGGCAAAACCGTCCTTTGATTGCTTTAAACCAAGCAGGCCTAGTAGAAAAGTTTGTCGATGCCTTAGTTTGGGTGCTATTGCCAGTGTATTTATTATCTCAAGGTATTTCTTTGATTGAGGCCAGTGCTATTATTACGGTTTATGGGGTTGTTTGGGGAGGCTCTCAACTGGTTACTGGACCCTTATCCGATAGAGTTGGCAGAAAAAAACTCATTATTGGCGGCATGTGGCTATGTGGTCTAGGGGCTTATGCACTCATTCATACCGAGACTATTTGGTTATGGAGCGTGGAAGCCGCTATGATTGGTGTAGGGATGGCGATGTTATATCCAACCTTAGGGGCTGCTGTTGCGGATAATAGTTGTGCTCATGAACGAGCCAGTCTGTTAGGCATTTACCGTTTTTGGCGTGATTTAGGGTACGCTTTAGGGGCGCTTTTAATGGGCGTGGTGGCACAAATGACCGGCCAGATTGAAAGTGCCTTTGAATTGGTTGCAATAGCAATGTTATTATCAGGGTTATTGGTGGCGTTTTGGGTGAAAGAAAACCCCGAAGATCAGGCCGCATAAATACAGAGAAGTTAGGAATAGAGATATGTCTACGCAAGCAGAGTTTCAAACATTAAAGCAGCATTTGCAGAACGTCATTGTTGGGCAAGAAGCCTTGTTGGATAAGATGCTGATCGCCCTGTTGACGGGCGGGCATGTTCTACTCGAAGGGCCACCAGGCCTGGCCAAAACCACCGCTGTTAAAACCTTGGCGAATGGCGTGCATGCGAGCTTTCAGCGGATTCAATTCACACCCGATCTAATGCCGGGTGATGTCATGGGGTCTGAGGTTTTGGACGTGAACACCGGTGCATTAAGTTTTGTAAAAGGGCCGATCTTTAATGAGATTGTGTTGGCAGATGAAATTAACCGTGCCCCACCCAAAGTTCAGTCAGCCTTATTGGAAGCGATGGCAGAAAAACAGGTAACCGCAGGGGGGCAAACTCGAGCACTCCCTGAGATGTTTTTAGTCATGGCCACCCAGAATCCGCTTGAGCAAAATGGAACCTATCCTTTGCCAGAAGCCCAGTTAGATCGTTTTATGTTACATCTTGTTTTGGAATATCCGGATGAAGCGGAAGAGTTAGAGATTTTACGCCGAGATCGAGCGCATCATTTTGGTGAAGATAAAGAGAAGTTAGCGGCATTTTTAACGCCTGAAAATGTCATGCATGCTCGTCATTCGGTTTCTGAGCAGTACGTCTCTGAGCCGATTGAAAAGTATATGGTGGCATTGGTAGCGGCCACCCGAAAATTAGGTCAACTGGATAAAGCCTTGGAAAGTGTGTTGGAGGTGGGTGCTTCTCCACGTGCGTCGATTGCGTTGTTGCATGCAGCCAGCGCTTACGCTTGGTTGCAAGGACGTGACTTTGTGACACCAGATGATGTTATCACTCTGTTACCAGACGTATTACGTCATCGTTTAATTATTAGCTTTAGTGGTCGAGCACAGCAATTTACTGCCGACTCCATTATTGAAAAGATTATTGAATTGGTGCCTGTGCCTTTAACTGAATCTGCGGCTTAACATTTATTATGAATGTGAATAAATCGGAGCTTTAAGATGGCGACTTCAGGCATACAGCAAGTACTAAAAAAACTATGGGGTCAATTTGACCGCATGGTTCGGTCAGTTGATGTCTCAAACAAGCTTGATCAACCTATTCTGTCTACTCAACAAATCAATCAACTCGCTTCTGAACTCTCTCATTTATCACTGTCGTTACCAGTCAATTTACATAGTAGTGAAGCCTTAAGACAAGGGGAGCAAACTAGCCGGTTTATGGGAGCAGGTCTGGAGTATGAAGAGAGCCGTCCTTATCAGATCGGTGATGAAATCCGCCGGATTAACTGGAAGCTGATGGCGAAAACCGGTCAAGCTTATACCAAGCTGTATCAAGAGGAGCGTCAAGAAAACTGGTTTATCTTGGTCGATCACCGTCAAACCATGCGTTTTGGAACCCGAACACGCCTAAAAGCGGAGCAAGCTGTTAGAGTCGCAGGTTACTATTTATGGATGGCTCAACAATCGAATATTCCAGTAGAGGGCGCACGATTGGCAGAAGAGGTTACCTTTACGCCAACCTTTGAAGGCCGTGGGTCTTTTGAGCATTTAATGGAGTGTTTTTCTTTACCTTGTCCACCAATCAAAAATATCGGTTTTGAACCGCATTTAAATGATGTATTACTGGATTTAACCCATCGTATTCAGCCTGGATCACGCGTGATTTTGATTAGTGATTTCCACGACCTGAATACACAAAGTGTAGAAATCTTAACTTCTTTGCAGCAATTGGCGGATATTCAAGCAATTTGGGTGCAAGATCGGGCAGAAGTGGTTTTACCTGCTCAGCAGGGAGTTCAGCTTGAATCGATGGTGAGTGGTGAACGCTATGCGTTAAGTGGTTCGCAATCAATTGAATCCTACCAGGCCTGGTCAGAGCAGTTTTTTCAGCAGCAACAAACTAAGCTTAAAGCCGCAGGTGTATCGGTAACCAGTTTGTTAAGTGATGCTCAATTGGGTCAGTTACAGCAGGGTGACAGTCATGGCCGATAAACTGCAAACAGAAATAACCGACGTTAATGAAATTTATGATATTGAACCGCTGATTGTACCGGGTGTCGATTGGCAATTTTGGTTTGAAAGTATAGGTTGGTTATTGGCAGGTCTATTGGTTTTGGTTGTGGTTCTCTATTTGGGTTCTCGTTGGTATCGTCCACTGGTTTTGAAATGGCAACTTAAGGCCTTGTCTAAAAATTTGTCTATGATCAAACAAAGCGTCACGAAACCCCAAGTGTGGAAACTGTATATTTGGCTGAAACAGTTTAAAAGTTGGATAGCGATTTCACGCAAGCAGCAAACAGCTTTGCTTGAATCAGATTTAAACACGTTAATGGATCACCTTAATCAGGCCGCATTTTCTAAACAGCCTGTTTCACGTGAAACCTATTTGGATTTAATCCAGCAAGCAGAACAGTTATTGAAACAGCTTTCGATTTTACCCAATTTAAAAGCGGGTACGGGCAAAGTTCAAATTGAGGAGGAACGATGGAAACAGTAATCATCGGTTTACTCAGCAGTGTGAACTTTCAGGTCGATCAGTTTGAGAGCCCTTTATGGTTTTGGCTTATTTTACTCTTACCAATTTTTTGGTTACTACACCTAGGAGTCGGCGGCCAAGATGATTTGGCTCAACAGCAGAGCCAACGCCAGTTTGTCTTTAAGCATCCGTTGATTCATCTGCAGAGTCTGACAAGCAGATCGGTTAAATCTGTCAAAAGCCAGTTTTCCGTTTTTAATCTTTTGCTGCAATTACTACGCGTGCTCATCATTGTCAGCTTGGCAATAGCCCTAGCACAGCCAATTAAACTGCAACAATCGGATCCTAAACCACAGCAAAAAACCGTACGTGATGTGGTGTTTGTGATTGAAAGTTCCGCCTCTTTTTTACTGCCAGATTACCAAGTCAATGGTCAGGCTACGCAACGAATTGAAGTGGTTAAAACCGTTTTGGATCAATTTATATCAGGCCTGACTGGAAATCGTTTTGGATTTGTTATTTATGCCAAACAGGCCTATACCTTAATGCCATTAACGGGTGATCAAACCGCGGCACGTTTGAACTTAAAACGTTTGAAGCCATATTTAGCAGGTCGTACTGATGAAGCGATGGGTGAAGCGTTAGGTTTGGCGTTAAAACAGAATGAGTTGGCAATGGACAGCCAGGCTGATAAAGACACCTTAAAACGTGTGGTGGTGTTGATTAGTGATGGTTCATCACAAACCAGTCGCCTAAAGATCAACGAGGCGATTAATTACGCTCAAACTATGAATGTGCCGATCTATACCGTAGGGGTAGGTGCCAGCAGTGAAGAGGCCGATAAACGTGTCTATTCTGGCTTGTTGTATCAACCTTTGGAGTCGGCTTCACTGCAACAAATTGCCAGTGAAACTTTGGGTGAATATTATCGAATTGGCAGTGGTGATGACTTACAAAAAGTATTGACTAAAATTGATCAGTCGGTGGGGGTGCCCTATATTGCACCACCTAATCCACCACAGAAAATTGTCCTATATTTTGTGCCGTTAACATTCAGTGTATTGGCTTTTGCTTTGTATGGCTTATTGAGTGTGCTTTTTGGCAGCCAGCGTAAAGCGAAAGCGTCAGATAATACAGAATTAGAAGGAGGTCCGTTATGAATGAATTAGCGGATTTCCTGAATGCATTCCTGAGTGGTCAATTACAGTGGCGAGCACCATTGTGGTTGTGGGGCATATTTGCGCCAGTTATTATGATGCTATGGATGTCTTTACTACTACGTAAAAACAAACAAGGTTATGCCGATGCGCATTTATGGCCTTGGGTGCAGGTTTCTTCGGAGCCTTCATTTTCTAAACTGACCAGGCCTGTTCAGTCTGAAAAAGGTATTTTTACGGTAATTTCAGTTGTTATTTTAAAGGCTTTCAATCGGCTTAAACGGCTTATTTCACCGCTACGTTTATTGGCGCTTGCCTGGGTTTGTTTGATGGTTGCGGTTGCGGGGCCTAGAAGTTTACAGCTCTCAGAAATGGAGTCCAGTCGAGCGGGGGTGGACGTCTTGGTGGTGATGGATCTATCTCACTCCATGACGGCAGACGATGTCTATCCAAATCGTTTTTTACACGCGAAAAGCCTGGTGGAAAGTTTAAAGAATGCCTTACAACCGGATGACCGAATGGCATTAATGGGCTTTGCTGGTCAGCCCCATTTAGTGTCACCGCTTAGTTTTGATCGTGGTTTGTTTCAGCACAGTTTAGATTTGCTTGAACCGAATATGATGCCGACTCAGGGGAGTTGGTTAGAACTGGCATTGATTGCGGGTGTGAATCATTTAAGCAAAACAGCAGGTCAAGCCAAAGTGATGGTGGTCTTAACCAATGGTAACCCTGTATTCTGGCAAGCTCCGCCTTTGCCGAGTGTGGTGAAAGAGCTGCCGTTTGCCAAAGATATGCGAGCCAGTCAGACTGGGGTTAAAATCATTATGGTGGGGATTGGGCAACCGACACCCAGTACGTTACCTGATGATACCCACTCTAGCGGTAAATTGCATACCAGTGGCGTGTTGGTGCAAAGCCGATTAGAAGAGATGAGCTTAAAAAAATGGGCGCATAATTTACAGGGCAGTTATTTACGTGGTTCAGAAAACCGTGAATTTATGCAACGCTTATTGGCCGAAGTTACCTTGCCTGCCGGTGAGCGGAGTCAATCCAGTAATCAACAAAACTGGCAAGAGTTTGCCCAGCCATTTATGGTGCTGGCGGCCTTGGCTTTACTATTAGCTTTCTATCCATTATCGATTGGTTCATTACAGACAAAAGCAGATGAGAGGAGTCACACATTATCTTCAAACAGCCTATTAGGTTTGGTGGCTTTAATACTGGCTGTCAGCTTGTTTTCTCAGTCAGTATTCGCACAAACCACCAGCGGTTCTAAGGTCGCGATCCAACAACAAGCCTATGATGCCTATCAAGCTCAAGATTACGAACTTGCCACTGCGTTGTACGATCAGATCAATAATTACGATGGTTGGATGGGGGCTGGTTCTGCGGCTTATAAAGCAGAAGATTTAGAATCTGCGGTTTTATATTTTAGGCAAGCAGCCTTAATGGCCAATCAAGATTCAGCACGCGCCAAAGCGTTATTCAATTTAGGGAATAGCTATTATTTGACTAATCTACTGCCTCAGGCGATTGAGTCTTATCAGCAAGCTTTACTGTATCAATCAACCTACTCTCAAGCACAACACAATTTAGCGCTTGCATCGGAGCGCTTAAAAATTGAGCAAGCGAATCAAGCCAAAAAACAAGGTAAAGGCGAAGAAGGCGAAGAGGGGGATACAGGAAAAGGGCGTGGTGACGATGGCGCATTTTATGGTGGTGAAAAGCCTAATGCGAGTTCCGAAACCCCCGGGTTTGGTGCCGATGGTGATTCGATAGGCGGTGATCGTAGCGGAGAGGCGGTGATCTTGCCAATGGAAGGGGATCCAACAGATTACGAACTGCAGGCGACAGAGCTTGCAAAGTTGAATGCAGATCAACGAGCAGCTGCCGCTACCGCCAATGCCATTATAGAGAAACAAAAACAGCTACAACGGGCGCAAGCTTTTCAGCAGCAGTTACAGCAAATTGATGATCAGCAAAAAGTGTTGTTGCAACGACTGTTTGAACGTGAAGAGGGCTTTCAAGCGGCGCAGCCACAACCGCACCCTATTCCAGGAGTTCAACCATGGTAACTTGGATTAAACAGATTGCCATGCCAATGGGATTAGGTGTGATCTTATCTCTGCTGAGTGTCGTGGTTTCGGCAGAAGATGAGATGGTTCGGATTTTCCCTAAACAGTTGATGTTGGGAGATAGAGTGACCTTGTCGATCTCGGGAGATCAAGCAATACGTGACTTTGATAAACTGGATTTAACGGCCTTAAAACACCTGTTTGCGATCCATGAAATTGATGTCAGCTCGGATAGAATCCGCCTACGACTTTATCCATTATCAATAGGTCTGGTAGAGATTCCAGAGATGAAAGCGGGTGCGATTCGTATCCCGGCGACTCAAATAGAGGTTAAGGAAAATCCAGATGTATCGATCGTTTGGCAGCCTCCTAAACCCAGTATTTATACTGCAGAAAATACATTATGGAGAGCCACGGTTGAGGTGGTTAATGATGCCAATCAGGTGCGTTTTCAAGCCAATGAAAATGACGATTGGAATATTCAGAGTCAGGCACAACCTGTTTCAGAATCGGGCGGCCTGATATCCGGTAAAACGGCGGTGCTAGTCGCTAATTTTCAATTTAATACAGATAGTCTGATCACAACCACCAAAAGCACGGTTATACAATCGCCTGCGGTGGTGGTTAAAAATACCTCAAATAAGAGGTGGTTGTTTTTTGATTCGCCACACATTATCCACATTCAGCCTCTGCCGAGTTTTTTACCTGTCAATATCCCGGTGGGTCAGGTCAGTCTAGATGCCGAAAATTCAGGTCACATTCGGCTTTCTGGTGATCTCAATCATTGGGTCTGGCAGTTAACTGGGGAATCGGTGAATGTTTCGACTTTAGATCATATTGCGCATCAATTGATCGCTCAGATTCCGCATAATGAAAAGCTGGAGTGGTTAACAGATAGCCGTGAAGTTGAAACAAGCTTGACTGAAGAAGGTTTGCAGAGTCGTTTAACGGTGCGTTTACCGTATCGAGTGTTGCAACCAGGCCTGTTCAGTTTACCCGAGCTAAATTTACGCTATTTTGATGTAAAGAGTGGCAAGTTACAGAGTCAAACCCTGGCATCAGAAACACAGTTTGCGTTACCATTTTGGTTGGTTTGGATCTTGCAATGGGTTGCGTTGATTATGGGCTTAGCGGTTCTGTATTTTTTGCTTTGGCAAACCAAACAGGCCTGGTTAAACTGGAAATTACGCCAAGCAATGACGCAAGCTGAGAATGCAGAACAGTTGATTACGGCAATGTTAGATTGGCAGCAGCAACAGCGCTCGATATTGAAACCTAATGAACAGGTCGCTCGTTCGATTTCTCTTGAGTCATTTCAGAATTGGTATGAACAACGTTATTCAAACTCGAAAGCCCCATCGGTTTTGATTGAATCCTTAAATCAAACGTTATATTCACAATCTGATTCAGAACAAGATTGGCCAGAGATTCAACGGCAAGCGCAAGCTTGGATAAAAACTTTGCCGTTTTGGTCTATTTGAGCAAAGTTTATTTTCTTGAAAAATTCTTCAAAATATCTCGTTAGGCTGTTCTCAGCTCTTCAAAGAGACTTTCCTATCATGTCTAGGTTCGGCCTGACTCTATAAAAACAACAGTATTATCCGTTTGTAAGCGGTTCATGACTAATCGGTTTATTTTTTCTAGGGCTACCACAAGTTTTTTCTATTAAGTTCTTGACAGGGAATTAAATCCCTATTAAGCTAGCTTCGAAATAAATGGTAAATAATCCCATATAATGAAAAGGACGTACCAATGAAAACAAAAAAAATCGCGCTTTCAAGTAATAAGTGCAATTTCTAAATTAAGCTGCAAGTAAATCAACTTGCAGCCCCATAAATAATTCATTGGGTGTTTTACCACCTCTGGTTTTCCTAGGCCTATTATTTAACCTATCCA
>JAYENR010000035.1:0-3806 GCA_034722175.1 Pseudomonadota bacterium | reverse complement strand
TGGTTGGGATGTTATATAGAGGACTGTCTGTGTGGGCCATCAATTCGTTTGATTTCTTAGTTGCAGCATACAAAGAAATTGGAGAATCAACTCGGTCATTGGTTGAGAATGGGATTTTACTGTTCATGCCATAGACTGAGCTGGACGAGGCATAGACTAAGTGCGCCGTTTTTTGCTGGCGGCAACCTTCCAGAATATTCACGAAACCAATCAGATTCGAGTCAACATAGGCATTTGGGTTTTCAATGGAATAGCGTACACCTGCTTGAGCTGCTAAATGAATAACTCGGTCAAATAGATTCTCTGAAAATAAAGTCTGCATAGCATCTCTATCAGAGATATCCATTTTGATAAATTTATATCGTGGCTTAACATTATGATCTTTACAAAAAGAGTTTAGACTATCTAAACGTGCTTCCTTTAATGAAACATCGTAATAATCATTCATGTTATCAATACCGATAACATTATGCCCTTGCTTCAAAAGAGCCTGGGTAACAAAAAAACCAATAAAACCTGCCGAGCCTGTCACTAAAATATTCATTAGTCTTTTCCAAATAAGTCGCGAGTATAAACCTTATCAGCAACATCATCCAAATCAGTAATCATACGGTTAGCAATAATAACGTCGCTCATTTTTTTAAAATCACTTAAGTCATTAACAACCTCAGATCGAAAGAACTCTTTTCCATGCAAAACAGGTTCATAAATAATCACTTCAATTCCTTTAGCCTTGATACGCTTCATCACGCCTTGGATTGCTGAGGCTCTGAAGTTATCCGATCCCTGCTTCATCACTAATCTATATATACCAACCGTTTTTGGATTACGCTTAATGATTTGATCTGCAACAAAGTCTTTACGTGTCGTATTAGAATCGACAATGGCTTTAATAAGATTGTTTGGTACATCTTGGAAATTAGCCAACAGTTGCTTTGTATCTTTTGGAAGACAATAGCCACCATAACCAAAGGATGGGTTGTTGTAGTGATCTCCAATACGAGGATCTAGCCCGACTCCTTCAATAACCTGTTTTGAATTCAAACCATGAGACTCACAATAAGTATCTAACTCATTAAAGTATGAAACTCGCATCGCAAGATAGGTATTAGAGAATAGTTTGACGGCTTCTGCTTCAGTACTATTGGTAAAGAGTACCGGAATCTCTTCACTAGATTTCACAGCCCCCTCAACAAGCAATTCAGCAAATATTTTTGCTTGTTCAGAGCCATCACCTACGATAATACGTGATGGAAAAAGGTTATCGTAAAGTGCTTTACCTTCACGTAAAAATTCTGGCGAGAAGATAATATTATCGCAATTAAATTTAGCTTTAACCTGGTCTGTATAGCCAACTGGGACAGTTGATTTAACAACCATCGTTGCTTTAGGATTAATTGACAACACGTCAGCAATAACTGCTTCAACTGATTTTGTGTTAAAGGTATTGGTTTCTGTATCGTAATCAGTCGGAGTCGCAATCACAATAAAGTCAGCATCTTTGTACGCCAATTCTTTATCCAGAGTCGCCGTAAAGTTAAGAGTTTTATTTGCTAAAAAGTTTTCAATCTCTTCATCGATAATTGGAGATTTTTTTTGGTTAAGTAAATCAATTTTTTCAGGGACAATATCGAGCGCGATCACTTCATGATTTTGAGAGATAAGTACGGCAAGGGATAAACCGACATAACCTGTTCCAGCAACTGCGATTTTCATTAGAAAACTCTTCCTTAATATTTTAACGTACGCTAAATATATACTACTTATTGAGAGCCTTAATGATACTCTCACTCGGCTTATTGTCTTCAATAGCAACACGGTATTCTATAAAGGTTGCCAATTGTTCTCTAGTTAAGATAAAGCGCTTAAACTCTTCATACAAACCACCTTCTTCATAGATCCTTACCCAACGTCGATAGTGATCCCCCATTCGAGCATTAGGCAGTTTAAGCAATTCTTGTCTATGTTTAATATTAGCTTCGAACTGCGCAAACGAACGAATTGGATAATGATACACATGAATCCCAGGCTCATTTCTAGCTGAAAAAACCTTACCAACATGTTTCGCACGATGGTTTCCACCACTTAGCTTGATTAATCCTGTTGGGTTTACAATCACTTTAGGACTAATAGGTACTAGCAACATAGAGATTTGATCATCATTTTTTTGAACATCTCTATCGTAGCAAACAGGATATAAAACACGATGTTGAGCCTGAGAGAAATGGTAATCAGAACTTAAAGCATCTTCAATCAACAGCATATTACTGCGCTTAACGGTAACAACAGAATCATTAGCCTTTAAATATGACTTTAAATCACCATTCTCAGGAACCCAAAACTCATCCGCGTCATTGCTGATTACCCAACGAGCATTCATATTATCACGCGCGTAAAATGCTAACGCCTTCATCCACTTTGCTTGCTGGTAGGTTTGTGAAGGCTGATCAATAACCTGAACGTTATATAAATCAGATAACTCAGTCAGTTTTTCTCTAGTTCCATCCGTAGAGCCATTATCCATCACGACAAACCCATCTACACCAAGTAACGCATGAGTTTTAATATTTGCCTCAATAATATCCACTTCATTACGACATAAAATACTCATGATTAATTGATCATTACTCGATTTAGGCTGAGGAATCTGCCAAAAATACTTAAGGGGTTGTATCATTCAACAATGTCCTCAATTTGGTTCGTCACATTGATATTCATGGAGCGGCTCATTGATATAAATCTTTTTTGAAAACCATCTTTCTCATCTAATATCGCAAACACGGTTAAATCGGGCCTTAGCCACTTACTAGTCAACAGTGCAGTTCCCACATCTCCAACCACTAAACAATCTTTAGCGAATAGAGGTAAACAAAATTCAAACGCTAGCTGAGCTGGAATAATTTCGGTAGCGCCATGCGTTCTTAACTGCAACGCGTCTTCAACGGGTGTTCGTGGATGGTATTTTACCCCGACCTTTTTGCCTTGTTGATGCAATGTCGCAACTATTTTTTGAATACGTTTTTCATAGCCCGGCATTTTTTTTATATTATTCGGATGTGGTATTAGCATCATGACATCTAACTCGTGTAAACCCACAACATCATAGTTAAGTTGCTGGGCGACGAGCTGACTTAATTCCATAACAACCGCATCTTGAAACCAGTTAGGCTGCAAGATAGTCGTTTTTTTTGATCTTAAAAGACCCACTGCATGTTGCGGCGCAAACAACCATGCCTGGTCAATCCAGTTAGAAGCACCAACCGTCTTAGGTTCTTGCCACCAAAAACCATAAACTAGCTTCTTAATGATTGTGTTAATGCCATCCTTAACGACATGATAAGGTCGACCCACATAGGAATAAAGACCATCATCCAAGTACAAACCCGTTGCCGGCTGTTTATTTTGCTGTAAAAGATGCATGGCATACTGAAACTCAATTCGGCGATCACTGCCTACAGCAACTTGTGTGGGTTGAAAACCTTCGATTCCATCTACTATTTCAGAAAAACTTTGCTTACGTTGCGTTAACTTTTGTACACCTTTTCCTTTACCAGAGAATATCTTAACTTGCTGAAAAGGACCGTTTCGCAATCCCTTAAGCGCTTCAAAATAGGCGTTTCCAGTGATGTTTTTTTGGTCAATCAACCACAGCTCAGCAAGCTCACGGGTTTCCTGCAGGCCTTGTTTATGAACAGCCACTGCGCAACTGACTAACACATTCAAAGGTGTTGAAGGAAGGTAGAGTGTTTTATTGGTATGCAAGCTCATATCTTCTGGCTCAAGTTGAAGTATTGAGCCAGAAGATA
>JAYENR010000034.1:0-3821 GCA_034722175.1 Pseudomonadota bacterium | reverse complement strand
ATGGGATTTCCATCGTCGCCTTGTCGGATTCTAATGTTAATAATGAGTCATCAACGGCAACGGTATCGCCTTCTGAGACTAGGACTTCAATGATTTCAACTGCGTCAAAATCACCAATATCAGGAATCGTAATTTGTTGTATCGCCATGTCAAAGTTTCCTTTGTATGGAGGCCTTAGTGGTTTAGTTTGATGTTAGCACTAAGGTCTCAAAAATTCGGTATTCGGGTCTTGTTATCATGAACAAACACCCTAATGAAAAAGCCGTTAGCTCAGTGCTAACGGCTTGCAACATTAAGCGTGAACTGGGTAAGTTTTATCGCTATCAATGCCATATTTAGTAATCGCTTCAACGACCACTTCTGGCTTGATGCTACCCGCATCCGCTAACGCTTTAAGTGCTTCTACTACAACATATGAACTGTTGACTTCGAAGAACTTACGTAGCTGTTCACGCGTATCAGAACGACCAAAGCCGTCTGTACCTAATACATAGTATTCACCTGGAACATATTGACGAATACGCTCTGGATAATCACGGATGTAATCCGTTGCAACGATGAATGGCCCTTCTGCACCTTGTAGCTTCTCAGTTACAAATGGTACTTTTGGCGTCTCAGTTGGGTGCATTGTGTTCCAACGTGTTGCTTCGATACCATCACGACGTAGCAAGTTGAAACTTGGTACACCCCAGATATCAGCAGAAACATTCCAGTCATTCTCTAGCATTTCTGCCGCTTGAATCACTTCACGGAAGATTGTTCCTGACCCCATTAACTGAACACGGTTTTTGTGTTTAGCTTCAGAAGTCTTGAATTTATATAGACCTTTCAGAATATCGTCTTCAGAACCTTCAGGCATCGCTGGGTGTGAATAGTTTTCGTTCATTGCTGTGATGTAGTAGAAAACGTCTTGTTTTTCATTAAACATACGTTTAATACCGTCACGAATGATGACCGCCATTTCAAATGCGAAGGTTGGATCATAGCTTAAGCAGTTTGGAATGTGATCGTACTGAATTAAGTTGTGACCATCTTGATGCTGTAGACCTTCACCTTCAAGTGTTGTACGACCTGCTGTACCACCGATTAAGAAACCACGCGCACGAGAGTCACCCGCTGCCCATGCTAAATCACCAATACGTTGGAAACCAAACATTGAGTAGTAGATGTAGAAAGGAATCATGCTTACGCCATAGTTAGCGTACGCTGTCGATGCGGCAACCCAGTTAGCCATCGCACCGGCTTCGTTGATCCCCTCTTCAAATACCTGACCACTTGATGATTCTTTGTACCACATCAACTGATCGGTATCCATTGGCTCATATAACTGGCCTGCTGGATCGTAGATACCGACCTGACGGAATAGACCTTCCATACCGAATGTACGGGCTTCATCAGGAATGATTGGCACAACACGAGGCCCAATTGTCTTGTCACGTAACAAGATAGATACGATACGAACGAATGCCATTGTGGTCGACATTTCACGTTCACCCGTACCTTCTGTTAGCATTTTAAAGGTATCTAGAGCTGGTACTGGAAGCGGTTCAGCTTCATCATGACGAGCTGGTAAATTACCACCTAAGGCTTCACGGCGCTCTTTCATGTACTTCATAACATCAGAGTTTTCATCTGGTACATAGAAAGGCACTTGCTTCTCTAAATCATCATCTGAGAATGGGATTGAGAAACGATCACGGAAGTATTTATAGCCTTCGTAGTCTAATTTCTTCTGTTGGTGAGCGGTGTTAGCCGATTCACCATATGGCCCCATCCCGTAACCTTTAACCGTTTTAGCAAGGATAACCGTTGGCTGACCTTTGGTCTCTTCTGCACGCTTGTAAGCGTTATAAACTTTACGAGGAGAGTGTCCACCACGCGTTAGTCTAAAGATTTGATCATCTGTCATATCTTCAACTAGTTTAGCGGTCTCTGGATATTTACCGAAGAAGTGTTCACGGACGAAAGCACCACCTTTTGCTTTGTAAGCCTGATACTCACCGTCAACCACTTCACCCATACGCTCAATCAGCTTACCAGAAGTGTCTTTTTGTAAAAGACGATCCCAACCAGAACCCCAGATGACTTTGGTGACCGCCCAACCTGCGCCACGGAATACGCCTTCAAGCTCGTCGATGATACTTGCGTTACCACGAACTGGCCCGTCTAAACGTTGGAGGTTACAGTTAATAACAAACACTAAGTTGTCTAGTTTTTCGCGTTTTGCAAGCTGTAACGCTCCACGTGATTCTGGCTCATCCATTTCACCATCACCTAAGAACGCCCAAACCTTACGGCCGTCTGTCTTAGCTAAACCACGTGCTTCCATATACTTCATGAAACGTGCTTGATAGATTGCCATCAATGGACCAAGACCCATTGATACGGTTGGGAACTGCCAGTAATCACTCATTAACCATGGGTGTGGGTAAGAAGAAAGTCCGTTTCCACCTACTTCTTGACGGTAGTTACGCAGTTGTTCTTCATCTAAGCGCCCTTCCATAAATGAACGAGCGTACATTCCCGGAGCGGTATGCCCCTGGAAGAAAATCATATCTGCACCTTTTTCGTGCTTAGGCCCTTTAAAGAAGTGGTTCATCCCTACTTCATATAAAGTACAACTTGATGCGTAAGAAGCAATGTGGCCACCTACGCTAGTATTTTTGTTTGCACCAGATACGATTGCCATTGCGTTCCAACGCAAGATAGCACGCATTTTTTGCTCTAGGCTCTGGTTACCAGGGTAATGCGCCTGTTCTTCTTCTGCAATGGTATTACAGTAAGGCGTATTCGCTGAATAAGGAATATCAATTCCATGAACGCGCGCTTTTTCAATTAAAGTCGCAATGACGTGCTGTGCTTTATCTGACCCTTCAAAAGAGACAATGGCTTCTAATGCATCAAGCCATTCTTGGGTGCCTTGTGGATCTTGGTCAACGAAATTTTCGCTCATATCGTGATTTCCTCATGGGTTGGTTCTGTCTTCTTCAGGAGCTGGGTAAGCCTGAAGTAAAGTCAAGGTTGATAGGTCTTATCAAGCTTGCCAACATAAATACTTAAACGTTTTGGGTTCCAGCTACTTAGTATTTCCAAAACGCTGAACATTCAGCAACCTGTCTATTTAAAAACAGGCGTGGTGTTGTCACACTTAAATTAACTTTAATTAATGCCGTAAACAGGCTTAATAAAGGCTAAGTTACCGAACCAAAGGGTTCATTAAATTTGGTGCATAATAACATTTTTTAAAGCTTTTTACATTGAAAGCAAAGCAACTAGGCCTGTTCAATAAGCTAAAACTACTTAACAGATTGAATTACATTAAAAAATTTGATGAGGAAGGCAGAACAAGGTTTGTAGCAGCTCACGAGGTAGAAGCGATATTTAACGGTCATTACATTACTTGATTATCAGATCCAAGGGCGTATTATTAAAAGCATATACATAAAAAAACTTTAACTTAACAACAAGTTAAAGTTTTAAGTAACTTAAAAATTACACAGGAGTGCTAGTCATGAATAAATATATATTCGTGTTCACTTTGAGCGTCCTGACTTTGATACTGCCAGCCCACTCTACCCCTGTCAACATTAACATCTCCGCCCCACAGGATATTGCGAAAGCACTCAATGGTGTTGACCTATCATTAGCCGAAAAAATAGCGATTCACTGTGAAGTAACAACCTGTCGTCTTCCTGCAGATTTACTAGCAGTAGAAGGAGTATCAACATCATTACTAGAAGAGATTAAACAAGATCTTATTTTTAATATAATACAACGCGGAATGGATTTGGATGACGACTGTTAACTTATAACACTATTTC
>JAYENR010000033.1:0-3829 GCA_034722175.1 Pseudomonadota bacterium | reverse complement strand
TTGGCTTAACCTCTGAAGTGGTTGATCTTTGTTTCAAAGGCACACCAACCCGTATTCAAGGAACCAACTTCCAACACCTAGAATTAGATCAGCGCCGTTTAGCATGGGAAGCATTTAACCCGCGTAAACCGCTACAGCAAGGTGGCCTGTTCAAATACGTTTACGGTGGTGAATATCATGCGTTCAACCCAGATGTGGTGAATAGCATCCGTGAAGCGGTGCAGAAAAACGACCAGAACAAATACAATGAATTCCGTGAGTTAGTCAACAACCGTCCTGCAATGACCATCCGTGATCTATTCACCTTTAAAGATGGCATTCAAGGTGTTGACCTAAGTGAAGTGGAACCGGTTGAGTCGATCTTTAAACGTTTTGATTCAGCGGGTATCTCATTAGGTGCGCTGTCTCCAGAAGCACACGAATCTCTAGCAACCGCCATGAACCGCTTAGGTGCACGTTCAAACTCAGGTGAAGGGGCGGAAGATCCGTCACGTTACGGTACAGAAAAAATGTCTAAGATTAAGCAGATCGCTTCTGGACGTTTTGGGGTTACTGCACACTACCTGCGTAATGCTGAAGTATTGCAGATTAAAGTCGCTCAAGGTGCAAAACCAGGTGAAGGTGGTCAGTTACCAGGGCACAAAGTAGACATGACCATTGCGAAATTGCGTCACTCAGTACCTGGTGTAACCTTGATTTCACCGCCACCGCATCACGATATTTATTCGATCGAAGATTTAGCCCAGCTGATCTACGATCTAAAACAGATCAACCCGAACGCTCTGATCTCAGTGAAATTAGTAGCTGAACCAGGTGTTGGAACCATTGCCGCAGGTGTGGCAAAAGCCTACGCTGACCTAATTACCATTTCTGGTTACGACGGTGGAACCGGTGCATCTCCAATGACCTCAGTCAAATACGCGGGTAACCCTTTTGAAATGGGTCTAGCAGAAGCACACCAAGTACTTCGTGCTAACGACCTACGTGGTCAAGTTATCCTGCAAGCGGATGGTGGTCTAAAAACCGGCCTAGACGTCATTAAGGCCGCAATCTTAGGAGCAGAAACATTTGGTTTCGGTACTGTTCCAATGGTCGCGCTAGGTTGTAAATACCTACGTATCTGTCACTTGAACACCTGTGCAGTAGGCGTTGCAACACAAGACAAACGTCTGCGTAAAGAGCACTTTGTGGGCATGCCAGAGATGGTTATGAACTACTTCCACTTTGTGGCAGAAGAGACTCGTGAGTGGATGGCGAAACTAGGCGTACGCTCACTTGAAGAGTTAGTTGGCCGCGTTGATCTACTGAAAATGATCGATAACCCACTGACTGAAAAACAGAAAAACATCGACTTAACGCCATTCATCACGGATGGTGGCGTACCGGCAGATAAACCACAAACGGTTCAGGTTGATCGTAACAACCCTTGGGATAAGGGGAACATTGCAGAAGACATGGTCGCTGCAACCTTAGCAGCCATCGAATCTAAGTCAGGTGGTTCATTCAATTTTGACCTAGTTAACACTGGGCGCTCAATTGGGGCACGTGTTGCTGGTGAGATCGCTGAACGTTACGGTAACTCTGGTATGAAAGACACGCCAATTACCCTAAACCTAACGGGTATTGCGGGCCAGTCATTTGGTGTCTTTAACGTAGACGGCTTAAACCTTCACCTAGACGGTGATGCCAACGATTACGTTGGTAAAGGTATGGCCGGTGGTGAGATTGTCATTCGTCCACCTGCAAACAGTGATTTTGAAGCGAAAAACACACCGATTGTTGGTAACACCTGTTTATACGGTGCGACAGGCGGTAAATTATTTTCCAACGGTACCGGTGGTGAACGTTTTGGTGTTCGTAACTCAGGTGCGGTTGCGGTTGTTGAAGGGCTTGGCGATCACGGTTGTGAATACATGACAGGCGGTACTGTGGTATCCCTTGGTGAAGTCGGGGTTAACTTCGGTGCCGGTATGTCAGGTGGTATGGCATTCATCTTAGATGAGAACCGCACTCTACCAGATCGCATCAACCCAGAAATGGTTGAAATCATTCGTATCGACACAGAAAGCACAGAAGCTTACCGTGTCTATCTAAAATCATTACTGACCGAATACGTTGAGAAAACCAACAGTCCTTGGGGTCAAAAAGTGCTTGCGGACTTCAGTGGCTTTATCGGTAAATTCTGGTTAGTGAAATCGCGTGCGATTGATGTTGAACAACTATTTGAACTATTCGTCTCTGCAGCAGACTAAGCGAAACTGGAAGGAATTTAAAAATGCCAAATGTTAGACAATTTTTAGAATTAAACCGCCAGCTTCCTGAAAAGAAGGCTGCGGACGAACGTAAAGTAGAATTCAACGAAATCTATGAGCCATTCAAACTAGAAGATGCCATGGCGCAAGCGGATCGTTGTTTGCACTGTGGTAACCCATATTGCGAATTTGCTTGCCCAGTTCACAACTACATTCCAAACTGGTTAAAACTAGTTTCGGAAGGCAATATTATGGAAGCGGCTGAGATCTCTCACAAAACCAACTCTCTGCCTGAGATGTGTGGTCGTATCTGTCCACAAGACAGACTATGTGAACAGGCCTGTACCCTTGAAGATACCAACTTCGGTGCAGTTACCATTGGTCAAATCGAAAAATTCATTACCGATACGGCTTTTGCAGCAGGTTGGAAACCGACTCTAGACAACGTTGTGATGACTGATAAAAAGGTCGCCATCGTCGGTGCAGGGCCAGCAGGGATCGCGGCGGCGGATATCCTAATCCGTAGTGGTGTGAAGCCAGTTGTGTTTGAGAAACAACCAGAGATCGGTGGTCTTCTGACTTTCGGTATTCCACAGTTCAAACTAGACAAAGATATCGTGGTACGTCGTCGTGAAATGCTAGAAGAGATGGGCATCGAATTCCGTGTCAATACAGAGATCGGTAAAGACATTCAGTTCCAAACTTTATTAGACGATTACGATGCGGTATTCCTAGGAATGGGAACTTACAAGCCAATGGCAGGTCGTTTCCCAGGTGAAGACCTTCCGGGTGTGGAAAAAGCCCTAGACTTCTTAATCGGTAACGTTAAGAACGAACTTGGTTTAGAACAATCTCCAGAACCATTCGTCAGCATGAAAGGCAAAAAAGTGGTCGTTCTTGGTGGTGGTGATACCACAATGGACTGTACTCGTACTTCAATCCGTCAAGGTGCCGAAGACGTCTTCTGTGTTTACCGTCGTGACGAAGAGAACATGCCAGGTTCACGTGCCGAAGTGAAGAACGCCAAAGAAGAAGGTGTTCAGTTCAAGTTTAACCTAGCACCAGTGGAAGTCATGGGTGACGGTAAAGTCGAAGGTATCAAAGTCATCGAAACTCGCATGGGCGAGCCAGACGAGAACGGTCGTCGTCGTGCCGAGATGGTTGAAGGTTCTGAATTTGTGATCGACTGTGATGCCGTGATCGTCGCTTTCGGTTTCCAACCAAACCCACCAGAGTGGTTCAAAAACTTCGATATCGAAGTCAACAGCTGGAACGGTGTGGTCGCCGCAGACAGTTCACTGTACCCATTCCAAACCACCAACCCGAAAGTGTTCGCTGGTGGAGACATGGTTCGTGGTTCAAGCTTGGTTGTTGAAGCGATTGCCGAAGGTCGTTCAGCCGGTGAAGGGATTTTAGACTTCTTAGAAGTTTAATTCCAAACCCGCTCAAACAAACTGAACAGATACCGTGTTTAAACCACAAGGTCAAGCACGGATTTTATATTCTGGATCAAAAGGTTTGCCACTCTTTAAAATGGCAAACACAATATGAAGTAATTTACGCATCACCGCTGCAAT
>JAYENR010000032.1:0-3888 GCA_034722175.1 Pseudomonadota bacterium | reverse complement strand
TCTCATCGTGCGACTTCTTAAAATAACTAGAAACACGACGTTTTAAATTTTTGGCTTTACCCACATAGATAATCTTGCCCGACTTATTAAACATCCTATAAACACCTGGTCTCTCAAGTGGCTTATATAGAAGTTACTGTCACGGATACAGAAAGTGAAGCACTGATCCTAGAAAACACGCTGATTAAACGTCACAAACCAAAGTACAATATTCTGTTTAGGGATGATAAATCTTACCCTTATATTTTTGTGTCGACGGGTAAAGAGTTTCCCTCTTTGAGTTATCACCGCGGAGCTAAAAGACGAGTCGGTAAATATTTTGGTCCTTTTCCAAATGCGTCAGCGGTTCATCAAACTTTGCAGGCAATGCAAAAGATATTTCCCGTTAGGCAGTGTGCTGAAAGTGTGTTTAATCATCGTTCAAGACCTTGTTTACAGTATCAAATCAAACGTTGTTCAGGGCCTTGTGTGGATGGTTTGGTCACTAAGGCTGAATATGATGAAGATGTACGTCATACCCTCATGTTTTTAGAAGGCAAAAGTTTTGATGTGATCGAAGAGCTTGGTCGAAATATGGAGGTGGCTTCCAGCGCGTTAGAATTTGAGGAAGCAGCGGCTTACAGAGATAAAATTTCGGCATTAAGGACCATACAAAGTCAGCACTTGATTAACCAGCCAGGTGTTAAAGATATGGATGTATTAGCGATTGTTGAACAAGCGAATCAAGTCTGTGTCTGTTTAATGATGTACCGTGGCGGAAACCTATGGGGAAGTGAACTGTTTTATCCCAAACAGCTGGACTGGCTGGGAGAAGGCTTTGATGAACAAGCTGTGTTGTCTGCGTTTATTACTCAGCATTACGAACTTCATCCTGTTCCTGCAATTTTGCTTGTGCCTGATAAGCTGGATGATCAAACAGTACTTGAAGTTTGGTTATCGGATAAAAGACAGAAAAAAACTCTTATTCAACAGGCTAGCCAGCAAACCAGTAAAGGTTTATTGAAATTAGCCGCTACCAACGCCTTAAGTGGTCTAAAACAACATATTGGGCAAAAAGCCAGTCAATTAGAAAGAGTGAACGCTCTACAAGAGGTTTTAGCTCTGGTGAAAGCCCCTGAACATATGGAGTGTTTTGATATCAGTCACACAACGGGGGATTATACCATTGCTAGTTGTGTGGTCTTTTCTGAAGGAACACCGAATACCCAATTATATCGTAAGTTTAATATTACCGGAATTCAGGCTGGCGATGACTATGCGGCAATGCATCAAGCTTTAGAGCGGCGTTACAGTCGCATAAAGAAAGAGGGGGGAGCTCTACCTGACTTAATTGTGATTGATGGTGGTAAAGGACAGCTTAACCAGGCCATTGACGTTCTTAAAAATTTAGAGCTTGAGTTTGTACCTTTAGTGTCAGTGGCAAAAGGAGAGGGGCGTAAGGCTGGGCTTGAGATACTTTTTACACCTCATAACTCTGATGGCATTGATCTAGAGGCCGACGATATTGCTTTGCATTTGCTAAATCATATCCGTGATGAAGCGCACCGTTTTGCGATTACCTCACATCGCGCAAAACGAACAAAAGCTCAGACACATTCAACGCTTGAAGATATTGAAGGCGTTGGACCAAAGACTCGAAAAAGTTTGTTACTGCACTTTGGTGGTTTAAATGAGGTTAAAAACGCCTCTATTCAAGAACTGGCAAAGGTCAAAGGTATTAGTCAGGATAAAGCGCAAAGGATATATGATTTTTATCACGGGTCAATATGATTCAGAATAGGATTTACAGCCAATTATCACGTTGAAATCCTTAAAATAGCAGCCAAACGTGGTAGTATTAGCCACAAAATTAATCAAACCTTAAGAGCAACATTTAACTATGAATGTTAAGTCCATTCCAATGATAATGACCTGGTCAAGGGTCGCTTTAATTCCAGTTTTTTTAGCGTTCTATTACGCACCTATTGAGGATGCACGTTTTTGGGCAGGCCTGGCATTTATGATTGCTGCCATTACCGATTGGTTTGATGGTTATTTAGCCCGTAAATTAGGTTCAGATAGCAAATTGGGGGCTTTTTTAGATCCAGTAGCAGATAAACTGATTGTTGCGGCGGCCTTGATTGTTGTAGCGGCAGAATACCACGACAATATCTGGGTTATTTTGTCTGCGGTTGTCATTATGATGCGTGAAGTCGGTATCTCTGCTTTACGTGAATGGATGGCTGAAAACAATGCTCGAGAAGTTGTTGCGGTTTCTAAGCTAGGTAAAATCAAAACGGCTTCGCAGTTGGCTGCTTTAACATGGTTACTTTATGGTGGTGAGTTGTGGGGTGTAAACTGGGGTGAACTTGGTTTTCCAATGTTATATTTTGCAGCGGTATTAACGGCTATTACTTGGGTTCAATATACCAAAGCCGCTCTGCCTGAAATCATTCGTTCAACAAAATCATAAGGTTAGTAATAGGCAGGCTCTTTTAACTAAAAAAATACAATTCTTTTAGTTAAAAGGGCTTGACCTTAAACGTGAAACCCCTATAATACGCCCCATCAAGCGGGAATAGCTCAGCGGTAGAGCACAACCTTGCCAAGGTTGGGGTCGCGAGTTCGATCCTCGTTTCCCGCTCCAAGATTGGCGGAATGGCAGAGTGGCCATGCAGTGGATTGCAAATCCATCTACCTCGGTTCGACTCCGGGTTCCGCCTCCATTTTATTTTAAAATGGAAACCTAAAAACATGTAATACCATGCATGGCGATGCAAATCTCTATGCCCAGGTGGCGAAATTGGTAGACGCAGGGGACTTAAAATCCCCCGGTAGAAATACTGTGCCGGTTCGACTCCGGCCCTGGGCACCATATTTTAAAAGCTCGTAAGGTATTGAATCTTAACGAGCTTTTTTGTTTTTAGAACTTAAATCCTAGTGTTTGTTGGTACAAAACTACACTTAGAATTAAGGCATAAAAACAGCGCGGCGTAATCTACGGCGTAAATACTGTTTTTTGTCTCTTTAATGGAGATAAAATCATGGGTATTTCTGCAACCAAATCAGGCACATTCAAAGCCGAAAAAATGATTAGTGGCGTTCGCTACTACAAAACAGTTTCTTCAAAAGAACTAGCACAAGATTGGCTAGACCTCTTAAATCATCACACCAAAGAAACAACGATCGGCAAACTTGCACGTGAAGAGATATTTCATATTGACTCTATGCGTATTCGTGAATCTATTCCAAGTTTTTCTGATGTCTGTAAAGACTACCGTAATCAATTCAAAGAAACAGGCCTTAAAGACGAAAAACCTCTTTATCAACTTAATGCTTTTGTAAAAATATTTGGCGATTGGTCTATCACTGATGTTGACCGCATTATGGTTGAAAATGCATTGGATGATATTCAAGAGTTAAAAAACCTTGCTCCGCCAACAGTTAATCGTTATCAGTCTGCAATCTCTTCGGTATTTAAATGGGCAGCATCCCAACGTAAGTACAGAGAATATCCCGACACGAGATATCATTAGAAGGAAAGAGTCGTCAGGTCGTGAAGTCTTTCTTAGTAAAGATGAGCAGGCAAGACTTCTAGCTGAAGCCAAAAAATCCAAATGGAATGGATTACACCTCTATCTATATATATTGCTATTAACAGGTGCAAGACGCGGTGAAGTTATTTCACTCCGCTGGGAAAATGTTGATTTTGATAAAAAGGTTTTGATTTTTAAAGATACCAAAAACAAAAGTGATCATTCAATGGCTTTGTCAGTAAATCTTACTGGTAAGGCCTAGGTTCTCTAGACACTTTTTTGATTCTCAAAATATTGTTTTTCAAACGCCACTGGCGAGATACGATCATTATGGGTATGTCTCCGCTTAGGATTGTAAAACATCTCAATATAA
>JAYENR010000031.1:0-3899 GCA_034722175.1 Pseudomonadota bacterium | reverse complement strand
CCAGGGTGCGCTCAATATAATCATCCGTTGCAGGCCCTATCCCCCCCTCAATAGAGAGCTGGATAACAGCACCCTTTGCGCTATTTTCACTATTTGCGAAAATATTATTAAGCAGCAATCCAGCAATCAGCAGCACTGGAATTAATAGATATAATCCTGAAATTCGCTTCATTACTGATTACTCCTTAACCGCACTAAAAAGTATCAAAAAGAGTCAAACTCGATTGATACTCCCTATTTTTTTGGATTATAAGACAGAATTCGAACCTAACTTTATTCAATTTAATCTGAAAAACCTTTACACCATAGCCAAAATATCAGGCCTGCTTACAAAAATAGCCGTGGCGTAACCCCTTCATAAGTGCCTGAAATTGTTCACCACTTATACCGATAAGCTGTTCATGGTCACCCGCTTCAAAATACACTTTAGCCAGAGAGAGTAAATCTTGATCAACCACCGTTTCAACCCCATAAATCTCCCCAAAAGGTGGGATTGCACCAGGCTGGCAATCAGCAAACAACGGAGCTATTTCATTCTCTGGCATCAACTGCAACTCTCGATTCAACTCCCCCCCTAAACGCTTAATGTCTAGCCATTCGTTGGCTGGAACAACTGCCAAGAGATACCCCTTTTTGTCCTTGAGCACAACCCCTTTGGCAACATGATCTAAACGCACATGTGCAGCATCTGCCGTTTCGTGACTTGAAAAAGTTTTAGGGTGAGCAACACTCTCATACAAAGTATTGGTTTGAGTTAAATGCGCTCGTATTTTGGGGGCAATTGCCATAACAGCTCCTTATTTTTATCTACTGGACTGTTTTAATAACAGTTTTCCTGTATCTCACTTTCATTCTGGTCTTTAATATTTTTTGGGAATCACTCTCTTTTTAAGATCAATATTCAACCAGACCTAGTTCTATTTAAACGAAATTAAACTAAAAAGACCACAAACATTTTATTGAGTCTAATCTTACCCATCACTGCCGGCAAAAAACCTAACCTAGTCACCACTTACTCCTTTTCCAGTCGACATTGAGTACGATTGCTCCAAAAAATCGAGTACGATTTTAAATCGTCTAATCGTCTGCCCATCGACAAAGGGATGGCCAAATGCCTGATCCTCAATAATGGTGGCGCCATTATGGCGAGCGATAGTCACCAGTTCTTTAGAGTCTTCAGGAGGTACAATCGTATCTTTAGCTCCAACAATCACCACTGTATGCTGCGCCTGCTTAGGAAAATTATTGGCCGGATCGTGCTCTAAAGGACATCCATAGCCGGATAAACGGCTAGGAGAAGAGTCTATGACTAAGGTTTTAGCTTGTGAATCATTACGTAAGGCATCTAACAACAGAATGCCACCAAATGACATGCCATAAAAAGCTCTTGAAGAATAATCTAAAGAATCTAAATAATGGATGATTTCACGGTAATCACTCAACATCGCCTTAAAGCGGCGTTTACCCTCTGAACGCCCGTAACCTCGATAATCGATCACATAGACATCATAACCCACCTCCGAAAAACTATGAAAACTGCTAATAATTTGATCTGCCAGCATCGCATTCCCCTGTACGATCAACAGATAACCTTTAGCTTGAGGGTGAAAGGTTTTGTGTTTATACCCCTTTAAATGGCGACCATCTTTAGTCCGTAATGAAACTTCTTCTATCTGGGGTAAATCGGCAACACGAGAGGCATCGGCTGAACCGGCGGCAAGATTCCATAACCAAAACGTAATAGGTTCTTTAACACCACAAATGGCTTGTTCTAATGAGGAATGTGATGGCTGCTCTGATGTCACTGCAAACGCGGAGCTACAAAATAACGCTAACACGGTTTGCAGTGATATTCGTGAAATTGCTTTAAATTTTATTAAAAAATAACGCCATCAGAATCTTACCTACTTTTACAACTTTGATTCATCGTAATCTTTAGCCCTTAATGGGTCAATTAAAGGTCCATAAAATGGATATCAATCATCAAGAGGTTCCTATCAATTAAAAGAGACTTGATCATTCTGCCGGATTTGCCTAATCAATGACTCTATTAAGAGGAACCGTTCAATTTAATGTTAAACTTGAAAAAAAGCCGTCCGACGATTTCTTAAAAAAGAAAACATATGATAAAAAATTATCTTACAAAACTGTTCATTGTCGTTTTTTTTATCATCCTAGGCATTGGATCGCATGCGCTCGGGTTGCTTGATGCGGATAAGATGCTCAAAATCGCCAGAGAACTGACAGACCATTGGTGGTTAGTTGTGCTGTTAATTCTGTCACAAATAGTGCTCTTTACCTTTGCGCTGGCAGGTTCATTTTTTCTCTGGATTGTAGCGCCTCTTTACCCTCCTGAAATAGCGACCTTTATACTGACCACAGGAGGAACACTTGGTGGCGTAACCGCGTACCTGTTTTCAAAACACCTATCTAATGATTGGCGGGCAAAAATAGCAGACTCACGAACTTATAAGGCTCTCCAAAAACAGGATAATTTTTTGACACTGTTTGCCTTAAGGGTTTTTCCGGCCTTTCCGCATTTCTTGATAAATTACAGTTCGGGGATATTATGTGTTCAACTTCGCCACTTCATAGCCGCTGCAATCTTAGGCATCGCCATAAAGTCTTATGCATATTCAACCGTAATTCATACTGCCACAGTTTCTGCATCTTTAACTGATCTGTTAGAACCTGCTATTTATGGACCATTAATTTTTTTATCTGCAATGAGCCTTATCGGTATTTTCATTCGACACAAACTCCTAAACACCTCAAAGAAACAATTGTAAGAAACAACACTCTCCACTAGGAAAGGAATTAATGATGATTATTGGCGTACCCAAAGAGATTAAAAATAATGAATACCGTGTTGGGATGGTTCCGTCGAGTGTGTATCAATTGGTCACTCAAGGACACCCGGTACTGGTAGAAATGGATGCTGGCATCGGCATTGGTTTTTCTAATGAAGACTACCTCCAAGCTGGCGCTCAAATCAAAGAGAGTTCCGCAGAGATTTTTGAGCAGGCTGAAATGATTGTAAAAGTCAAAGAGCTCCAAGTATCTGAACGAGGCATGTTACGTGAAGGTCAAATTCTCTTTACCTATCTGCATCTCGCGGCTGATCCACAGCAAACTCAGGATCTCATCAATAGCAAAGCGGTGTGTATCGCCTATGAAACGGTTCAAGATAAAAATAATCACCTACCACTGCTCGCCCCTATGTCTGAAGTCGCAGGCCGAATGTCAATTCAAGTTGGCGCGCAGTTTTTAGAAAAAATCCATGGAGGTCGTGGCATATTATTGGGCGGGGTAACGGGGGTTGACCCTGCCAATGTCGTTATTCTTGGTGCTGGAACGGTTGGCCGCAATGCAGCACAAATGGCTATCGGCTTAGGGGCTAAGGTGGTTATTCTTAACCATAACCCAATCGTACTACAAAAGGTAAAAATGGAATTTGGCGATAAAATCCAAACAGTTCAATCTACGCCCATCTCGATTGAAAAACACCTTTTTGAGGTCGATCTTGTGATTGGTGCCGTTCTTGTACCAGGCGCCCTCACGCCAAAGTTGGTCACCAAAAAGCACCTTAAAAAAATGAAAGCAGGATCGGTGATTGTCGATGTGGCAATTGATCAGGGAGGCTGTTTCGAAACTTCGCGCCCCACGACACATCAAAACCCAACCTATATCATTGATAATGTCGTTCATTACTGTGTTGCCAATATGCCTGGTGCTGTCCCCAGAACATCCACTTTAACACTCAATAATGCCACAGCTTAGAATCAAATTGCAAGTGCAACACTAACTTGGATAATGATTCATATGAAAAAATATACCCACTTAACTCCAGAAGAAAGAGCGGCGATTATGTTGATGTTAGACCAGCAATATAGTCTTCG
>JAYENR010000030.1:0-24299 GCA_034722175.1 Pseudomonadota bacterium | reverse complement strand
CCTGGATCATCATTTGATGCGTAGCGAGGAAGGCGCTGATTGGCTGGATAGGCTTTCCAGTAAAGTAGGCAAAAAAGTGTATTGTGCAGCGGATTTTATGAATCGTCCCAGACAGCTACTTGAAGCGGATAGGCAGCAGCTATACGAGGAGTTACCTGTTCCAGATAATTGGCATAGTGATTATGCTGTTGGCCGGGCGAAGTTTGATGGGTATCTTGATTCTTTGCCCTACCAAGACATAAAAATATAACGTAGCTATCGTTAAATTGAAGAGCTGGAAAATATTTTGCGTGAATTTTGGCAAATTAATAAATAGGCATAAACTGATAACTAGCAGTTTAGAATAGAATTGCTTGAAGTTGATTTTTGGGATTCTGTTCAAGAGAAAAAGTAAGCAGAGTACTTAAAAAAGACCAATAGCAGTAACGTTTAGGGAAAATTTCAATGCCTGGAAGATGCTGACTGACTTTACAGGAAGGTTTACTCTGGTAGCACCATGTTTAGCAGTATATAGACGAAAATGCTTATAATTGCACCAAGTATAAACAGGTTGGTATTCTGATAGCGTCTGGCCATGGGTAATAATTCATGTATGGAAATGAATATCATAGCTCCAGCGGCAAAGGCCATGAATAGTGGATTGAAAGCAGGGTGGAAGTGTACCGCAATAAGTCCGATTACGGCTCCCAGTGGCTCGGCGAGTCCTGACAGGAAAGCTGCCATATACAGGAATCGTTTCTTCTTCACTGCGATGATAGGGATAGCCATGGCAAACTCCTCAGGAATGTTATGAAGTGCAATCGCTAATGCCACTAATATTCCCAGTGACGGTGAGGCAACGTAGGAGTTTGCCATAGCGAACCCCTCAGGCACGTCATGTAAAATGAGGCCAAACGCTACCAGATAGGCCGTTCTTAACAAGGTCCAGTTAAATACGCCTTTTTCTTCTACCAAGTGGGTATGGGGAATTAGCCAATGTAAAGACGCTATAATGAGCATTCCAAGCACCACTGTTGTTAATGTTATACCGATGCCAACTTCATCGATTGCCTCAGGTACGAGCTCAAAGCAAGATATTAACAGCATGATGCCAGCCGAGAACCCAATCCCTACAGACACAAATAGTGTATTTTGGCCGACGTAGATCGCAAGTGCGACACCCAGTAATGTAGTAAGCACGGAGAGAAATGCCAGCAGGATAACGGCAATATATGTTGTGTATGAAACTTCAGCTAGCATTTTGAATTTCTAGAAGTTTAGGGTTGACCTGATAGTTTTTCATTTTGATGGCAGTGATTGTCAGGTTAAGGGATGAGCTTTTTAGAGCACATCTTTTTGCGACCTTCCAGTGTAAACAGTGGTGTTCGATTGCCGTACATTTTATTCTGATAAGTTCTTTCGGTGTTATAAACATCAAGTCACCCACTCAGCCTCATTTAAAGCAGTCTAATTTCATTATAGTTTTTTACGGTAAGTGATTGGGTAAAAACTCCTGCAAAATCGTTTTGTTAAATTAAATATAGAAACCATTGTTCTGTGGTTATTTAACATCGTTTATGTATCCAATGCCATTTAAAATCAGATGAAGCTGATCTCAGGATACTCGATATTACCGCAATACTCTGTTTCACCGTCGGTTAAGGTTCTAGGTACTTGATGAGTCAAACTGTTCAAACAGTGGTAGGGCTTTGTTATTGAGCTTGTCCGTTATGGTAATCGGTATTTTGGTTGTATATAGCTTGGTGAATGCCTCAAGTGAATAAGTATAAACAAAGTTTTATTTCAACTAAGTTTAACCCAGGTCAAATCAATGGTAGATCGAGAGTTTTATCTGTTTGCAGAATATTAAGTTGACCTTACCGGGGTAGATAGGTTTTAAGTATTAATTGTACTTTTAATGCCTGAAGCATTTGATGATTATTCTACTTTATGGATGTTATGCGTGGATTTAAGTAGGTGTTGTGCTTGTGTATATTTTTTCTTATAAGGGTATAAATATAACCACATATAAATTAAGGGTTTCTTAAGCTTTCCTTAATGACTTCTCAATTTGCTGTTTATGGTTCCTTTCTATAATTCCCCTAGAATTTAAAAGGGACTTATATTATGCAACGCAACACGCTTTCACTCGCCATTCTGGCTGCACTTTTCTCATCTTATTCAACTTCAGTTTTTGCCGAAAACACCGCCGTTTCGGAATTGGATAAAATCAGTATTACCGCGACCAAAATTGAGCGTGGTAGTAAAACTGTACCGCAGAGTGTCGCGGTAATAGACGAAGAGCAGATTGAACGTGAAAATGCGATGAACATCAATGATGTGATCGATAGCATTCCAGGTGTTCAGGCGATCTCAAAAAATAACGGTTACGACTCACGTCTGATTATTTGTGGAGCCGGTTTAAAGGCACCTTATGGGGTGCGAGAGATTATGGTGATTCGTGATGGTGTGCCAATGACCGATCCAGACAGCTTTACTCGTTTTGATCTGATTGATATTGATGATATGGAAGGGGTGGAGATCTACAAAGGTCCAGGGTCTATCTATGCCAGTAATGCCAGTGGTGGCGTGGTGTTTATCAAATCCAAATCTGTGTTTGATGAACAGCAAGACCGTATTAAGTTAGGGGTTGGATCGTTTGGCGGTGTTAATTTAAACGCCAAGAAATCTATTACGGTAGATGAAGACAATAGTCTGGCGATTAATGTTTCACATCGACGATCAGATAATGATTGGCGTGACTGGAACGAATTTGATACCACTCAATTAAGCGTTAAGCATGGACACATGTTTGCAGATGACTCTATCTTAGAAACCGAAGTCGCTTATACCGAGGCAAATTTACAACTGCCGCAATCCTTGAATACAGCAGAATTTGAAGCCTATAAAGACTCAGGTGAAACGACTAATACCAGTGGCGATTGGCAAAAAAATGGTCGTTACTCGACAATGCTTTTTGTTAACAGTCGTTATGAAACCACGATGGGAGCCTATACCTTTAAACCTCAGGTCTATTTTAATCAGTGGGGGCACTTTCACCCTGTCACAGGGATGATTAATGATACTCAAGATAACAAGGTGTTTGGAACCGATCTGGCTTGGAATCGATCACATCAAGCATTTGGAAACCAAGCAGAGTTTCTGTTTGGCCTGACAGCGCGTACCGATATTCGTAATGATGGTAAAAAATACACCTATCGAGATGTTGATGCCGGTGGGGTCGTGTTGACTGACAGTAAAGGTGATCTAGCGCAGGTAGAGGATAGCCAAAATACGATTTTGGGTGCCTATATCCAAGACAGCTTTTCACCCTCTAAAGGTTTAAGTATTGATATTGGTGTACGTTACGATCAAGTCGATATGTCGATTGATGGCAATGAAATTCTGAAGTATAACTGGGGCGGGGGTGGTTACCTGCCTGGTTCGGGTGAATACTCTTACAATGAAACCTATCACCTGTTCTCACCAAAAATTGGTCTGTCTTATGCCTTAACGAACTTATCGAATGTCTATGCGTTGGTGGCCTCATCAAATCAAGCCCCAACTGAGGGAGAGATGCAAGCCACGCGTGATAACGCTCCGACAACTAATTTGGATGCTTCTACCTCGACTAACTATGAAATCGGTTTAAAGCATCGTAGTCAAAAATGGTCTGCGGATGTGGCACTGTATTTTAATAAGTTGAATGATGAGATTGTTCAGGTTGAGAATGGTTATGCCGACTATTATGAAAATGCCGGTGAAACCGATAAAAAGGGTCTGGAGTTAACGACAGCTTATCAATTAACCTCTAACTGGGTGTTAGGTTTTAGTGGTTCTAAAACCGAATATCAATATGTGGATTACATCAGCGGTACCAATGATTATTCTGGCAATACTTTGCGTTTCTCGCCTGAGTATCAATACAGTGTGTTTGTCGATTGGAATAAAGGGCCATTTAAAGCCCGTGTCGAAACCACAGGCGTCGGTGAGTACTATATGGACGATGCCAATACCGAGAAGTATTCAGGCTACAACGGGGTGATTCACTTAACAGGAGGCTATGCTCACAAAGAACACGCTGTAAATTTCAGTGTGCATAATCTGACAGATCAACGTTATGCTTCAGAAGTTTCTAAAAAAGCCAGTTCTTATGGGCCAGATAGTTATTACTACACACCGGGTGCACCCCGTAACATCATGTTGAGCTATCAATATAAATATTAGGAGTTCAGCATGAATCAGGTTGAAAGAACGCGCAGTAAATTAGATATTTTAGGATGGCCGATTATTGGTCTGTTTTTTAGCAATAGCAAAGTCATGATGGCCGTGCGTTTAGTGGCGTTGTTTATGATGGTGTCGGCGGTCTATTTTGGCTTTGTCTACCCAACTGAAGACGTCAATCCTTATACTGGAGCGATCTTTTGGTCGCTGTTTTGGCCCTTCTTTTTGATCTTAAGCATGGCGACCTTAGGCACGGTATTTTGTGGGATTTGTCCGCACAGTTTTGTTGGAAAATATCTAAATCGCATTGGGCCTAAAAAGCCATTACCGGCTTGGTTAAAGAACCGCTGGATTGGCTTTGGATTGCTGTTGGTGGCCTACTGGGTTCCGATCTATATTTTTCCAGATGTATTAAAAACCCCTTGGGTGTCGGCGCTGTTTTTCTTGGTGTTAACGGTCGTTGCTTGGATACTGTTTTATCTGTATCGCAATATGGCTTATTGCAGCTCGGTTTGTCCAATCGGCAGTGTCACCAGTGCCTTTAGTAAGGTCGGCTTTGCTAAGTTAACGACTGACCAAGATCATTGTGGTTCGTGTCGCAGTTTTGATTGCACCAAAGCGTGTGAATGGAATTTACGTCCGTATTTTTTTGAAAAGAAGAACTCGATGGGCGACTGTACATTGTGTATGGACTGCTCTCAAGCCTGTAATGCGGTTGAATTTAAACTCGCTAAACCGTCTGTTCCGTTATGGAAAGCAAGCAGTGCTAAAGAGCCGATGAATGTTTGGGTCTATATTTGGTTATTAGCGGTGATTTCGATCACGATGCGTTTTCATCACTCATTAGGTCACTCTTCTATTAAGGAGCAGTTGCCGTGGGTACAAGCCGGGCGCTGGATGGAGTCTACCTTACCAATACCCATGCTGGATTGGATTGGGGTGATGGCACTTTCGATGGCATTAATTTCGACCTTTGCGATTGTCTGGGCAAGCTTTACGGTGAGCGCTAAAATGATCAAGATGCCGACTAGAGATTACTTTCAGTCAGTCGGTCAGCTAATGGCACCGTTGATGTTGATTGGTGCTTTCAGTCATATTGGAAGCTTTTTCTTTATTCATTATGCGTCAGACCTTATGAATGCGTGGCACTGGTTGATTGGATCAGCTGTGGTGGCTGAACCTTTGGCGACGTTCCGTGATGGTTGGGTTCATCTATTTGGTTTGTTTAACTATATTGCGGTGATCTGGGCATTGATCATTTTGCATAAGCGACTAGGCTTGTTGGAATTGTCTGGTTTTAAACGTGTAATCATTTGGTTCGTTAGTGCGGGAATTGTTTGGTTCTATCTGTTCTTAGTGGTGTTTAGAGCGATGATTCCACACGGACATTAATTACTCGCTTAAAATTGTGATCACGACTAAAGCATCTGAGCGCTGGTTTAGGTGCTTTTTTTATGCATTCACGAGTGACTAAAGTTGAAGCTAATTGGGTTATAAATGTAATTTTTTGCTTTGTCCTAGTGTTTTTCGTATAGTGGTTTTTAACGTTAAGCCTAACAAAGAGTGGAATTAAGTGCATCGGTATAATCAGAAAGATCTGCTATGAAAAAAGGGACTATGCAGCAACGGATTTTATTGGTTGTATTGACTCTGTCTATGCTGGCAATGATTTTGTCGGCTTCAACTATTCTTTATCACTCGGAACGGTATTCCGAGATCTCTGAAAAATTGAACAAAGTAAAATGGTTGGCCAGTCAAATTGTCTATTTTGATGAAGGTTTGACGATGTCTGCACGTATGTACACATTTAACCCTAAGCAGGCCTGGTTAAGTCGTTATGACAAAATGGCAATTGAATTAGACCTTGCACTGAAAGAGGCAGGTGAAATCGAGCCAGTGATACAGGATATGATTAAGCAGACCTCTGAGCTGAACCATGATTTGATCTTAATTGAGACGGGTGCGATTGAAAAAGCAAAGTCTGGATTGGTAGCGGAAGCTCAGCAACGCTTATTAAGCCCGGAATACTTGGTCTTAAAAGCAAGTTATTCTAATCAGATGGTCCTGGCATTTGAAAAAATTCAATTAAACTCTGAAGACCTCAAGCAGAGCCATAATCAAAAGTATCAAATTTTTATCACTGCTTTGACACTACAAAGCTTTATTTTTATTGGGGTTTGGTTTTATTTGTTAAATTTTTTACGTTTGAATAATCAACGATTACATCGGCTGATTACGACCGATGAGCTGACTGGGCTTCATAATCGACGTAAGTTTGATGTGGTATTACAACAAGAACTCCACCGAAGTATTCGAGATGAAAAAACCTTGATGTTAGCTGTACTGGATATAGATTATTTTAAAAAGTATAACGATGAATATGGTCACCCTAAAGGCGATCAAGTTCTTACCGCAGTTGGTAAGCTTATTAAGAGAAGCTTGCGCAGAGCTGGTGAATTTGGATTTCGTTTGGGGGGTGAAGAGTTTGCGATTATTGCAACCGTTGAAACGCATGAGGAAGGCAAGCGTCTAGTTGAAAAACTGATGCGTAAACTGGAGAGTAAATCGATCAAGCATATCGGTAATCCACCACTTAATTTTGTTACCATTTCAGCGGGTATTGGTTATCATCATGCTGACGATATTATGACCGATGAAGAACTGTATTCGGTTGCAGATACTGCGTTGTATCAAGCAAAAGAGCAGGGACGTAATCGATTAATTGAGTATTCCTCTTCTGAATTTTGATTTCAGTTTCTCCTTTCCGTATTATGATGGGTTAAAGTTTTAATAAATGAGTAAGGGTCTAAGGAATGTCACAAAATAAACGGCAATTCTTTCGTATGAATGTGGAGCTTCCGCTTTATATTCAGCCATTTGATGCGAACAAAAAAAAGCCAAACTCCATCCCGCTTCCCTCTAAAAAAAATCAGGTTTATCGACAGGCTCACGATCAATTATTAACTTCGTTTAAGGATGAGTCGCATGTTAAAAATGGGGCTGTTGAGTTATTCAGCAATATCAATCGGCGTCTAGAGTTTCTAGTCTGGTTATTGGATCTGTTGATTGAAGGAAATGATCCTAGGGATCAAAAAGAGTATTATCAACGCTTGGATCAAGACCGACTCATCCTTCTCCCAGAAGGCAATGGAAAATCGTCGGTATTCCCACTGATTCACTCTCTGTTTTATCAAGTTGATGAGTTAATTTCTAGTTTAATTGATGCGGTTGAGCACAGTGTTGAGGGTCATGTTTTCTTGTTTACGCGCCCAGTTAGAGAGCCGTTTTCGGGTGCGCGTTATTTGCATAATATTGATACACTCGCATCAAACGGTGTCTGGCTAGCCAAGGTGATACAAAATCTTATTATTAAGTTAAACCTTTATGAGCAGGCCTATTCAGATTTAAAAGAGAGTTTTCAAGACCTCTCTTATCCTGACCGTTGGCCAGTCACGGCCGTTAATTTGAGTACGGGTGGCTTGGCCTTTGAAACAGAACAGAGTTATCTGCTAAATGACGAGTTTTGTATATTGTTGCAGATGGAAGAGCAGATAATTTATGCAAAAGCTAAAGTCGTTGCCATTCATCCCATCGGTTCGCACGACAAGCGTATGCATCCAACTTCTCGACATCGAGTGTCCTTTGCCTTTTTAGTGACTAATCCAAACAGTACGGCTCGTATTACCCAATTTGTCACTGCTCAAGAGTTGGCTTCCGCTCATCCTGAGTTAAAATAACTTCATGCAAAGTAATAAACTAAATGATCCCACCGAGATTCCACGTCTGCTCACTGAAAACTTAGACCGTAATTTGTGTGTCTGCTATGACGTTCCTAAGAAAGAGATAATCAATGCCTTTAAAGGTGGTGCCCGCACGTTTGAAGCGATCTCGAATCAAACTTATGCTTGTCAAGGAAGTGGCTGCTGCGAGCGGCAGTTAGAGCGTTTGATTGAGGTTCTTTGTGAACAGGAAGCTGCTGATGGTTGTGCTACTTCTGAAACCGATCAGGCCTAGTCGTTTCGTTTTCTTAGATTAATCAATAGGGCGGACTCTTAATGTCTCACTCAATTCGTAATCAAGTTCAACTCGTGGTCGCCGATATGGATGGCACCTTATTGAATGGCGAACACAAGTTAACCCCAAATACGGTTGCAACAGTGCAGTCTTTGGTGGCGCAAGGTGTCCAGTTTATGCTGGCGACAGGGCGTCATTATGAGGATGTCTATTTGATGGCACAGCAGTTAGGCGTCGAGGCTTGCTTGATTACCTCTAATGGGGCTCGGGTACATGATTATCATGGTCAGGTTTTGTACGAAAATCACATGCCAGAAAGCTTGGTGAAGCAGGTTCTGCAGATTTCACGTGGTTTTGAGTTACACCGAAATGTCTATCAGCAGGATTTGTGGCTGGTGGAAGAACCACATGAAGCCTTATTAGCGATTCATGACCAATCGGGTTTTCGTTATCAAATGGCCGATTTCAGCAATATGGATCTGTCACATATCGATAAAATTTATTTTACCGCTGAACATGAAAAGCTAGTGCCATTAGAACGTTTACTTGCTTCACAGTTTTCCGACATGTTGAGTGTGACCTTTACTTCGCCTGAATATTTAGAGGTGATGAACTTTGGTGTATCCAAAGGTCAAGCTTTGAAAAAGGTGCTTCAATTAAAAGGCAAAACGGCTCAACAGACACTGGCCTTTGGGGATGGCATGAATGATATTTCTATGTTACAGCTAGCTGGTTTTGGGGTGGTGATGGAGAATGCTTCGGAGGCTGTGAAGCAGCAATTACCGAATTGTATGCGTGCCGCTTCAAACTCGAATGAAGGGGTGGCTTTGTTTATTCAGCAGCATCTTTTAGATTAAACAAATTTTTGTCTGATTAAAACTAAACAGGCCTGGTCGCTATAGAGTAACCAGGCCTGTTTAGTTTTAGTGCTTGCAATATCGTTTAATTAGCGTGTTTCGAATTCGATATTAGGTTGTTGAATACGCCTTTTCTTTTGAATTTCTAAAACCAGTACGGTTATGAACAGCAATAAACCTGCGGTGACAGCAATAGCTGCGGAAATAGAGCTGTCTAACCAATAAGAGATGGCATAGCCAAGCAAGACAGAAGCTTGGCCATAGGCCGCCGCGATCCACAGCATGCTTTTAAGTGAGGAGGCCACCAAGTAAGCACCGCTCGCTGGAATGACTAATAAAGCCACCACTAGAATCGCCCCTACGGCATCAAACGAAGCCACCGTCGTCATTGAAACCAAAGTCATTAAAAAGTAGTGCCAGAACACGACGTTGATGCCTAAAGAAACAGCCAAACTCGGGTGAAAGGTCACAGTTTTGAGGCGTTCAAACCCGACTACGATGCTGATAAGTACAATCATAAATACAATGCCGATCGCCCAAAAAGCGCGAGGTCCTATTTCAGTGCCATCTGTATCGCTACCCCAGACGATCGTATCGAATGGTACAAAAGCAATTTCACCATAGAGCACGCATTCCTGATCTAGGTCAACCTGGCCCGCGTAGAGTGAAACTAAAATCACCCCTACCGCAAAAAACAGGGTAAATACGATGCCAATACTGGCATCGCTTTGCAACTTTCCGACCTTATGGAGCGTATCGCTTAGCCAAGCAGTTAACAACCCTATCAAAACGGCACCCGTTAACATGACGGTTAAAGATCGTGACTCGGTGGCCAAAAACGCTACCACAATTCCTAATAAAACCGAATGGCTGATCGCATCGCCCATTAAAGCTTGGCGTCGTAAAATCAAAAACACGCCCACTAAAGCACTGGATATGGCCACTAAAGAGGCCGTGGCTAAAATCCAAATATCATTGATCATCTTTTAGCTCCCGTTTGGGTTGCGTTATTGACACCAGGAATCACATTGCCATGCGGATCTTGCTGGCTATTTTTTAGCTCCTCTTCAAGCTGTTTCTCTTGCTCAGCGGTCAAAATGTGTTCGATACGTTCTGCTTGAGAATGCACCTGGTCAGGTGTGAGTTCGAGGTGTTCGTTGAGGTAATTTTCCCAGAGACGATGACGGCGTGTTAATAGGGTGGCCTGTTCCAAACCGGAATCGGTGAGACGAAAGCCACGGCTCGAAGAGGTGAGAAGCTTGCGGCGACAGAGTTTTTTAAGCGAGCTTTGTAGATGATGGGTTGGCATAGTACGTAACGATTGAATGTCACCCATATTAAAGTCATTTTTTTGAAACTCCGTGCGTTCCCACAGTTTGTAAAGGGTACGCAAAATATTCTCTTCTGCCACTTTCTGACGGAGTTGATTTTGTTGTAAATAACGATTGATTAGGCCTTTGTTTGGCGCAAATAGCAACGATAGGAAAAACAGGCTGGCTAAACTGACAACCATCCATGGGCCTGTTGGCATAGCTGGGGCTAGATAAGAAATTTGCGTGCTGATGATGGCACTGATGGCGCCAAGGATACCCGCTAAAATTAAAATAGAGGTTAGTTTGTCACTCCAAAAACGCGCTGCTGCCACAGGGGTTAATAGAACCGCCGCCATTAACACGACCCCAACCAATTGCAAACCTACTACCACGGACATAACGATCAGTAACGCCAAGAGCAGTTCATAGCGGTTAACAGCAATCCCTAGGCTTTGCGCGTAACTTGAATTAAAGGCAATCAAGCGGAATTTTTGGAAAAATAGCATGACCGTAATCAGAATAAAGACGGTGACCACCATTAATAAGTTAATGTCTTCTTGCGTCATGGCGGCAGCCTGACCAAATAGAATCTTATCTAAGCCACTTTTATTTTCGACCTCCATGCCTTGAATAAACGACAACAACATCAACCCTAATGCAAAAAAGAATGAAAGCGTGATAGCTAGAGCAGCATCGGGTTTGGTTTTGGTGTTTTTAGGTAGCCAATCGATAATAAAAAAGCCGATAAAGCTGCTGGTCACCGCACCTAAAAACATGATTAATGGATCACGGGTTTGGAACAGCAAGAACGCCATCATCACACCCGGAAGTGCAGCGTGCGCTAACGCATCTCCAATTAGGGAGCGTCTTCTTAAAAAAGCAAATGAACCAATGACTGAAGCACTCGTGCCTAATAGAATACTGCCCATTAATACCCATAGCGCATTCATGTCATTGAACTGCCAGAATTCAATTAGCAGATCCCAAGTGCTGGGCGGGTTGAGTAAAATAAAATCTTCCATTCTATTTCACACCTTAGTCGCTGTCGTGGGCTTGATTAAGGCGGGTACGGTACACCTCTTCGGTTAGGTCGTTTAATAGAGACAAGCGACCACCGTAAGCTTTTTGCAAGTTCTCTTTGGTTAAAACTTCTTCAACCGGGCCTGCGGCAACTAAGCGTGCATTGATAAAGATAATCCAGTCAAAATATTCCCCCACCGTGTTTAAATCGTGATGTACACAAACAATGGTTTTACCTTGGGCTTTGAGGTTTTTAAACAGCTCAATAATGGCTTTTTCAGTAGCTACATCGACCCCTGCAAAGGGTTCATCCATTAAATACAGTTGGGCTTGTTGCGCTAAAGCACGAGCCAAGAAGACACGTTGCTGCTGCCCACCAGACAGTTGACTTATTTGGCGATCACGAAAGTCCCACATCTGTAAATCTTTTAACGCTTGTTCGGCAATTTCATGGTCAATCTTGCCAGGGCGTTGCCAAAGTTTAAGTTGGCCATGGCGTCCCATTAATACCACATCCATGACCGAGATTGGGAAGTCCCAATCGATCTCTTCACGTTGCGGAACATAAGCGGTTGAAAGGCGTTTTTGTGAGAGCGGTTCGCCAAAAAAACTGACCTCGCCCTCAATAAGAGGCTCTAAACCCATAATGCCTTTTAAAAGGGTGGATTTACCAGCCCCGTTTGGTCCGACTATGGCAATGGTTTTGCCTTCTGGAATTTCGAAACTCACATCGGTTAACACCGGTTTATGGTGATAACGCATATTTAGGTTTTGCACTTTAATTGGGGCAGGGCGTGTGGCATTACTCATGTGTGTTCGCACCTTTTAATGCACTAACAATGGTATTGACGTTATGAGTGACCATACCAATGTAATTGCCTTCTGCTGTATTGGTTAAGCCCATTGCATCAGAAAACAGTTCGCCACCAATTTTTAATTGATGACCTTCTGCGGCTACCCCTTTCACCAATGACTGGATAAAGCGTGGCGAGACACTGGATTCAACAAAGACCGCTTTAATCTGGTTAGCGACTATGACGTCTTTTAATTGTTTAATGTCCTGTAAACCAAATTCTGCTGCGGTGCTAATACCTTGCAGTCCGCGAACTTTTAAACCATAGGCCTGACCAAAGTAGCCAAACGCATCGTGCGCGGTAATCAAAATACGCTGCTGTTCTGGAATGGTTTGAATTTGTTGTATTGTCCATTCATGCAGTTCATTTAGTTTTTGAAAGTAGGCTTCAGCATTGGCTTGAAAGTCAGCTTGGTGTTTTGGATCGTGCTTGATTAATATGTCTAACACATTTTGACCCGCTACTAACCAAAGCTTAATATCAAACCAGATATGAGGGTCGCTGTGCAGATGGTCAGTAATCAATTTGGATTCTGAAATATTATTGGCAACCGCATAAACCGGTTTTTTACGCGCCATCTTTTCAAAAATGTCCTGCATCTTGCCTTCTAGGTGTAAGCCGTTATACAAGATAACATCGGCTTTCATCAATTTACGCAAATCACCTTGGGTCGCTTTATATAAGTGTGGATCAACCCCTGTTCCCATTAAAGAAGTCACTTTAACAGCGGTACCGCCAATGTTTTCAGTCAGGTCAGCAATCATGCCAGTGGTGGTGACAATATTCATCTGTGCGTGAGCTGTCAGGCTCAAGCTCATAAGCGCCAAGCTGGCAAAAAGTGTTTTAAATAGAGTTGCTATCTTCATGTTATATCTTTGCTTATTTAAGTAGTTTTGTTAAGGCTAAGATAAAAGTTAGCCGTGACTAATAATTTTATTAGATAGAACTATATCATTAAATACTTAACTGTTCCAGTGGGTTTGAATGATGTGGACGACGGTTATTGGGGTTGGGTTGGAGATAGGGAGGTCTCTAACGGTTGGATGATAGGATGCTAGCCGTTAGAGAGGAGGGATTGTTGAGGTTAAAAACGAAATACTTTGGGTTGACGTTTTTTAGTGGTTTTGCCTTTTTTAAGTTGCACCATGACTTCGGTATGAGTGGTGTGCGGGAACATATCGATCAGGCCAGCTTTATGCAGTTGATAGCCCTGTTTCTCAAGTGTCTTGAGGTCTCGGATTAAGGTTGAGGCGTTACACGATATATAAACAATGATCTCGGGTTTGAGTTCATGTAAAACCTTGCTGATTTCATAAGCGCCTTGTCTGCCCGGGTCGAGCAGTACGCGATGATATCTCTGTTTTCTAAACCACTCTGACTTATTACATTCAGAAAATAGATCGGCTTTCACAAACTCTGTATTTTCTAATTGATTGCTTAAGGCATTGCTTTGAGCAGTATCCACGAGCTCTTGCAGACCTTCCACTCCCGTTATTTTTTTAACGTGTTTGGCAATGGGTAGGGTGAAATTACCTACGCCACAAAATAGATCGAGCACCTTGTGTTTGCTTTCTAGTTCAAGCCAGTCAATGGCTTGCTTAACCATCTGTTTGTTCTGTTGGCTGTTTACCTGTACAAAGCCGTCAGCGGGGAAGTTTAAGTTCAGGCCTTCAATCTCATAGAGTGGCTCGGTGCTAGGTGTCTGTTGGTCAAAGCTGGTGCTGGTAAATACGCCGTTATCTGCCTCAACTAGAGTCACCTCTTTATAGGCGCGACTGGCTTGTTCAATGAGTTGTGGACGTTGGTCTTTGAGTGCTTGGTTTAGGGCTGGGGTCAAAATAGGGCAGGCGTCGATATCAACCAATTCATTAGACTCTTTTTTTCTAAATCCTAATCTGGCAACCTTGTCTAGCTTGCTGATCGACAGGCCAAAACGGGCACGACGGCGATAACCTTTATCTTCACCCATTAATGGCTCACTCACTTTGCACCTTTTTGAATTAACCGACTTGGTTAAGTTGGTGATAAAGTTTTCAGCTTTCCAGTGACGTTGCGCTTCAATAGAGAGATGTTGAAACTGACAGCCACCACATTCATTATATTTTGGACAAAAAGGTTCAACACGATCTGAAGAGGCCTGTTCAATTTCGAGCAAATCGGCCTCATCGAACTTGGCTTGGTTCTGTGTGATCTTAGCCGTAACGGTATCGCCTGGAATGGCATTGGCAATAAACACCGCTTTACCCTTGTGTCGAGCAACGCCTCGACCATCGTGAGTTAAGCCTTCGATTTCAAGGTGGTTTATTAGGGTGTTAGTTTCAGTTGATTTAGTCATTTTGAAAGTCAGCAGGCCTGTTCAGTTTTAAATTTGGTTTTTTTAAAATGTATTTAATCTAGTCTTAGGTTAATCAATACCCAGTAGTTTATGAGTTTGTAAACTCAGTTGCCATTGCGGATGTTTTAAACAGTAATCCACTGCCATCTCTATATTCTGCTGGCTAATGTGTGGGTCGCTGTCGTCCATAGGTTGTAGGTAGAAGAATTCAAAATCTAAATCTGCGACTTTATCAGGTAGACACTCCGCTTGCGGATACACCAATTTTAATTCATTCCCAGAATCCAATATTAAAGGTGCTTTGGCTTTGGGGCTCACACAAATCCAGTCAATATTCTCGGGGGCATGTTTGGTACCATTGGTTTCAACCGCAATTTCAAATTGGTGTTGATGCAAGGTATCAACCAGTTCTTGATCAAGTTGCAACAGCGGTTCGCCACCGGTTAATACCACAAACGGAGGTTGTTTACTGTTCACTGGCCAGAATTGTAAAAGGTGCTGGCATAGGGCTTCGGCATCACTGAATTTGCCGCCATTTTGTCCATCGGTACCAATGAAGTCAGTATCGCAAAATTTGCAAACTGCTTCTTCACGATCCTCTTCTCGTCCCGTCCAAAGGTTGCACTTGCTAAAACGGCAAAATATAGCCGGTCGGCCGCTGTGAAACCCCTCTCCTTGCAGAGAGTAAAATACCTCTTTAATTGAATAGCTCATAATTCGTTGCTTTATTGATTCATGTTGCGTGTATTTTACTCTTTAGTTGGGGCGATGAAGTGATATAATTTGGAGCTATTTTTAAATTTTACGTCAGTTAGGTTAAGAGCGATGTCAGCAAAGACTTTATACGATAAATTGTGGGATGCACATGTGGTGCGTCAGGAAGAGGATGGAACGGCTTTAATTTATATTGATCGCCAGCTTCTGCATGAAGTAACTTCACCACAGGCGTTTGAGGGTCTGCGTATGGCAAACCGCAAGCCTTGGCGCATTGATACTAACTTGGCAACGCCAGATCATAACGTTCCAACCACGGATTTAACCGGTGGTGTGGAGAGTATTACTGACCCAGTTTCACGTATTCAGGTTGAAACATTAGGTATGAATGCACGTGAGTTCGGCATTACCGAGTTTGCTATGGGTGATATTCGTCAAGGTATTGTGCATGTTGTCGGTCCAGAAGAGGGGGCGACCCTGCCTGGTATGACATTGGTCTGTGGTGATTCGCATACCGCAACGCATGGTGCATTAGGTGCGTTAGCACATGGTGTGGGTACGTCTGAAGTTGAGCACGTTTTAGCGACTCAGTGCCTGATTCAGAAAAAAATGAAAAACATGCTGGTTAAGGTTGAAGGTCAGCTTCAGCCAGGTGTTAGCCCAAAAGATGTGGTTTTAGCCATTATTGGTAAAATCGGTACGGCGGGTGGAAACGGTCATGCGATTGAATTCGGTGGTCAAGTATTTCGTGATATGTCTTTAGAAGGCCGTATGACGGTTTGTAATATGGCAATTGAGGCTGGCGCACGTGTTGGCTTAGTCGCTGTAGATGAAAAAACAGTTGAGTATGTGCAAGGTCGTCCTTACGCACCGAAAGGTGATGAGTGGGATGCTGCGGTTACCGCTTGGATGGATCTAAAATCTGATGCAGATGCCGTATTCGATACCGTTGTTGAAATTGATGGTGCAGCGATTGAGCCGCAAGTTACTTGGGGGACCTCTCCAGAAATGGTGTTGGATGTAAATGGCATTATTCCAAATCCAGCAAACGAAGATGATGCTGTGAAGGCTGACGGTATTCGACGTGCTCTGACCTATATGGGGCTAGAGGCTGATACTGCGGTAAAAGATATTCCGGTTGATTACATCTTTATTGGTTCTTGTACTAATTCACGTATTGAAGATTTTCGTGCTGCCGCAGCAGTATTAAAAGGTAAAAAAGTTTCGGATAAGGTTGAGCAGGCCTTAGCGGTTCCTGGTTCTGGTCTGGTTAAACAGCAAGCGGAACAAGAAGGTCTAGATAAGATCTTTATTGAAGCCGGTTTTGAGTGGCGTAATCCGGGTTGTTCGATGTGTTTGGCTATGAACGCGGATAAGTTACCGACTGGTAAACACTGTGCCTCAACCTCGAACCGTAATTTTGAAGGTCGTCAGGGAGCGGGTGGACGCACCCACCTAGTGAGTCCTGAGATGGCGGCGGCTGCTGCAGTGGCTGGCCACTTTGTTGATGTTCGTGATTACCTATAAAGGCGGGAGAGAGAGATGGAAAAGTTTGTAAAAATGACCGCCATTGTGGCACCGATGGATCGCGCGAATGTGGATACGGATGCGATCATCCCAAAACAGTTTTTAAAGTCTATCAAGCGTAGTGGTTTTGGCCCTAACTTGTTTGATGAGTGGCGTTATGAAGATGTCGGTGAGCCAGATGCAGATAACTCTGCTCGCCCGTTACGCAAAGAGTTTGTATTGAACCAAGCCCGTTATCAGGGGACGAAAATTCTATTGGCTCGTGAGAATTTTGGTTGTGGTTCAAGTCGTGAGCACGCGCCTTGGGCGCTTAAAGATTACGGGTTTGATGTGGTGATCGCGCCAAGTTTTGCGGATATCTTTTTTAATAACTGTTTTAAAAACGGTATTATTCCGATTGTTTTGGATGACGCTACCGTTGATGATCTATTTAACGAAGTGCATGCTCAAGAGGGGTATGAGTTAACGGTTGATTTAGAGAACCAGCAGATTGTGAAGCCAAATGGTGAAATAATTGCATTTGAAGTGGATAGCTTTCGTCGTCACTGTTTGTTAAACGGCTTGGATGATATCGGTTTAACCCTTCAGCATGAAGCGGATATTAAAGCTTACGAAGAGAAGAGAAGACAGACTGCACCATGGCTATTTGCTGGTAAATAATTTAACCAGGCCTGTTGGGTTTGAAAACGAATTTAAGAATCTAAAATTTAAGAGTATTTAGAAATGACACAAGAAGTATTGATTTTACCTGGTGATGGTATTGGTCCTGAGATTACTGCAGAAGCGGTAAAAGTTTTAGAAGCATTAAAGGTATCTGATAACTTAGATATTAGCATGACGGAAGATCTTGTTGGTGGTGCGGCTTACGATGCTCATGGTATCCCATTGGCAGATGAAACTATGGCTAAAGCACACGCAGCGGATGCTGTGCTGCTTGGTGCGGTTGGGGGATACAAATGGGAATCTTTAGATATCTCGGTACGTCCTGAAAAAGGACTGTTACGTCTACGTTCAGAAATGCAGTTATTTGCTAACCTGCGTCCAGCATTTTTATATCCACAGCTTGCTGATGCATCAACCCTTAAGCCAGAAGTGGTGGCAGGTCTAGATATTCTGATTGTTCGTGAATTAACGGGTGGAATCTACTTCGGTCAGCCACGTGGTGTGCGTACCTTAGAAAACGGTGAGCGCCAAGGTTACAACACCTATGTTTACTCTGAATCAGAGATCAAACGTATCGCACATGTTGCTTTCCAAGCGGCAATGAAGCGTAATAAAAAGCTAACTTCTGTGGATAAAGCAAATGTTCTTGAAGTAACCGAGCTATGGCGTGAAATCGTAGACGAAATCGCACCCGAATATCCAGAAGTAGAAGTGAATCACATGTACGTGGATAACGCGGCTATGCAGTTGGTTCTAAACCCTAAACAGTTTGACGTAATGGTAACGGGTAATATGTTTGGTGACATCTTGTCGGATGAAGCTTCAATGTTAACAGGCTCTATCGGTATGCTAGCTTCTGCATCTTTAGATGCAAACAATAAAGGTATGTATGAGCCAAGTCACGGTTCTGCTCCAGATATCGCAGGTCAAAACTTAGCAAACCCTTTGGCAACTATTTTGTCTGCGGCGATGATGTTGCGTTACTCCTTAGGTCGTGAAGATCTAGCAGTTAAAATTGAAAATGCAGTTGGAAGTGTATTAGATCAAGGTCTGCGTACAGGTGATATCTTCTCTGAAGGTATGACTCAAGTATCGTGTAGCGAGATGGGTGATGCGGTTGTTGCAGCACTTTAAGGCTTTGACCCTTTGTGTGCAGTTGTTGGCTGAATAATCTGAAATGAGAAATCACTTTACCATCACCATTAGTGATGTGCATGGCGCACGCTCCTATTCGTTTAAACAGTTTTTCAAACGTTTTGCTTGGTTCTTAGTTCTGCTGTTTGTATTGATCTGGGCAGGGGGAGCAACCACTATTTGGTGGTTATCAACTCAAGCCGAAGAGATAGAAGCTCAGCATCGTGCTGCGGTTCAAGGCTATGAAACTGCGTTGACTGAAAAGAAGGGGGATTATATTCACCTGAGTTCAGAAAAACGTCTGTTAGAGCAAGAGCTGGCAAATAAAACCAAGCAAGCTGAATTTTTAGATCAGACTCTTCAAGGTTTGGAAGAGTTGATTGGAACCAGTAATAGTTTGGAAGAGCCGATTAAAGCGGTGGAAGACCGAGTGAAATTGGTTCAATTGAGTGCTTTGGGTAAAGGCATGATGTTGGAGATGATTCCCAACGGTAGACCAGTTCAGAATTTTGTGGGTGTCAGCAGTTCTTATGGCTGGCGCACTCATCCAGTCAAGGGCACAAAACAGTTTCATCGAGGGATTGATTACCGCGGTGAGAAGGGTGCGCCGGTGATTTCGACTGCCGATGGTGTGGTTGAGTATGCGGGCTATCATAAGAAAAGTGGTTTTGGTAACTACATTATTGTGTCGCACGCCAATGGGTTTAAGACGCATTATGGTCACTTAAGTCGCTTGGATGTTAAGACGGGTGAGTTTGTGAAACAAGGTCAAGTGATTGCCGGAATCGGTTCAACAGGCCTGTCTTCTGGAAATCATTTACATTATGAAGTCTCTTTTGTGCAGCGAAAGCTTGATCCAGGTCCGTTTGTGACTTGGAATTTACAAAATTATGATAGCGTTTTTGAAGAGGTAAAAGGGGTGCCATGGGGTTCTTTAAGTCAGGTCGTAAACGAGCGCGTGCAGAAGGTGGAAAAACAATTATTGCACCGGGGTGTGTCTTTAGTGGCGAATTCAGCGAACTAGCCGGTCCTCTTCATGTTGATGGCCGAATTGACGGCCGAATTGAAAGTCAATTTGATCTATCAATTGGTGTTCAAGGTGAGGTTAAAGGTTTTGTTAAAGCGCGAACTGTGGTGTTAAGTGGTGTTTTAGAGGGTAAAGTTGCTTGCGAACGCATTGATATCTTGGCCACGGGTAAGTTAATTGGTGAACTAATCTCTGGTGAGATGACGATTGAGGCAGGTGGCAAATTTATTGGTGAAAGCCGAGAGTTGACGGAAGGGGGCTTAATTGTAAGTCTGCCTGATGCGATGAAGTCTGATCCCCCTGCAAGTTTACAAGATAATAGTGAAGGTTTAGAGCAAGGAAAATCATCTCTATAACACGTTAAAAAATACAAGAATAAAAAATATTACAGTTGATTGGACAGCTTTTAAAGAGCTGTCATTAAGTTAGGAAAAGAGATCATGACAAAGTTGTACGATATTGCCGTTGTAGGTGCGACAGGCGCAGTTGGGAAAACCATCTTAAAAGTGTTAGAAGAGCGTAATTTTCCGGTTGGAAAGTTATACCCTTTAGCAAGTAGTCGTTCAGCGGGTAAAAAAATCGAATTTAATGGTGGGTGGGTCAAAGTTGAAGACCTTGAAACGTTTGATTTTTCAAAAGTACAAATTGGTCTGTTTTCGCCCGGTGCAAGTATCTCTAAAATCTATGCTCCAAAAGCTGCGGAAGCTGGGTGTGTCGTCGTTGATAACACCTCAGAATTTCGTTATGACGATGACATTCCGTTAGTTGTGCCTGAAGTCAATCCGGATGCGGTTGCAGGTTATAAAACGCGTGGAATCATTGCCAATCCTAACTGCTCAACGATTCAGATGTTGGTTGCGCTTAAGCCTATTTATGATGCAGTTGGAATCAGTCGTATCAATGTTTCGACTTATCAAGCCGTATCAGGTTCAGGTAATGAAGCGATTGAAGAGTTGGCAAAACAAACCGCTGGCCTTTTAAATATGAAACCCGTTGAAGCTCATGTTTATCCTAAGCAAATCGCATTCAACTGTATTCCACAGATTGATGTGTTTATGGAGAATGGCTACACCAAAGAAGAGATGAAAATGGTGTGGGAAACTAAGAAAATCATGGGCGATGATAAAATCTTGGTTAACCCAACGGCTGTTCGTGTGCCAGTGTTCTACGGTCACAGTGAAGCGGTTCATATCGAAACAGACAAGAAGATTACCGCTGCAGAAGCTAAAGCGTTATTTGAAAAAGCGGATGGTGTGGTGCTGATTGATGAGCATGTTGATGGTGGCTACCCAACTGCGGTAACCGATGCGGCAGATACAAATCCTGTCTATGTAGGGCGAGTACGTGAAGATATTTCAACTGAAAACGGATTAAATATCTGGGTAGTGGCTGATAATGTTCGTAAAGGTGCCGCAACCAATACCGTTCAGATCGCTGAACTGTTAATCGAAAAATACATTTAGTTTCGGTTAGGTTAAAAAATTGCATAATAGAGTCGCATTGTGTGTTGAATACCAGGGTACAAATTACTGTGGTTGGCAACGTCAAATAGAGTGTGAATCGGTGCAGGGGCATGTTGAGCGAGCGATCTCCTCAATAGCCAATGAGCCTGTAACGATTCAATGTGCGGGGCGAACCGATACGGGAGTTCACTCTGTTGGCCAGATTGTACATTTTGATACCAAAGCGGAACGCAAAACTTTGGCTTGGGTGCGCGGTGCTAATACCAAGCTGCCGTTTGACATTCGTATTGCTTGGGCAAAACCGATAGATATTGAGTTTCATGCACGTTTCTCTGCAGTGGCGCGTCAATATCGCTACGTGATCTATAATCGTGACGTGCACTCTGCGGTATTGGCACATCGAGCGACTTGGGAGCCGGTGCCATTGGATGAAAATCGGATGCACTTAGCTGCACAAGCTTTATTGGGTGAGCAGGACTACCAATCTTTTAGAGCTTCAGCTTGCCAGGCTTCTCATGCGAATCGTGAGGTCCAGTCGATTAAGGTGAGTCGTCAAGGTGATTTCGTCTTGATTGATATTCAAGCGAATGCCTTTTTACATCATATGGTGCGTAATATCGCCGGAACCTTGATGGAGGTTGGACGTGGTGATCGACCAGTTGAATGGGTCTCTGAACTATTAGCTATTCAAGATCGAACCAAAGCGGGGCCAACGGCTCCTGCATTTGGTCTCTATTTTGTCAATGCGTTGTACCCTGAAAAATACGAAATCCCACGGGTTAAGTTAGATGAGGTGTTGTGGCAATGTCAGTAAAGACCCGAACCCGTGTTAAAATCTGCGGTATTACTAATGTGGCAGACGGCTTAATGGTTGCCAATAGTGGTGCGGATTCAATTGGTTTGGTGTTTTATGAACCAAGTCCGCGTCATGTTGAGATTGAGCAGGCCTGTTTAATTGCTAAAGCTTTGCCTGCGTTTGTGACTAAAACGGCTCTGTTTGTGAATCCGCAAGTGGATTACGTCAAAGCCGTGTTAGCCAAGGTGCAAGTTGATCTTTTGCAGTTTCACGGTGATGAATCCTCTGGATTTTGTGAGCAGTTTGGCTTGCCGTATATGAAAGCGATTCGTATGCAGGAAACGACAGATTTAAATGAAATTGCTATCCAGTTTGAATCCGCTTGTGGCATTTTACTGGATGCGTATAAACCGGGTGTGCCTGGTGGTACAGGCGAGCAGTTTAATTGGGGCTGGGTGCCACAAGAGTTCAGTAAGCCGATTATCTTAGCTGGCGGTTTAAAAGCTGAAAATGTAAAGCAAGCTATACAGACTGTCCAGCCTTGGGCGGTGGATATCAGTGGGGGTGTTGAAGCCAGTAAAGGGCTTAAGTCCGCTGATAAAGTGAAATTATTTATGCAACAAGTAATGAGTACAGTTGAATGACAATCGATTTTTCCAAATTCCCCGATGAGCATGGTCACTTTGGGTCATACGGTGGTATTTTTGCACCTGAAACATTGATGGCGGCCTTAGAGCAGTTAGATCAAGAGTATGAAAGTGTTAAAAATGATCCCGCATTTTTGAGTGAATTAGCGGATGACTTACGTGACTATGTTGGTCGTCCAACGCCACTTTATTATGCAGAACGCTGGTCAAAAGAGTTGGGTGGGGCAAAAATCTATTTAAAGCGTGAAGACTTAAACCATACGGGTGCTCATAAGGTAAATAACACGATTGGTCAGGCCTTATTAGCAAAACGTTTAGGTAAGACACGTATTATCGCCGAAACGGGGGCGGGGCAACACGGTGTAGCGAGTGCAACCGTTGCGGCACGTCTTGGATTAGAGTGTGTGGTGTATATGGGGGCAGACGATGTGGTTCGTCAGGCACCGAATGTGGCTCGAATGAAAATGTTAGGCGCAACCGTTGTGGCCGTTGAATCAGGTTCTCGTACTCTAAAAGATGCGTTAAACGAAGCGATGCGTGATTGGGTAACCAATGTTGATGACACTTTCTACATTATCGGTACGGTGTCAGGCCCGCATCCTTATCCTGCGATGGTTCGTGATTTCCAATCGGTGATTGGTGAAGAAGCACGTGCTCAGATTCTAGAAAAAGAAGGTAAGCTACCGGATGCATTGATTGCTTGTGTCGGCGGTGGATCGAATGCCATTGGTCTGTTTCATAAGTTTTTGCCGGATGAAAAAGTAGTCATGTATGGTGTTGAACCCGCAGGGCACGGTTTAGAAACCGGTGAGCATGCGGCGCCTTTATGTAAAGGTACGCCAGGTGTGTTACATGGTAACCGTACTTATTTAATGCAAGATAAGAATGGTCAAATCTTAGGAACACACTCAATCTCAGCAGGCCTGGATTACCCAGGTGTAGGGCCTGAGCATGCTTGGTTAAAAGATATTGGTCGTGTGAACTATGTGGCGATTGACGATGAAGAAGCGTTGCAAGGTTTTAGAGATTTAACCCGCTATGAAGGGATTATCCCGGCACTTGAATCAAGTCACGCGATTGCTTATGCAACCAAGTTGGCACCGACTATGAGTTCAGATCAAGTTATTATTGTGAACCTATCCGGTCGTGGTGATAAAGATATGAATACGATTGCACAAATTGAAGGCTTTGAGTTTTAGGATTGATTATGGAAATGGGTAGAATTGAAGAGACATTCGCAGAACTTAAAGCACAGGGCAAGACGGCTTTGATTCCTTACATCACGGCTGGCGATCCTCGACCAAGTGCAACTGTTGACCTGATGCACCGTTTGGTAAATAAGGGTGCGGACATGTTGGAGTTAGGTGTGCCATTTTCTGATCCAATGGCAGATGGTCCGGTGATTCAAAAAGCCGTTGAGCGTGCTTTGGAACATAACGTAAGCCTGGATGATGTTTTGGAGATGGTGCGTGAGTTCCGTATGGCAGATGCCGAAACGCCCATTATTTTGATGGGGTATCTAAATCCAGTTGAAGCAGAAGGTTATGCAAACTTTGCTGAAGCGGCGATGTCTGTTGGTGTGGATGCGGTTCTAACGGTTGATATGCCTCCTGAAGAGAGTTCTGGGTATTTAGAGGCTTTACAAACCCACGAATTAGATCGTATTTTCTTAGTCTCACCGACCACGCCTGATAGTCGTTTAGCAGCGGTCAATGAAAAAGGCAGTGGGTTT
>JAYENR010000029.1:0-3970 GCA_034722175.1 Pseudomonadota bacterium | reverse complement strand
TAATAAACGGCTGAAGATGGTTTTAATCTCATTTTCTCTCTTGTCTCTTTCTTGTATAAAGCGCTCAATAAACTTTCAACAGGCCTGCTTAAATCAGGCCTGTTGGGTTTTAACAAGTTGATTTAGCTTGAATGTCAGCTTAAATCATCGTAAAGTTTCAGCTAATTTTTGTATTTTAGACAGGGTCAGGGAAGTATGAGTCAATCTCAAGTCTATATCGGTCGCCAGCCAATTTTGGATAACAATAAAAACCTCTTTGCGTATGAGTTACGTTTTTATCAAGGTATGAATCCAAACTCCCATTCGGTGGCGGAAACCGAAGCTCTGATTAATCGTGTGCAAACGGATGTGGGCTTTCAATCCGTGGTCGGCAGTTATCCGTCAATGTTACATATGCCTGCTTCGTTGTTAACACCAACTTCCATTCCTGATTTAGACTCTGACCACCTTTTGGTATTAGAAGTGTCGACAGAGGTGTTAAAAAATGTTGAGGTTTTAAAGAATTTAAAGCTGTTAAAAACTCAGGGTTACCACTTTTTATTAGATGACTATCTTGGTGATGAAGCCAGTACTAAACTAGCGACCATTACTGGTTTTGCCAAAATTAGACTGAATCGATTTAATGCGATTGAACTACGTCAGCATATTGAAAACCTGCATGAAAAAGGCATTAAAGTCATTGCGGATACGGTCGATACTGAAGAGCAGTTTGCACACTACAAGCAGATGGGATTTGATTATTTCTTAGGCTACTTCTTTACCAGTCCAATTATTGCCAATGACCAAAAGTTATCAGGTAATAAACTTAACCTGCTTCAACTGTTAGCAAAGGTGAATGCGCCAGATAGCGACTTTGATGATTTAACGGAAGTGATTTCACAAGATGTTGGCTTAAGCCATAAGTTATTAGTTGCGATTAATAACCCAACGAATGATATTCCGGTAAAAGTTGAAAAAGTCGGTGATGGCTTAAAATATATGGGGCTTAAACGCCTGAAGTTTTGGGTGAATTTATTAATGCTCTCCAATATGGATGATGTGCCAGCTGAGCTGATGACGACGTCATTATTGAATGCAAAGTTCTGTGAACTGATGGCCGAACAGGCTGGGTTTGCGGTTGATAAAGATACTTACTTTTTAGCTGGAATGTTATCGAATTTAGATGCCTACTTTAAAGCACCCATCAAAGAGATTGTGGATGCGTTGCCATTAAGTGATGAGTTGAATGATGCGTTGATCGAGCAGAAAGGTTCCATTGGAGAGGTGTTAAATATTCTTAAAGTGATGCAAAATCAGACTAAAGATGCAGAGAGTTTAAAGTTTGGTGATATGGGTATAGTGCAGATCAGTAATAACTTTATTGCGGCATCGGCTTGGGCTCAACAAGCGGTTATGGCGTAAGGTAGGAATAATAATTTATGGCAATGCAATCGATTAACCCTGCAACGGGTGAACTGTTAGCCGAGTTTGATACTTGGGATCAAGAAACATTGGATCAGGTGGTGACCCAAGCTGGGTATATGTTCCAAGACTGGTCAAAATTAACACCGATGGAAGATCGCTGTTTAATGATGAGAAATGTCGCAAAAGTACTGCGCGACGACAGTGATCTTTTAGCTGAAATTATCAGCTTAGAGATGGGCAAGACGTTAGTTGAAGCCGAAGCGGAGGTTGAAAAGTCGGCTTGGGTTTGTGATTTTTATGCGGATAATGGTCCGGCTTTTTTAGCGGATGAAACGGTTGAAACCGATGCCAGTAAAAGCTTTGTCGCGTATCTACCTTTAGGCCCTGTATTGGCGGTCATGCCGTGGAACTTCCCTTTTTGGCAAGTGTTCCGTTTTGCGGCTCCGGCCTTGATTGCTGGTAATGTGGCGTTATTAAAACATGCATCCAATGTTCCGCAATGTGCCTTAGCAATTGAAGAAGTTTTCCGTAAAGCAGGGTTCCCTGACTATATTTTTACCACCTTAATGATCTCAGCCCCTCAAGTAGAGAGCGTGATCCGTCATACAGCCGTGCGTGCAGTGACCCTAACGGGGAGTGAAACCGCAGGTCGTCAAGTTGCCAGTATTGCCGGTTCAGAATTGAAGAAAACTGTTTTAGAACTCGGTGGCTCGGATGCCTTTATCGTTTTAGATGATGCGCCGATGAAAAAGGTGATTGAAGGCGCAGTGAAGGGGCGCTTTTTAAATATGGGGCAAAGCTGTATTGCCGCCAAGCGTTTTATTGTGGATCAGTTTATTGCCGATAAGTTTACCGAGCAGTTTAAAGAAGCGGTTGAAGAACACTTTGTGGCCGGTGACCCAATGGATGAAGCTACAACCTTAGCGCCAATGGCTCGTCAGGACTTACTGGATGAGCTGCATGATCAAGTGATGCGTTCGGTTGAATTGGGTGCGAAGATTGTGACCGGTGGTTATCAGTTAGATCGTGAAGGGTGCTATTACGCACCAACAATTTTAACCAATGTCTCTAGCAATATGCCAGCCTACAATGAAGAGCTTTTTGGGCCTGTCGCAATTGTTATAAAAGCATCAGAACCTGCCCATGCATTGGGTATTGCCAACTCGGTAAACTATGGTTTAGGCGGATCAATCTGGACCACAGATATGGCGACTGCTGAAACCATGGCTCGAGGTATGGAATCGGGTGCGACTTTTATAAATAGCATTACCTTCTCTGATCCAAGAATGCCATTTGGTGGGGTTAAAAACTCCGGTTATGGTCGAGAACTGTCTAAAGAAGGGATTCGAGAGTTTACGAATGTGAAATCCATTTGGATTAAGTAAACATTAACTTAATGAATTCAATCTGTACTTTTAAATAGGCTTAATAGAGATCTATTAGGCCTATTTTTTTATCAATATACTTAAAAACTTGCCTAATTTAAGCGAGATTTTAAAGGATTACCTTATGCTAGAACTGTTTTGGAAAACTTTGTCTGATCTAAAAGAGCCGGCAATTTTATGGCGTTTGTTTATTCCGTTTGGTGCGGCAATAGTATTGGTCTCTTTAATGGGTTACGGCCTGTTTGGTGTGTTTGTTTTTAGTGACTTTGTGACACAAAGCCCATTGGTTGCAGAGATGGCGGCAATGAAAGCGGAGGCAGAAGAGACCATTGGTGCCATTCCTTTTGTTGGCATGGCTATTGTATGGCTGTTAGGGATTGTGGTTGCCGTCATTGCTGGCCTGCTAGGTGTGTTGTTAGGCAGTTATTTGATCTTGTTGTTTGCGATGATTATTACCGGCTTTATGACGGATAGTTTGGTGAAAGCGGTACACGACAAACATTATCCGCATACCGACTATCAAGGCCATGGCACAATAAGTGGCATGTTGTGGAAGATGTTAAAGTTCGGTATGTTGTTGTTGTTACTGTTCTTAGTGACCATTCCGATGTTGTTTATTTCGTTAATCAATGTCCTCTGGTTCTTTATTCTTGGATTCTTGTTTTTCCGTTTTTCTTTGGTGCTCGATGTCGGGCAAGTGATTTTGCCTGAGTCGATTTTTAACGAAGTAAAAGGGTTAGGTAACTGGACCCCCACTCTGACACTTGGTGGATTCTTTATGTTGAGTTTACTGCCCGTTTTGAGTTTGTTTGCGCCTGTGTTTGCCGTGATTGCACTTTCTCACTATTATTTTGATGTCTTATCAACCATGCCTAAAAGACAAGATGAAGACACGCCCAATGTTTAAGTTTTTTGCAAATCATTAACCAAACAGGCCTGCTCAAAATTGCAGGCCTTTTTGTTTATTTCAGCTTAACTCTTAATAGTTCGTTCCATTGTGTGGTGTAACGAGGAGACATTAAGTTGCGATTCATTTTCCAGTTGTCTTGCTGTTGTAATCCTGTATTCGCTAATTTAACGGTGTCTCTGCCCATCTTTAAATTGAGCTTATCCACCACGTTCATTAATCTATCAGATTGGATGTTTCCCGAAAATTTTGGATTGGGGGCGAACAGGTCGGT
>JAYENR010000028.1:0-3979 GCA_034722175.1 Pseudomonadota bacterium | reverse complement strand
GAAATCGAACGACTGGATTCATGACAGAGGTATTGCTTGGCAATCGCCAGTTTAAATTCTCGATTGTATTTGGACATGAAAAAACCCCCAAGGTTGGTGTCCAACATTTGGGGGTCACTTCACAATTGGTATTGGTTCTGAGTTAGAATCCCGTCAAAAATACGCTCTAAAGAGTGTACTTCTAAACATTTCCCGCCTTGTTCCAGTAAATCTGATTGAAAATGTTTTATAAAACGATTAAGAGAGATTGTTTTAGGTTTTATACGATAGTATTTAAGTAGTTGAATAAGCTGTTGTTTCGCTTGCCCTAAAAACTCCATGCTTAATTGTTGCTGTTGCTGAATGCAAATCGCCAAGATATCTGAATTTGTAGTCGAGTGAATGAATTCAGACTGTGTTTTCATAATTGCTTGAAAACTATGCTCTTGCAATAGACATGAAAGTATATGTATTTCTTTAGCTGAGATCTCTGCAGTTGTTAATTCTGTGTTGCTAGTTTTGTTGATCTCATTTAGAGGATTCAGCATAAAATTAGACCTACCTTGGAAGTATCTAAATTGTTTAAAAAATGATATTTGATAATGAAGATGAAGAATGCCTCCTTTCTTAATTGAAATCAATAAAAAGTCTCATTAAATATTGAATATCACCCTTTTGGGTGATGTGAATAATTGCGTATTTATCTAATAATGATAATCACAAGAAATTATCAATGTTTGCTTCTCTTTAAGTTTCATGTATTGATAAAAAGATAAAAGATAAAAGGAAGGATTATGAAAAACTCTAAAACATTTAAACTTAATTTAATTGCTGCAGCTTGTTTAACAGTAAGTGTACCTGCTATGTCGGGTCAAATTATTGGAGTGCAACAAGGTTCACCGAGTCCAATTTTGGCAGATGATGCGCAAAATGGTTTTGGTGCTTTAAATCTAGATAACGCGACTATAAAAATCGTTAATGTTGATACTGGTGAAGACACTGGTAAAGTGTTTGACAAGGTAACCGGTTCCTATGATGCCATGACATACGGTGATACTTTTAAGACTGAAATGTCTGATGGTGCTGGAAATGTGATGGGAGATCTACACGGTAAAGATTGGCCGGTAGGTGAGCCAATGGGAATTAAAGCGCTTACTGATCCAGACATTAATGCCGTTTTATCAAACAGTAAACCAGCAAGTTGTATTATGAGTACGTCTTATTTTGAATATTCAGAGTTACCAGATAGTAATCCTGATAGTGCATTAGAGGGTGGGTGGTTAGATTCAGTCGTTGAGTACGGAACTGAGCCTAAACCAACGCTTTGTGGTAGCCCGTTCCAAACCCATAAACGTTTTAAAGTAGATGCTTTACCAGCCACGGTTGATGGAGTTGAAAGTGGTGAGCTTGGTAAAGGTATCGATTTTGTTTTTAATGTGGATCAAGCATCTGGTGAAGCAGAAACTCGTCGTTATATGGTTTTACAAAAACTGAATAACTATGCAGATAGACGTTTTGGTGGTTATAAGGTTGAAGTTGGTTTTGGAGTGGGTGAGAACTTCCAAAACGCCACCGATGCAGGTGTTAATGGAGAAGTTGAAACTTTGACTCTTTCTCTAGGCCAAGGTGAAGATACTGATGCAGATGGCAACCCAATAGATGTTTGGGATGCAGGAGATTTAGCAACCTTCTCAGCAGGCCTGTTTGGTACTGCTGATTTAAAACATCCTGAAGATGGTTTCTTTGATACCCATCGTGCAGGTTATTATGTTGCTCTATCAGAAGATAAAACATCTATTTCAACGACATCCGTTCAAGAAAGTAATTATTCTGTTCTGTTTGGTGATTGGTTGCCAAGTGCCTATGAGCCAGTCGGTATTTTCTACGACTTCGATGATAACCCTTTAACGGATGCACGTTTAGTGGCTTTCTGGGCAGATGATCCAGCTACTCCGGATGAAGTGGACTATAAATGGTTGAGTGGTGATGCAGATGATTTCGCTCCAATTTCCGCTGAACAGTTAACAGCATGGGCCGATGATACTAGCTCTTCAGAAGGAACGAGTTTGTATGAGATTGGAGGTATCGAGGATTTATTAAATCTAGGTATGACTTATATTATTGAAGTTGGAGATGTGTCTGCTTATCCTGATTCAACCTTTACATTACGTATGACGCCAGTAGTAGCCGCTGATCAGTCTGTTCCAGATTATGTAGATGGTTTGGAGCCGGTCGTTCCAGTAACGGTAGAAGAGGGTGAAACCTTTACCGGAACACTAGAGATTGCTCCAACACCAGAAGTAGCACAAGGTGCCCCAGTTGCAATTCGTGTAACGGATGCAGACTTGAATACAGATCCGTTAGTGGCGGAAACAGTGACTGTAACGGTAACCAATGGTAGGGATACGGGTGAAGTCACTTTAACTGAACGTGGTACTGACTATGGTGTATTCGAGGGCGTAGCAACCGGCTATACCAGCATTAAAACGGCAACCGTAACCGTTACTTATACCGATGCTGCAAATGCTGACGGTGCTGAAGTTGATGTGACTGCAACAACCAAAGTAGCAGGATCATCAAGTAATAGTGTTAGTGCATATGACAATACAAGTTTGTTAGCAAGTGTTTTAGCGTTCTTAGGTTTAGGTGCATTAGTAGCACGTAGAAAACTTTCGAAATAATCGGTAAGATAATAGAAAGTTAAATATAAGGTAGTAAGCTCAGATGGTTAAATTCGCAATCGGATATGGCCTCTGGGTTTTACTGCTTTTCATGCTGACATTTATAGAGGGGTTTTCGCCCCTCTTTTTTTGTGAATGAGTTTCAAACTCAACTGACCATTCAGCTCACTTCAATGTGGGTGAATTTTTTTCATATTCCCCTCGTAATGCAGGGCGATACTTTAATACTTGAACATGGCATGAATTTGCACATTTTGCATGAATGTAATGGTCTTGTACCTTTCTTATTATATCTTGCCGCAATTTTAGCTTATCCAACCGAATTCAAATATAAACTACTGTGGTCTTTAATAGGTTATCTATTATTGATGTTAATCAATATGGTTCGTATTTATGCGATTACTTTGGTGGTAATGGATTCTCCCGATTTGTTTACGATTTCTCACGATTGGGTGGGGCGTTATGGCGTAGGTTTGTTTACACTGCTGTTTTTCTTCTGGTTTACAAATCGTGTACCGGTTATTCAAGAAAAAGAAAGTTCTATTAAATAAAACTTAGATTTGTATCGAATTTTCCACTTTCAATAGTTGTATTTTCATTATTAACATACGCTTTATTTTGCAATTCAATGGACTTGATTGACTCTGCTTTACAGCTCTAGTAGACTGCGTTTCTATTCACATTTCATCTAAGAGCTTTACCCTGTATTATGAAAAAAGCCATCGATCTTAAAGGGTCAATTCTTTCTTTAACCGTTTTAAAACTTCATTCTTCTGATATTGAATTAACCAAACAAGCGATTGATGAAAAAATTAGTCAAGCCCCTGAGTTTTTTGCAGGCATCCCTGTGGTAATAGAGCCAGAAGTTGATAACTTAGATCCTACTTATTTTGCACTGTTATTAGAGTTTTTGAATCAAAAGCAGATGATACCAATCGGTATTAGAACAACAAATGAAGCCATGAAAGAACAGGCGTCTTATGCAGGGCTTGCTGTTTTTAGTGAAGATTCGAATCTGAAAAAACGACCTAAGCCAATAAAAGAGCCTGAGCCAGAAAAAGAGATACAAGAAGAGGTTGGTTTAAAAACCGCAATGGTCATTAATAAGGCAGTACGCTCTGGTCAACAAATCTATGCTAAGGATCGAGACCTGATTGTTATGGGTTCGGTTAATGCTGGAGCGGAAGTGATTGCAGATGGCAGTGTGCATATCTATGGAAGTGTTCGTGGTAAAGTCTTTGCTGGCTCACAAGGTGAAACGAAAGCAAGAATTTTTGCACAGAGCAGTTCTGGATCCATTTTCTGTGCAAAAATTCTTG
>JAYENR010000027.1:0-3987 GCA_034722175.1 Pseudomonadota bacterium | reverse complement strand
CAAATAGGTTCCAACCATTCTCGGTTGAGATCAAGCCGATATCTTTCGCTTGTGCCTCGGCGCACTCACGGGTACAACCAGAGACACCCATTTTCATTTTATGAGGTGAACGAACGCCTTTATAACGGTTCTCTAACTCAATCGCCATGGTAACGGAGTCATCTAAACCGAAACGACACCAGGTTGAACCGACACACGATTTAACCGTACGTAGTGACTTGGCATAGGCCTGCCCAGATTCAAACCCAGCATCAACCAGCTCTTTCCAAATCGCTGGCAGATCATTCATTTGGGCACCAAATAGAACAATACGTTGCCCCCCATTTACTTTAGTGTAAAGCTTATATTTCTTAGCCACTTCACCTAAAACAATCAGTTTTTCAGGGGTGATCTCACCACCAGGAACACGTGGAATGACTGAGTAGGTTCCGTCCTTTTGAGTGTTACCTAGATAGTTATCATTGGTATCTTGTAAAGGAATTTGATCATCAGCCATCGCATAAGCATTCCACAAAGATGCAAAGATACTCCCTGACGCTTGCTTACAGACTTCACAACCACAGCCTTTACCGTGCTTAGTAATCAAGGTATCAAAGTCTTTAATCTCTTCGACCTGACAAATGTGGTAAAGCTCTTGGCGTGTATAACCAAAGTGTTCACAAATATCGGTGTTGACTTCCACACCGCGTTTTTCTAATTCGCTATTTAACACATTAGTGACTAACTGCACACAGCCACCACAACCGGTTCCGGCTTCGGTAGTCGCTTTTACATCGGCCATAGTGCAACAGCCGCCTTCAACTGCGTTGATAATGTCGCCTTTAGAGACGTCATAACAAGAACATAACTGTGCAGTCTCTGGTAACGCATCTGGGCCAAACAGGTCAGTACCTGAACCATCACGATTCGGCAGAATCAGTGCATCTGGGTGTTCCGGTAAATCCATGTCATTTAACATGATTTGTAACAGGTTACCGAAATCTTCAGCATCCCCAACCAGTACCGCACCTAATAGTTTTTTACCATCTGGCGTGACCACGATCTTTTTGTAGATCTCTTCAGGTCCATTTTCATAGACATACGACAGCGCATTCTCATCCGTTCCGTGTGGGTCACCAATTGAGGCCACATCGACCCCCATCAGTTTTAATTTGGTACTCATGTCCGCACCTTCAAAACTAGCAGGTTCAGCGTTTAACTGATTCACTACGGCTTGCGCCATCGCATAACCTGGTGCCACCAAACCGTAAATCATGCCGTCATGTAAGGCACACTCACCAATCGCAAAGACATCTGGATCATTGGTTTTACATTGGTTATTAATTTGAATCCCACCACGCGGTCCTAACTCAAGACCTGAAGCCTTAGCCAGATCGTCTCTTGGGCGAATACCCGCTGAGAACAACACCATATCGGTTTCCAGCTCTTCACCATCTGCAAACAGCATTTTATTGATGCAGTTTTCGCCATCGGTAATCAGCGTGGTGGCTTTAGAGGTGTGAACCGTCACCCCCAAGTTTTCGATTTTACGTTTCAGTAACGCTGCACCACCATCATCTAACTGAACAGGCATTAAACGTGGCGCAAATTCAACCACATGGGTTTCTAAGCCTAAATCAACTAACGCTTTGGCCGCTTCTAAACCTAACAGGCCACCCCCGACAACAACTCCCACTTTACCTATGGCAGCTACTTCTTTCATCGCATCCAAATCTTCGATAGTACGATAAACCAAACACCCATCACGATCATTACCATCAATCGGTGGCACAAACGGGTAAGAACCGGTGGCCATAATCAACTTATCGTAATCAATGGTCACGCCGACTTCAGAAGTAACGGTTTTGGCATCCGTATCAATCGCGACGGCTTTGTCGTTCATATAGATCTCTACGCCATTCTCTTCATAGAAACCGGGTTTCACTAAAGATAGGTCTTCTGCAGTTTTTCCTGAAAAGTACGATGACAGATAAACGCGGTCATAGGCGACACGAGGTTCTTCACAAAAGGTGTGAACTTCAAAGTTGTCATACCCTTCACTGGCCACTAACTTTTCAATAAAGTTGTGACCCACCATGCCATTACCAACCACGACTATTTTTTGTTTACTCATTTTTTATCCCTTTGGCTCCGCTACTGTTCGCAGAAACCTTCTCCAAATACTAAAAAGTCTCTGCAAGCACCCATGTCCTTACCAGAAATCAAATTTTCAAAAATCCATTTTGCGCCCGATGTGTCGCCAAACATCACCGAGCCAACAATCTTGTTATCCTTTAACACCACTTTGCGATAGACGTTTTGACTCAAATCTTGATAAACAATTGAATCGGTCTCGTGCGAATCTGAAAATTCACCCGCTGAAAACAGTTGAATACCGGTTACTTTCAACATGGTGGAAGTCAAACTGCCACTGTAAGCCGAATCATTACCCGATAAAACTTGAGCCAAGACTTGTGCCTGTTCATAGAGCGGCGCGACCAAACCGTAAGTGCTGCCACGGTGCTCAGCGCACTCGCCTAAGGCATAGATAGCATCGTCAGAGGTCTGCAATTGGTCGTTCACCACAATACCGCGGTTTACATTCAGCCCTATCTTTTCACCCACGGTTTTATTCGGTCTGATTCCGACCGCCATCACCACTAAATCCGCAGGTAAAACTCGACCATCTGACAACCGTACGCCAGTGGCTCGGTCCTCGCCCTCAATCGCCACGGTATTGGCGTTCATCTCAAACTTTAAACCCTGTTTTTCCAGAGCTGTTTTCAGTAAACCACCCGAGACTTCATCCATTTGAACATTCATTAACACATCGCTTCGATGCACGACGGTGACATCCATACCGCGAACTTTCAGACCATTGGCCGCTTCCAAACCTAACAGGCCTCCCCCAATCACCACTGCTTTAGGGTGACGATTAGAGGCTTCTAACATCAAGTCAACATCACGTGTATCACGAAAAGTCACCACGCCCGGTAGTTCGGCGCCAGGAACAGGAATCACAAAAGGGTTTGAGCCAGTGGCAATCACTAGCTGATCGTATTCATAGCTAGCACCTAAATCGGTTTTGATGGTTTTATTAAGGGTATCGACACCGACAACGGTGGTGCCAGCATGCAGATGTACGCCACGTTCTTCAAACCAGTTAAAGTCATGGGTCATTATTTCAGGAAGCGTTTTTTCACCCGCTAAGACAGGGGAGAGCATGATGCGGTTATAGCCACCCATTGGTTCTTTATTGAACACTCGGATATCGAATTGATTTGGCGATTCAATTAGCAGTCGCTCTATGAACCGAGCGCCGACCATGCCTGAACCAATCAGGATTAATTTTTGCTTCATTGCAACCCTTTAGAATAAGGCCCGAAGCAAAAACGAAATGCGTCGGGCACTGTAAAACAGTGTGACCCGACAACAGGTCTAAAACTTTTGAACTAATTAACTAACAAATATGATGCCAAAACAACAAAAACTAAATAGCCTTTAAATAACAAGGGGTTAACAGTGAAATTATTTATCGCATGAAATAATCAAAACCAAGGAGCACCATAAAAAACACTAATTTCTTAAAATGGTGCAAGCCGTTATTTCAATCACCTAAAATAACAAACAGACTTTATTCAAGTATTAAGCGAATAATCGGCGATCTATACAGAAATCTGCACACTGGAACTGGATTTATCGTGATAAAACACATCAAAACACGCTACATATTGCTCACCGGATTCCAAATTAATCAATTTAGAAACGGTAAGACATAACTGCATATCAATTAACGAACGATACGGTTCAGAAACGTAGAGTTCTTGCGGTTGAGCCATCAACTTTACAAAATAGCGTCTGTTTTTCCAACACAGCCCTTTGCCCTTTTTAAGCACATCATGATGATTTCCTTGAGGTATCGGTATTTTCCTTTGTGAAACGGTTTTTTATTTTAGATTCTGATGGATACCAAGTCAGTGAAGAGGTGGAGGTTTCGATACCTCAAGG
>JAYENR010000026.1:0-24701 GCA_034722175.1 Pseudomonadota bacterium | reverse complement strand
GCCCCATGGTCTGAATCAAAGAACGATCAGACCATGGGGCGTGCGGCACGAAACGTCAATGGTAAAGCGATTCTGTATGCCGACAAAATCACCAAGTCGATGAAAAAAGCGATGGATGAAACGCAACGTCGCCGCGAAAAACAGATTAAACACAATAAAGAACATGGTATTACCCCGCAATCGTTGAATAAAAAAGTCAGTGATATTTTGGATGACTCGCCTTATGCCAGTAAGTCTAGCCGTTCCACAAAAGGCAAAAAGGCCGCTGAACCAAATGCGGCTTATGATGCAGAAATAAAACATATGAAACCAGCGGAGCTGGCATCGAAAATTAAACAGCTGGAAAAAGAGATGTACAAGGCGGCAAAAGGCTTAGATTTTGAAGCGGCTGCTTCGTTACGAGATCAAATCAAACAGTTTAAAAACGGCATGGTTGGCGTTGGAGATTTAAGGTAGAGCCCTATTTAATAAGGCACATAGATTACAACTTGTAAGTGCACTCTCAGCAGAACCGGACACACTCCGTAAGGGGTATAAAGGCCTGCTGAGATTGTGTTTTGATAATCAAATTGATTCGTTAGTATCTTCTTGTACTTTAAATGTCATTTCACCAGACTGACTGCCCGTTAACTCTTCCATTAGATCGGGTGGTTGGCGTTTGCTTTCTAATTTAATTTTAATGCGTAAGTTGTTTAATGAGTCTGCATTTCTAAGTGCTTCTTCATAACTGATTTTGCCCGTTTCATATAGATCAAATAGTGATTTATCGAAAGTCTGCATTTTCAGGTCTTCCGAATCTTCCATGAGTTTTTTAATCGCGCTAATGTCACCCTTAAAAATTAAATCCTGCATTCTCGGAGTATTGATCATGACTTCAACGGCGGCAATACGCCCACCTTCAAGGTTCGGAATGAGTCGCTGAGAAACAATCGCTCGTAAGTTAAGCGATAAATCCATTAAAACATGGTGTCTTTGAATAGGGGGGAAGAAGTTAATGATTCGGTCTAATGCTTGATTGGTATTGTTGGCGTGTAATGTCGATAAACACAAGTGACCTGTTTCAGCAAATGCAATGGCATGGTTCATCGTGTCTTCATCACGAATCTCACCAATCAAAATAACATCAGGCGCTTGGCGTAAGGTATTTTTTAGAGCAACTTCGTAGCTGTCCGTATCTACGCCCACTTCACGTTGGGTGACGACGCATTTTTTGTGGGAGTGTACAAATTCAATCGGGTCTTCAATGGTAATGATGTGACCGGCACTTTCTGAGTTGCGTATATCTACCAGGCTTGCGAGACTGGTGGATTTACCCGAACCCGTTCCCCCTACAAATAGAATAAGCCCCCGTTTTGACATAATGAGGTCTTTAAGAATCGGAGGTAGGTTTAAGCTATCGAACTGAGGGATTTCTGTATGAACGGCACGAATGACCAGGCCTGGCGTACCACGCTGAATAAAAACATTCACACGATATCGAGCGGTTCCTGGAATATGGTAAGCAAAGTTACATTCATTCGTTTTTTGAAACTGTGAAAGTTGCTCTGCATTCATAATAGAGTAAGCAATCTCTTTCGCCATAGCAGGTGAGATCACATCCTGGGTGATATTGACTAGATCGCCGTCTTTTTTCATCACTGCTTCACGGCCGGCGGTGACAAAAAGGTCGGAACCTCCCTGATTGGTAAAATATGTGAGGAGGTTGTGTAGGTCATCTTTTGATGTATTGGACATAATGTTCTATCGACCTTTATTATTTTTAACGTTCAGGCTTACACAATAAAGCTGTCTTTATTGGTGGCTTTAGTGCGAGCCGTCTCTAACGATATTTGATTTTCTTTAACTAAGCGAGCCAAGTCTTGATCCAGTGTCTGCATACCGATTCGATTTGATGTTTGTATCGTCGAGTTAATTTGTGCAATTTTGTCTTCACGAATTAAGTTACGAATAGGGGAGGTGCCCAACATAATTTCATAAGCTGCCACACGACCACCATCAATCTTTTTCAATAAAGTTTGAGCGATAACAGCCTTGAGAGATTCAGATAACATGGAGCGCACCATCTCTTTTTCATTGGCTGGAAAGACATCGATAATACGGTCAATGGTTTTAGCAGCGGAACTGGTGTGCAAGGTTCCAAAAACCAAATGTCCCGTTTCGGCAGCCGTTAAGGCTAAGCGAATCGTTTCTAAATCTCGCATTTCACCCACCAGGATAATGTCTGGATCTTCACGCAGTGCAGAGCGTAAAGAGTTAGCAAAGCTATGAGTGTCACGATGGACTTCACGTTGATTGACTAGGCAACGTTTCGGTTCATGGACAAATTCAATCGGGTCTTCGATGGTTAAGATGTGAGAGTTTTTGCGTTCATTTAGGTAATCCACCATTGCAGCAAGGGTGGTGGATTTCCCAGAACCTGTTGGGCCAGTAACGAGTACCAAACCTCGTGGGGTCTCTGAAATACTTCTAAAAATTTCAGGTGAATTTAAGTCATCTAAGGTGAGAACTTCACTCGGAATTGTTCTGAAGACAGCGGCTAAGCCTCGATTTTGGACAAATACATTGGTACGAAAACGCGCCACATTATGTATCTCAAATGAAAAGTCGCTCTCTAAATGCTCTTCAAAGTGCTTGCGTTGTTCATCGTCCATAATGTCGTAGACCATGCGATGAATATCTTCGGGTTCTAAACTAGGTGTGTCTAGGCGTTTGATATCACCATCAAGACGAATGAGCGGAGGTAAGCCAGCAGAAAGGTGTAAATCAGATGCACCTTGTTGTGCGCTAAATTCGAGCAGTTGAGTAATGTCCATACGCTAACCTTAACCTACTTTTAAGTAACGAGATTCATTTCATTATAGAAAAGAATGCAGAGGAAAAGGAAGTAAATAATTAATGTAGGAATCTATTATGAATAATTCGTCTTCTGGACAGCAAGCTGGAATGGGACAGACACCGGATATAAACAATGATGAAATAGATTTATTTGAATTGTGGAGTGGGCTTGTAAAGCAGAAGTGGCTTATTATTTCTGTTGCTGTTATCTCTGTAATGTTGGCAGCTGCTTATCCATTTTTAGTCACGCCGAGCTATAAATCAACGGCTTATTTGCTTCCACCAACAGTAGAAGATATACAGGAAATGAATGCTTTGAACCTTTTAGTGGGTAAAGCATTTTATAAAGAAAAAGATGTTTATAAAAACTTTTTGGAAAAGTTGGCATCCAGAGAAGTAAAGCAACAGGTTTTTACTGAATTTGATTTGGTTTATCTATATGACGTTAAGTTTTCAACTTATCAAGGAGTGCAGAAATAAGTGCGTTTTAACAGGGCTTTTGAAGTGTTTTCAAAAGATATTAGTATTAAATTCCCAAGTGCAAAGTCAAAAACAGAAGAAGTTTTGGTTAATTTACAACTTCAGCTTTCGGCTGAAAAAACGGCAGGGATCTTAAATTCCCTAGTGGCCATGGCTAAAGAGAAAACGGTAAAACAATATTATCAAGATATTCAGTCAGAGTTAACCATTCGTCAGCAACGGATTAAAGATCAGATTATCAGTTACCGTAAGATTGAAAAAGATCGACGTTTAGATCGTATTGTGCGTTTAGAGGAGGCAGCAAGTATTGCTCGCTCTTTAGGTTTGTCCGAGCCGATGGCAACCGGTCCACAGGTGAAGGTACAATCAAGGTTTGCCTCTTTACCATCTGGGCTTTAAATTATTAGAAGCAGAGCTGATGGCGTTACGTAATCGAGGAAAATGATGATCCGTTTATTGCAAAGCTTCGTGGATTACAGCAACAACTTTCAGAGTTGGAAAGCTTAAAGCTAGATTTGAATAAATTTGGTGTGGTAACGGTGGATCAGCCAGCTTTACCGGCAGTAAAACCGGCCAAACCTAAAAAAGCATTGGTGTTAGCGGTAGCGGGAATTCTTGGGTTAATGCTGGGTGTCTTTATCGCGCCGATTCGCAGAGCGGTTAAGAATAGGCAAGAAAGTATCTAGTTTTTTACACATGTTTTTGCAGATAAAAGAAAACCGGCTTATGCCGGTTTTTTTATGTAATTAAAATCCAATCTTGTGTACAGTGGGTTCAAGCCCCTGGGCTTTATAGGCTTTCCAGCGTTCTCTTCCCATTTGTACTAAGTATTCGGTTTGATCAAGGATTTCGATGGTTCGTGTGTAACCAGAAAACATCTCAGGAAATTCAGGGTGTAAATTCACCAAAACATCATTTGACGGTTTGAGTATCTGTTTACCGTGCAGCTGAATAGGAGCAGGCAAAGCATTTTGTACGCTATGAACAATAAAGCTCTGTGGCTGATAATCCCACAGAGTCAAATCGTAACGTTTGGCTTCTTGCTCATTTTCAAAACGCACATCACACACACGCTTTTCGCTCACAATTTTCTTGAGCAATTTGCTTAGGAATTGTTCACGTTTAGCAGGTTCTGTACTATTGAGTACATAAAACAATACGTCTGGAGTGCTGTTTGAATCTGACATTTTACTGGGATCGACTTATTTGATTTCATTTAATAGGTATTGAACCACGGCTGGAACTGGGCGACCCGTTGCGCCTTTTTTATCGCCGCTTACCCAAGCTGTTCCAGCGATGTCTAAATGAGCCCAGTCTACATCTTTAACAAAACGTGCTAAGAATTGACCGGCAGTAATGGTGCCACCTGCTGGCCCGCCGATATTAGCCATATCTGCAAAGTTAGATTTTAACTGTTCATCCCACTCTTCACCTAAAGGCATTTGCCAGAAACGGTCATAGGTTTCTAAACCAGCTGTTAATAAAGCATCGGCCATTGGTTGATTATTTGCCATTAAACCGGAAACGTGACGACCCAAAGCAACAATACAAGCACCGGTTAAGGTTGCCATATCAATGACTTTTGCAGGCTTATAGGTTTGTTGTGCGTAAGTTAACGCATCACATAAAATCAAACGACCTTCAGCGTCGGTGTTTAAAATTTCTATGGTTTGGCCTGATAGAGAGGTCACAACATCGCCTGGTTTTATAGCATTACCCGCAGGCATATTTTCAGTAGCGGGGATAACTCCCACGACATTGATATTCGGTTTTAACTCACCTAATGCTTTAAATACTCCTAATACAGTGGCGGCGCCACCCATATCGTATTTCATCTCATCCATGGAAGCTCCAGGCTTCAAGGAGATTCCACCAGTATCAAATGTCACCCCTTTACCGACTAGAGCAATCGGCGCATCATCTGATTCTGATCCTTTATAGGACAGGCAGATCATTTTAGGGGGAGTTTCGGTACCTTGTGCGACTGACATAAACGAGCCCATGCCCATTTCAATCATCTCTTTACGCTCTAGGATCTTGGTTTCAAAGCCGTAGGTGTTGCCTAATTCAATTGCTGTTTGAGCTAAATAGGCTGGGGTACAAAAATTACTCGGCATATCGGCTAATTCTTGAGTGACCGCCATACCTAATGCAGAAGCTTGACCTTGTTTAGCAGCAAATTCATTGTTGGCTTCATTATCAACGGTAAAGGCCATACTGCTTAATTTAGGGTCTTTGGCGGTGTGTTCACCACGGCTTTCATGTGCGTAATCATAAAAGTTTTGCTGAAATGTTTGTGCGTTTTGGCGGACTGCCCAGACTGTGTTTTGATCCTCTGGTTGAGCTAACACACAAGCATTTAATACCTTTTCAGCACCACTGTTTTCTAATGCAGCTGCGGCTGCTTTGATGCTGGTTAAATAGCTTTTTGCTGTTAATTTCTCTTGAGTGCCAAGGCCAACCAGTAATATGCGCTTGATCGGTTGGTCGGTTGGTTGCATCAGCATGAGTGTTTTGCCAGTTTTACCATTGAAGTCGCCAGACGCTTTCAGCTGTACAACCAGCTCTGTTAATTCTGAATCAGAATCTAGAAATGAACAGGCCTGGACAAATTCACCCTCGGAAAAAACAGGCATAATTAAAGAGTCATATTCTGACGAGAAAGAAGTATCAAAGCTAAAGGAAATGCGTTTCATCTGGTAAAAAACCTTTGTTTACGGTTATTAGTGACTTTGTTTTGTATAATGCTGATATCAGGCCTGCTCAGTTTGGAGCTTGCACTGTAAATACGTTTAATTTTACCATTTTAAAGTCTTAGGTGATGGTTTTGCGAATTCTAGACCGATATTTATTAAAAGAGTTGTTAGCGACCTTTTTGGCGGTATTGGCTGTGTTGTTATTAATTACCTTTGGAACTGAGACAACCAAACTTCTCGCACTAGCAGTGGAAGGTAAGCTCCCAGCTTCTGTTGTTTTTCAAGTTCTATTATTAAAAATTCCCTCTGCTTTAGAAATTATTTTGCCGTTAGTCGCTCTATTAAGCGTAATGTTAGCAGTAGGACGTTTGTATCAAGACCATGAAATGGTGGTGTTGAACAGTTGTGGTGTGTCACCTCGATACTTTCAGAAAGTCGTTTTTTGGTTTTTACTCCCTTTTGCATTGTTAACAGCATGGATTACTTTGTATGTGACCCCCTGGAGTTATGAAAAAGAGACGGCCTTAATTATGGAGGCACAAACCAGTTCTCCGTTTGCGGGATTGGTTGCAGGTAAATTCAATAGTCTGCCTGATAAAAAAGGGGTTCTATATGCTCGTAAAATTGATTCAGATGGCAGAATGAAAGATGTTTGGATTCAATATAAAAGCCCGAAAAGCAATTTAGTGTTAATGGCTCCTTCTGGTCAGTTTGAATGGATTAATGATCGTTTGGCTTTGGTGTTAGAAAAGGGGAAACGTTATGAAGGTCTCTATTCTAAAAAAGAGACTCTAACAGTCCAATATTTTGATCGGTTTGAAGGCTATTTACCTGAAATTGAAGCTGCGACACGAAAGAGGAATAAGGGGTTGTGGTCACCCACTTCGGTTTTGTTAGAATCAGATCGTTTAGAGGATCAAGTATTATTACAGTGGCGAATAGTGACACCATTTGGAATTATTATTCTTGGTCTATTGGGGCTTAAATTGAGTAAGACAGGTCCGAGAGAAGGGCGTTTTGCTAAGTTGTTTATTGCTATCGTTTTGTATGTGATCTATAACCAATCTTTGGTAACTGTAAGAGACGGTGCCTCTTCAGGCGGAATTCCTGTGGAATTCGCCTTATGGCCGATCCCTTTGTTATTTTTGATTTATGCCTTATGGCAACCACGAGTAAAAAAATCTTTTAGAGGGCGTAGCAGTCACTCCTCTGCGGAGAGCATATCATGAATCGTATAGAACGATATCTTGGTCAAGTGGTTTTTACGCATACAATATTGGTACTTTTTGTTCTTTTGGTGATTCTTGGCTTTTTTGAGTTTATGGTTCAAATTGGCAAGCTGACGGAGTCGTATACCATAGCTAAAGGGGCTTTATATACACTATTAAAATTACCCGTTTATGCTTACGAAATTTTTCCTGTAGCGCTATTGATTGGTGCCTTGATGGGCTTAGGAGGGCTAGCGAATCAGTCAGAATTGACCATTCTAAGAGTAACTGGTTGGTCTATTGCTCGTATTTTGCTGGCCGTTTTAAAAACAGCGATGTTAATTTGGCTTTTTATTGCATTGATGGGAGAGTTTGTTGCTCCCAAGTCAGAGTCCTATGCTAAAAAATTACGTGGAGAAGCTCTGCAGAGCGGCTATTCAGTAGGAAGTAGTAGTGGTTTTTGGTTGAAAGAACCTAACCGCTATATACATGTAAATCGTATTATTTCGAGTAGTGAATTACGAGGAGTCCGTATTTACACCCAGAAACAGGGAGCGTTAACACACTATTCCTTTGCTAAAAAAGCTGAATACATTAATGGTGAATGGATTTTGTTTAATATTAATAAACAGGCTTTGACTTTTGTTAAATCTGATATTGATTTGCCAGAACTGTTATCTGCACACAATGCTCCTAAGATTGATTGGCAGTCTCAATATAGGAAACAGCAGTCGTTGGATTTTCCTTTAAAACCTGATGTGTTAGACAGTTTGAATATTGAAAGCCGGTATATGAGTGTGGTTGATCTTTATCGACATATTGACTTCTTACAGGAGAATGAATTAGATTCAGAGCAGTATCAATTGGCATTTTGGCGAAAATTGGCCATGCCATTAGTGGTGATTGGAATGATTGCGATTGTGTTCCCACTTATTTTTGGATCACATCGACAGGTGAGTATTGGACAACGCATTTTTGTCGGAATTTTGATCGGGATGACATTCAGTTTACTTAACCAGATGTTTGGAAATCTGAGTGTCGTCTATCAGTTACCAGCAATAATCGGTGCATTCTTGCCAGCGGTCTTGATGGTGATTATAGCAAGTTATTGGCTTAAACGAATTCGTTAGAGTTATTCATCCACAAGTTGTTGGATTTTATATACCCCTTTTTTACCTGCAAGTTTTTCTGCTAAATAAGGCAAGCTCTCCTTCATTGCCGCCATTAGAGTCCAAGGCGGATTAATCACAATCATACCGCTTGACGTCATGCCTCTTTGTTGAGTGTCCGCTTCTAAACCAAGTTCAAAGATTTGAATGTTTTTAATTCCACTTTGTTTGATGGCGTTTAACATTGAATCAATTTGTTGACGTTGTACTACTGGATACCAAACAGCATAAGTTCCCGTTGCAAATCGTTTGTGGCATTCAATCAATACCTCAACAACACGTTGATAATCCGATTTAATTTCGTAAGGTGGGTCAATCAATACTAAACCTCGACGCTCCTTAGGAGGCATTGCTCCAATTGCGGTTTGAAAGCCATCTTTATTAAAGATATTGACTCGTCGGTCACGCTTAAAGTTATCGGATAAAGTTTGTTGTTCACGGGGGTGTAACTCGCAAAGAGAAATACGATCGTGTTCGCGAAGTAGGTGCGTCGCAAACCAAGGAGAGCCTGGGTAAAACTGTAAGTTGTCCAAATTGTTTTGATTGAGCTGGTTGAAGGCTTTAATGCAATCGACATAGTTAGTGAGTGAATCAGAAAGATGGTTTTCATCCCAAAGTCTCCCAATCCCATTTTGATACTCACAATTTTTTTGTGCTTCTTTTGAATTTAACTCAAATCCACCTGGCCCTGAGTGTGTGTCCAAATAAAATATAGGGGCAGGTTTACGCATTAGGTATTCTAAGGTATGAACTAGCACTGTATGTTTTAAAACATCGGCAAAATTACCAGCGTGGAAAGAGTGTAAATAACTTAGCATTGGGGCAGGAAGCCTTTATAGAAATAATAGAAACAGAGCATAGAATACCAGAATCATTATCAAGAATTTTAGGTATAAAAAAAGCCGCAACATGTGCGGCTTTTTAAAATTTGGCTCCCGATGCTGGACTCGAACCAGCGACATACGGATTAACAGTCCGGTGTTCTACCAACTGAACTAATCGGGAATAGTAACAAGAGCGTTGCTCTGTATGGGTGCGTATTATAGGGGAAATGTTGTGGGGTGCAAGTGTTTTTTCTAAAAAAAACGTTTTTTTTAGTTTTCTGCATTTAAACAGATATTCCAAGGAATAAATCGTGAAGATTAAGACAGATAAAATTATGTTTTAAGTATATAAAATGTTGCTGAATAAGTTTTGAAGGGGACTTGAAATTTATACAAAATAAATTGGTACGACCGAGTGGATTCGAACCACCGACCCCTACCATGTCAAGGTAGTGCTCTAACCAACTGAGCTACGGTCGTACAATATTAAAGACATTTAAACGAGAGTTTAAATGGTACCAGTGGGCGGACTCGAACCGCCACGCTCTCACGAGCAACGGATTTTGAATCCGTCATGTCTACCAATTCCATCACACTGGCATGTAACGTGGGCAGGATTTTAGGCCGATTTAAGAGTTATGTCAAGTAAATAGCCTTAGAGATTGGACTAATTTAATCACAGTTTTTTTTGTATCCCATAAAACTACTTATACAGCTATTTTGTGGCAGGATAAAAAAATGTGTTTTGACCTGGTGATAAATAAAACTAATAATGCCCTGCTGATATTTTTTATGACGCATGTAGTTTGCAATAGAGGTTGAATAATAATGGCTTTAGTCCATGCCAAAAATCTAAAAGAAACATTGTTTGTTTATAGTCGAGCTTTGTTTATTGGGTTTCTGTTAGTGATTCCTCTTGCCTATGTGCAATTTGATCAGATTCATTTAGACATTCACCTCTCTTATTTTGTCATGCCAGTGCTAACCTCGCTATTGGTGGCATTGTTATTAGCAAATGTGGTGTTGCTTAAGTCTAAGTTTGAACAGGAGCATTCGCTGTTTAAGGCAGTGGCTGATTTTTCTTTAGAGTTTAAATACATTCGTTCAGTTTCTGGAGAGTATCAATATGTTTCTCCAGCGGTGCTAGAGATGACCGGTTATACCCAAGAGGAATTTTATTCACAACCTAATTTTATGGATCAAATCATCCATCCCGAAGATCAGGGTGATTGGTGCGGTCATTTGCATCACGTGAATACGAATGGTAAACCAGAAAATATTGAGTTTCGTATTGTGACCAAATCAGGTGATGTTCGCTGGATTCAGCATTTATGTGGTCCGTTGCAGAATGCTAAAAAACAGATTGTGGGGGTTCGTTCAACCAATATTGATATTACTGAGAAGCGTATAGCGGATGAAAAGGTTAAAAAGATGGGTTTTTATGATCCTTTAACCGACTTACCTAATCGTCGTTATATTGATGAGTATATGTCTAATTTGATCTCTTATGAGCGCTTAGATGAACCAACCAATGAGTTTGCAGTTCTGTTTTTAGATTTGAACCGCTTTAAATATGTTAACGATGCCTACGGCCATTCGGTTGGTGATGAGCTATTAAAAAAAGTGGCCAAACGTTTTCAAAATAGCTGCATGGATTCAAGTAAAGGGGTGATCAGTCGTTTTGGTGGTGATGAGTTTGTCATTGTTAAAAAGGTTGGTGTATCGGAACCTGAGATTCAAGTCTATGTTCGCACGCTTACAGAGCTGCTAGAGAAACCGTTTGTGGTACAGGGTCATAGTGTCAATATTTCAGCCAGTGTTGGGGTTGCTAGATATCCAATGGACGGTCTGAATTCCGAAACCTTAATTAAGAATGCCGATGCGGCGATGTATCAAGCTAAAAACCAAGGATTAGCTTTAAAGTTCTTTACTCAAGATATGGCTGAACATGCTTCAAATATGGTGGATCTCCAGTCGCAGTTAAAAATAGCGATTCATGATGGTTTTATCCAGCCCCACTATCAGCCGTTGGTGGATATGAAAACAGGTCGCACAATTGGGGTTGAGGTTTTAGCACGTTGGATTAATTTGGACGGCACACCATCACCTTCACCTGCCGTATTTATCCCTGTTGCAGAGGAAACGGGGTTGATTTGGCCGCTGAGTGAGTCGATGATTATGCAGGCAGGGAAACAAATTATTGACTGGCAGAATCAAAGTATTCAATTAAAGTACTCAATTAACGTCTCTGCTAGACAGTTTGCAGATGAAGATTTTTGTGATCAGGCTATTAACCAGTTTCAAAAAATGGGTGTTAAACCTGAAACCGTACAGATTGAACTGACAGAAACCGTTCTTTTAGATAATATTGAGCGCAGTATTGAAAAAATACATTTTTTGAAGGCTCAAGGATTTTCAATTGCTTTGGATGACTTTGGAACTGGTTTCGCCTCATTACATTATTTAACCATGTTTCCGTTGGATACGCTTAAGGTAGATAGAGCCTTTGTTGAAAATATTTTAGAGGATAAACGCCAGTATGCGATTGCCAAATCCATTATCAATCTTGCACATGATTTAAACTTAATTGTCGTTGCAGAAGGTATTGAGACCAAAGGGCAATTCGAACTCTTAAAAGCCTTGGGTTGTGACATTGGGCAGGGCTTCTTGTTTAGTAAACCTGTCTGTGCAACGGATCTAAAATTCACTAAAGATGATCAATATTTACTTTCTGCTTAACCCCGTTTCCAAACTCCAACCAGTGTTCCCTATGGTTTTTAGAGATAAATTCTTGAAACAATAGAGGATTTAGTGGAGAATACCGCGTTTTATTGTATAGGCGCATAATCGGTTTGAGACATTCAAACGGATGCGATTTTCCAGAGTGAAACGACAAGACTTTTTCTTTAATCTACCTGATGAATTGATAGCACAGCAGCCAGCGACTGAGCGTAGTGGTAGCCGATTGTTGGTGTTAGATCCAAATGCTTCTGCTAATCAGTGTGCCATTGATGCTCGGTTCCCTAATTTAATAGACTATCTTCAGCCAAACGATTTGTTAGTGTTTAATAACACTAAGGTCATTCCTGCCCGTCTGTTCGGTCAGAAATCAACGGGTGGTAAGGTTGAGTTGTTAATTGAACGAGTGGTCGATGAACAGACTATCTTGAGTCATGTACGTTCAAGTAATTCGCCAAAAGAGGGAGCAGTCTTAACGATTGAAGGTGCGTTTGATGTTGAAGTAACGGGTCGTGAAGGAGCATTATTTGTATTAAAAGTGCTGTCTGAACAAACGGCCTTGGACTTGGTAGAAGCGCATGGTCATATGCCGTTACCGCCCTATATTGAGCGCCAAGAAGATGTTCAAGAAGATAAAGAACGTTATCAAACCGTTTATTCGGCAAAGCCAGGTGCTGTCGCGGCCCCTACGGCTGGATTGCATTTTGATGAAGCTTTTTTAGCCGAAATTCAAAATAAAGGGGTTAATTTAGGATTTGTGACATTACATGTTGGCGCAGGAACCTTTAAGCCCGTTCAGGTAGACGATATCGCCGAACACGTGATGCACTCTGAGTATTTAGAAGTTGATGAAACCTTGGTTGAGCAAGTTAAGGAGACTCGCGCGAAAGGCGGTAGAGTGATTGCAGTTGGTACCACCAGTGTGCGTTGTTTAGAAAGTGCGACCTCGTTTAGCCCAACAGGTGAAATTGCCCCTTACCAGGGCGAAACGGATATTTTTATCACTCCAGGTTACGAGTTCAAACAGATTGATGGTTTGTTAACCAACTTTCACCTGCCTGAATCAACTCTAATCATGTTAGTGTCTGCTTTAGCTGGTTACGAACATACGATGCACGCCTATCAACACGCGGTTGAGCAAAAGTACCGCTTCTTCAGTTATGGCGATGCTATGTTTATTTTACCGAAAAGCCCAAAATCAAACTGAACAGGCCTGTTCAGATAAGGAAAACAGATGGAATTTGAGTTAGATAATACCGATGGTCGAGCACGTCGTGGGCGTTTAAAGTTTGAACGTGGCAATGTGGAAACCCCGGCATTTATGCCTGTGGGTACATATGGAACGGTAAAAGGGATGACACCTGAGGAGCTTGAGGCCACAGGTGCTCAGATTATTCTCGGCAATACCTTTCATTTATCGTTACGCCCGGGTACCGATATTATTGAAATGCACGGTGACTTACATGATTTTATGCATTGGAAAGGTCCAATCCTAACGGATTCTGGTGGTTTTCAAGTGTTTAGTTTGGGTAAGATGCGTGAAATTAAAGAAGAGGGTGTGACTTTTAATAGCCCTGTCAACGGTTCTAAAATCTTTATGGGACCGGAAGAGTCAATGGAAGTTCAGCGTAAGTTGGGCTCGGACATTGTGATGATTTTTGATGAGTGTACCCCTTACCCAGCGTCACATGAAGTGGCTAAAGTTTCAATGGAACTATCGATGCGCTGGGCTAAACGTTCTAAAGACGCGCATGGCGATAGTCCTGCGGCTCTGTTTGGTATTGTGCAGGGTGGAATGTATGAAGACCTACGTCAAGAGTCGATTGAAGGCCTGAAAGAGATCGGTTTTGATGGTTATGCGATTGGTGGATTGTCAGTAGGTGAGCCTAAAGAGGAGATGATGACTACTCTAGATTACACTGAACCACATATGCCAAAAGACAAACCTCGTTACCTAATGGGCGTAGGTAAACCAGAAGATATTGTAGAAGCTGTCCGTCGGGGCATTGATATGTTTGACTGTGTGATCCCAACCCGTAATGCGCGTAATGGTTTCTTGTTCACCTCTGAAGGAGTCGTGAAGATTCGTAATGCGGTCAATAAAACCAGCTTGTTACCACTGGATCCAAAGTGTGATTGTTACACCTGTAAAAACTATACCCGTTCGTATCTGCACCATTTAGATAAATGCCGTGAGATTCAAGGGGCACGTTTAAATACCATTCACAATCTGCACTACTATCAGAAATTGATGCGGGGGTTGCGTGATGCGATTGCTGACAACTCTCTAGATGCTTTTGTGGTTGAGTTTTATGCAGGAATTGGTCAAGATGTTCCTGTATTAGAAGATTTAACAAACTAATTTTTTAAACTAAACAGGCCTGGTCGGTTTATGCGATCGTTAGCCTGTTTTTAGTTGTGCAAAGCTTGATAAGCTATGCAACAATATACCGGTTCAAATTTTTATATTTTTAGGAGTCAAAATGAGCTTTTTTATTAGTGATGCAATGGCAGAAGGCGCAGCAGCGTCAGGTAGTGGTTGGGAAGGTTTAATTCCACTGGTTTTACTGTTCTTGGTTTTCTACTTCCTGTTAATTCGTCCGCAACAGAAAAAAGTAAAAGAGCACAAAGCCTTAGTTTCTGCCTTGAAAAAAGGTGACGAAGTGGTCACTTACGGCGGTCTTGGTGGTAAAGTTCGTGACATTAACGACAACTTCTGTGATGTTGAAATCGCCGACAATGTGATCGTTAAAATCGAACGTCAGAATATTTCACGTCTATTGCCAAAAGGCACATTAAAAGGCGAGTAATCGTTATTGATTTTATGAAAGGGGCCTAGGCCCCTTTTGTTGTTTCAACATCCTGCAAAACAATCCCCAAATAACGGATTTTTACTATGTTTCAAGCACAACAAAAAGTGATCGCTAATCGCTATCCAGCGTGGAAATACTTCCTGCTGATTCTAGTGACGGCGATTGGTTTAACCTATGCCATGCCCAATATTTTTGGGGACGATCCAGCGGTTCAGATTTCACCCGCTAAATCAGTGGTGTTCTCAGAGGCCACTCAGACAAAGGTCGATAAGATTATTGCCGATGCCGGTCTGACACCCAAAGAGTCTGTGTTTGAAAATGGTGCCTTTTTAATCCGTTTTGATAATACCGAAGATCAGTTAAAAGCTAAAAGTTTACTTAAGGATGCGTTAGGGCGTACAGCGGTTGTCGCTTTGAACTTAGCGCCCGCAACACCGGATTTCTTAAGTGCTTTAGGTGCTCAACCGATGTATTTAGGTCTGGACTTGCGTGGAGGGGTGCACTTTTTGATGGATGTGGACATGGATGCGGCAGTTGAAAAAGCCTATTTCCGTTATGTTGATGAAATCAAAGGAACGTTACGAGCCAACAAAGTTCGTTATGTAAATGCAGACTATGAAGAAGAAAAACTGTTTGTTAAGTTTAAAGACATTGCCACCATGCAAGCAGGCCTGTTGGTTTTAAATAAGCAGTTTGGTGAAGAGTTAAAAGCCAAGCCGAACGAAGCCACCGCTTCGCCAATGGTTGAATTAACCCTGTCTGAAAAGACGATTTCTGATACCAAGAAGTTTGCACTTCAGCAAAATATTACCACGTTACGTAATCGTATTAACGAGTTAGGGGTTGCTGAGCCAGTGATTCAACAGCAAGGGGATCGCCGTATTGTGGTTCAACTTCCTGGTGTGCAAGATACTGCTCGTGCCAAGGAGATCTTGGGTGCAACTGCAACGCTTGAATTCCGTTTGGTAGAAGAGCGTGGTGATGCGGCACGTGCGGCACAAACTGGTTTTGCACCGCATGGTGCTAAGTTGTATCAGTTCCGTGATTCACGTCCAATTTTGTTAAAACGCAGCGTGATTGTCAGTGGTGAGAATGTGATCAATGCGCAGTCGGGAATTGATCCTCAGCAGGGCTCTGCAATGGTGAACGTTACCTTGGATGGCGCTGGCGGTCGTAAGATGTTGGCAACCACTAAGAAGAACGTTGGTAACCGCATGGCGGTGGTTTACATTGAGAACCGCGTTGAAACGATTACGCAAAATGGTGACAAGGTTAAAAAACGTATCACCACGAAAGACGTAATCAATGCGGCGGTGATTCGTGGACAATTTGGAAATCGTTTCCAGATCACGGGGTTAGATTCGCCACAAGAAGCACAAGATTTAGCACTGTTATTACGTGCGGGTGCTTTAGCAGCGCCTATGGAGATTGTTGAAGAACGTACCGTTGGACCTAGCTTAGGTCAGGATAATATCAACCAAGGCTTCTTATCGGTTGTGGTTGGTTTTATGCTGGTGTTAGTGGTGATGGTTTGGCGTTATAAAACCTTCGGTATGGTTGCCAACCTTGCCTTAACTTTAAACTTGGTCATTATTGTTGCGGTGCTATCTATGTTACAAGCAACTTTAACGCTTCCAGGTATCGCAGGGATTGTATTAACGGTCGGTATGGCGGTTGATGCCAATGTACTGATTTTTGAACGTATTCGAGAAGAGTTGAAAAATAGTTCGATTCAGACAGCGATCTATACCGGTTATGAAAAAGCGTTTGTCACCATTGCGGATGCGAACATCACCACCTTATTGGCGGCGGTTGTTCTATTCAGTTTTGGTACTGGGCCAATCAAAGGGTTTGCGATTACGTTATCAATCGGGATTCTAACTTCAATGTTCACTGCCATCTTAGGCACACGCGCCATCATTAACTTGATGTACGGTAACAAGCGCGTTGAAAAACTGTCAATTTAGGGGGCGAACATGAGTGAAGTAACGATGGAACAAAAAGAAGCCAAAATGATCGACTTTATGGGTAAACGCCAATTAGCCTTGGTGCTGTCATTACTGTTAATTGTCGGGTCGTTTGCCGGGTTATGGATGAAAGGTCTTAACTTTGGTATCGATTTTACGGGTGGAACATTGATTGAACTATCTTATCCGCAAGCAGTGGATTTGAATGATGTTCGTAGTGATTTGGTTGAAGCGGGATACAGTCAGGCGGTTGCTCAGCACTTTGGTTCGGCAACCGATGTGTTGATTCGTATCGCGCCACGTGAAGGTTTGAATTCAGCACAGTTAAGTAATCAGGTGATGGATGCATTGGGTGCAGGCCCAGAAACCGATATCCAATTACGTCGTGTGGAATTTGTAGGACCTCAGGTGGGTGACGAATTAACGGAAGATGGTGCACTTGCCGTTTTGTATGCGTTAATTGGTGTTCTGATTTACGTGGCGTTACGTTTTGAGTGGCGTTTCTCGGTGGGTTCGGTTGCCGCTTTGGTCCACGATGTGGTATTGACCTTAGGTGTGTTTGCTTGGACGCAGGTTCAGTTTGATTTAACTGTCTTAGCCGCCATCCTCGCGGTGATCGGTTACTCCCTTAACGATACCATTGTTGTCTTTGACCGTGTGCGTGAGAACTTTCGTACCATGCGCGATGGTTCACCGGTACATGTTGCGAATGTGGCCGTAAACCAGATGTTGTCGCGTACCATTATGACGTCATTTACTACGTTGTTGGTATTGCTAGCGTTGTTCTTTATTGGTGGTGAGATCATTCACGGTTTTGCGATGGCATTGATTGTCGGTGTGGTTGTGGGGACTTACTCATCGACCTACGTGGCAAGTGCCGTTGCGCTTATGTTAGGTGTTTCTAAAGAAGATCTAATGAAAGCACCAAAAGAGGGGCCTGATTCTGAAAAAGAGGAAGAGGACTTGCAGCGTCTATTCTTAGAGCAAGAGATGAAGCGTGAAGCGCGTGAAGCGGCGAAAGCAGCTAAGAAAGGCAAGAAATACATGCCTGAAGCAGAGCAAGAGCTCGCTGATAATTCAAAATAAATTGATTGAACAGGCCTGGTCAGTTTGATCAAGTCTGTATTTAGCCAGATAGTTCGCTGTCTGGCTTTTTTATAGGGCCTTTTAATCGGCTTTAGAATAAGAGAAAGAGACATGTCTTTACAGTTAGAAACCAGTAAGCGCAGAACCTTTGCGATTATCTCTCACCCGGATGCGGGTAAAACCACCGTAACAGAAAAGTTACTTTTATACGGAGGTGCGATTCAGTTGGCCGGTGCGGTTAAGAGTCGTAAGACTGACCGTGCAGCTACATCGGATTGGATGAAGATGGAACAAGAACGTGGTATCTCGGTGGCGTCATCGGTGATGCAGTTTCCGTATAACGATGTGATGATGAATTTACTTGATACTCCGGGACACGAAGATTTCTCTGAAGATACTTACCGTACCTTAACGGCGGTGGATTCGGCACTGATGGTTATTGATGTCGCGAAAGGGGTTGAGGATCGTACCATTAAGTTAATGGAAGTGTGTCGTCTGCGCGATACCCCAATTTTAACTTTTATCAACAAGCTGGACCGTGAGGGTAAAGAGCCGATTGATCTGTTAGATGAGGTAGAAGACGTCCTTAAAATCAACTGTGCACCGATGACTTGGCCGATTGGTATGGGGAAACGTTTTAAGGGGATTTATCATCTGTATAACGACACCATTCGTCTGTTTGACAAGGCAGATGGGCAAAATGCCGGTACGGGTGAGTTGATTGAAGGTTTGGACAATCCTCGTTTAGATGAGTTGATTGGTGACCAAGCTGAAGAGTTGCGTGAAGAGGTTGAATTGGTACGTGGTGCAAGCCATGAATTTGATTTAGATGCCTTTTTAAAAGGTGAATTAACACCTGTGTTTTTCGGTTCGGCGGTGAATAACTTTGGATTACAAGAGTTGCTGGATGGTTTCTCTCAATACGCACCGGCACCGAAGACTCGTTCAACTTCAACCAGAGATGTCTCGGCCAATGAAGAGAAGCTTACAGGGTTTATCTTTAAGATTCAGGCAAATATGGATCCACAGCATCGTGACCGTGTTGCGTTTATGCGTATCGTTTCAGGTAAGTATGAAAAGGGCATGAAGCTAAAACATGTGCGTATTGGTAAAGATGTGAAGATCGCTAAAGCGATTACCTTCTTAGCGAATAAACGTGAGCATGCTGAAGAGGCTTATCCCGGGGATATTATTGGTCTGCACAATCACGGTACCATTAAAATTGGTGATACCTTTACTCAAGGTGAAAATCTCAAGTTTACAGGTATTCCAAACTTCGCGCCGGAACTGTTCCGTCGTGCCCGTCTGAAAGATCCAATGAAAATGAAAGCCTTACAGAAGGGCTTAACTCAGCTATCGGAAGAGGGGGCAACTCAGTTGTTCCGCCCTATTGCTAATAATGACTTGATTTTGGGGGCGGTGGGGATTCTCCAATTTGAGGTAGTTGCTCAACGTTTACAAGATGAGTATAACGTGAGCTGTTTATTTGAACCTGTCAACGTCAATACTGCACGTTGGGTCATGGGTGAGAAAGAGGAGATCGAGAAGTTCTTGGCTAAGGTGCATGATAATGTGGCTTATGATGCGGCTGATGAGCTGGTCTATATTGCGCCGACACGTGTGAATCTAGCATTGATAGAGGAGCGTTGGCCAAACTTACAGTTTGTAGCGACACGTGAGCACTAACTGGTTTTAGCAGTTGGTTGTGTATACTGCATAATCAGCGATACGAAACGCCAGACATTAAAAAACCCGCTAAATTTAAGCGGGTTTTTTAATGTCTTAAGATTCTGAACAGGCCTGTTCAGTTGTGTTATTCACTAACTTATTTTTTGGCCATTAAGAACTCAAGCAGTGCTTTTTGAGCGTGTAGACGGTTTTCAGCTTCATCCCAAACTACGCTGTCTTTAGCGTCAATGACATCGGCCGAGACCTCTTCACCACGGTGCGCAGGGAGGCAGTGCATAAACAGAGCTTCATTATCTGCTCTCTGCATCATCTCTTTATTTACCTGGAAGTCAGAGAAGGCTTTCTCACGTAGTTTTTGCTCTTCTTCCTGCCCCATACTCGCCCAGACATCGGTTACAACTAGATCAGAGTTTTCAGCCGCATCCATTGGGTTACGAATGATCTCTACACGGTCTTTATTAGCGTTAACTAAGTCCATGTTTGGATCGTAACCTTCAGGACAAGTAATGCGTAAGTTAAAGTCGTACTGCTTAGCCGCATTAATGTATGAATGGCACATATTGTTACCGTCACCGACCCACACAACTGTTTTACCTTGGATGCTACCACGGTGTTCATGGTATGTTTGCATGTCAGCCAGTAACTGACAAGGATGGTAGTCATCCGTTAAGGCATTGATGATCGGAACACTTGAATATTTTGCCATGGTTTCAACAATGTCATGCCCGAAGGTACGAATCATAATGCCGTCAACCATGCTAGAGATGACACGAGCGCTGTCTTCTAGTGGTTCACCACGTCCCAGTTGGGTGTCATTTGAAGATAGGAATAGCGCGTGTCCACCTAGTTGGGTCATGCCGGCTTCAAACGAGATACGAGTACGAGTTGATGATTTTTCAAAGATCATCGCCAAGGTTTGGTTTTTAAGGGGTTCAAAGATTTCGCCCGCTTTGTGCATCGCTTTTAGTTCAATTGCACGCTGCATAATTTGCTGCAGCTCAGCCGGAGTTAAATCATTTAATGTTAAAAAGTGTCTAACAGTCATAAAATGACCTCGCTTTAGGTAATTGTTACGAAATTAGTGCTGTAAAAAATCGGTCACTAATTGAGTTAATTCGGTAACCAGTTGCTCTGTTTGTTCGCTGGTCATGACAAAAGTCGGCAGTAGGCGGATAGTGTCGCCACGGGTGACGTTAATCAATAAGCCTTTTTCGAGTGCTTGGCCAACCAGTTCACCGCATGGACGATCCAGTTGAATACCAATCATATAGCCTTTGCCACGAATATCGATAATGCCTTCTACGCCTTTTAGCGCGTCTTCAAAAGTAGCAAGCAGCGCTTGGCCTTTTTGGGCGACGGCTGGTATAAAGTTGTGAATGCTCATGGTTTCAATCACGGCTAAGCCAGCGGCACAAGCCAGTGGGTTGCCGCCAAAAGTGGTGCCGTGGTTACCTGGGACTAACACCTCAGAGGCCTTACCTTGAGCGAGGCACGCGCCAATTGGCATACCATTCCCCAGCGCTTTGGCTAAGGTTAAAACATCTGGCTTGATTGCTTCATGTTGAAAGGCAAACCACTCTCCGGTACGACCAACCCCGGTTTGAATTTCGTCTAGCATCAATAGCCAGTTATTGCTGTCACAAATTTCACGTAACGCCGTTAAATAACCCGCTTGAGGAACATGAACGCCGCCTTCACCTTGAATCGGTTCCACTAAGATCGCCACCACGTTGGCATTCTCTGTGTGTGCCTTGACCGCTTCTATGTCGTCAAATGGCACACGGATAAAGCCTTCCACTAATGGAAAGAAGCCGTCGTGAACTTTGTCGTTACCGGTCGCAGAAAGTGTGGCCATGGTACGTCCATGAAAACTGTTTTCCATGACAATAACGGTTGGAGTTTTAATGTCTTGTTGGTTGCCGTACTTGCGGGCAATTTTTAACGCTGTTTCATTAGCTTCTGCCCCAGAGTTGGTGAAGAACACACGATCCATTCCGGACAGTTCGATTAACTTGTCCGCTAACTGGCTTTGGTTGCCCACACCATAAAGGTTCGATGTATGGATTAGCTTCTGGCTCTGTTCACAAATCGCTTCAGCAACCGCAGGGTGTGCGTGCCCTAAGCTGCACACCGCAATGCCGCTCAAAGCGTCTAAATAGCTTTTGCCATTGGTGTCTTTTAGAACAGCCCCCGCACCTTTTTCAAAGGCGACAGGCAGTCTTGCATAAGTGTTCATTAAATGATCTGACATGATCGTTTTGCTTCCCTTTCGTCAACTGCTTGATTGATGTCGATGCAGTTGTTTGGTTTTAGAAACAAAAAAGCAACCTTTAAGCAGGAGCGAAATGGGCCAATCAGGTCTCTTATATTGTGTGCTCAACTGCGAGGTTGCTTTTCTTGAATCAAATTTTTCAAAAGAGTAATTTTATCTTAATCCACTTAAAATTCAAGTGGCATTACGCATTTAGACGATCTAAGCACGCTGAGTCGAGTGAAAGCGACTGTATTTTTAGCAGAATATATTAATCAATGCTTAACCTTTTGTCTTTTTAGGATAAAATGCAGGGTTTAGTATTAATATCATTTTTTTGTGGGGAAGTTTGAATGCAAACGATGGCGGATAGAGACGGCGTAATCTGGTTAGATGGCGAAATGGTTCCTTGGCGTGATGCAAAGGTTCACGTATTAACACATACATTACATTACGGTATGGGTGTGTTTGAAGGTGTCCGCGCGTATGAAGCTGAGCAGGGAACGTCTATTTTTCGTTTAGATGCGCATACTGATCGTCTGATTAACTCCTCCAAAATCGTCAACATGAAGATGCCGTTTGATAAAGAGACCTTAGATGAAGCTCAGCTTGCCGCGGTGCGTGAAAATAACCTTAAGTCCGCTTACATCCGTCCAATGGCGTTTTACGGTTCAGAAGGTATGGGTATCCGTGCTGACAACCTAAAAGTACACGTGATGGTAGCCGCTTGGGAATGGGGCGCGTACATGGGTGAAGAGAACTTAACGCGTGGAATCAAAATCGCGACCTCTTCTTATACGCGTCACCACGTGAATGTCACCATGACAAAAGCAAAGTCGAACGGTTCTTATATGAACTCAATGCTGGCGTTGCAAGAAGCGATCAATCACGGTTGTGATGAAGCGCTATTGTTAGACGTTGACGGTTACGTTGCCGAAGGCTCAGGTGAGAACTTCTTTATGGTTAAAGATGGCGTGTTATACACACCAGAACTAACCTGTTGTTTAGACGGAATTACTCGTAAAACTATTATGCAGTTAGCGAAAGAGCAAGGCATTGACGTAGTTGAGAAGAAAATCACGCGTGACGAAGTCTACATTGCTGACGAAGCGTTCTTTACCGGAACCGCAGCAGAAGTGACCCCTATTCGCGAATTGGATAACCGTCCAATCGGGATTGGCTCACGTGGACCGATTACTGAAAAATTACAGTCAATGTATTTTGATATTGTTCACGGACGTTCACCGGCGCATATGGACTGGTTAACAACGGTTTCTAAATAAGCCTAATTGGCCAAATAAGGAGTTTCAGATGAGCGAGAATTCAACAAATTCTAAAACGCATTATGAAGTAACCTATGCAGACCTACCTCTGCATTGTCCGACAGACGATATGAGTTTATGGAATTCTCATCCACGTGTGTTTTTACCGATTGAAAAAACGGGTCATGCAAAATGCCCTTATTGTGGCGCTGAATATACTTTAATAGACTTTGACCCAAATCATATTGGCGGTCACTAAACCGACCAGGCCTGTTGAGTTTTGAAATGGGTTTAAAAATAGAAAAGCCGCTTAAGGATGTTCCTAAGCGGCTTTTTAATTGGTTGAAAAAAATGCTTTTGTTTGATGATTAAGTAAGGTCATCAGGTTTAGTATCAAATTAAAGCTTTGTTTATTTTAATCAAAATATTAGTGGTGATGCAATAGCGGTGAGAAAGATCAAGTAAGGAATAATATAAGCTGAAAAGCTAGGTCTGACTATAGCTGTATTAGCTAGAATTATTATTAATAGAAGCCAACCTAAAGGGCTTTTTATTGGTGATTGATGGTTTTCTTTACTTTGAGGTGAGGATTTAAGTTTAATACCCGAAATATAAGCATAGCAGTCCATGTTTTTATTTCTGTATAAACTGATAGATGCATTGCGCTGATTATGTCCATAGTCTTGAGTATAGTCAGTTAAAAAATTATTGATATAAACGGCCAATATTGGGTGTTGTCTACTAACGTCACTAAATTCACTTTTAAATTCTTTTTCAAAAATCCCAAGAGTTGTTAAGCGATATCTAAAGAGAAACCAAAATAAAATTATCCAAACGACAGAGCTTAAGATTTGAAAATTATTAAACTGTATATTAATGAATTGAAGTCTTAATGAGCTGTCTATGATTTCCCCATCAGCTATATAAAATATGATAATAGCCATTGATAGAAGCACAAGATTTCGTCTTTCTGGGTTTCCATCAGACATAGCAAACCTCCTTTGTTGTTCATGTTTTTTTCTTTTTTTAATGTCTGTTGCATTAAAGCCCATTAAATTTAGATTAAGGCCAAAACTCATGTAGCACCATTCGTAAATTTTTTATTCAAAAGTAATTTATTGTAAGGAAAAAAATGCAATGAATTAAAGTTTGTTAAGCAATAAGTATCTTGTTGGGGGGGTGAACGTTTTGAACAATTAATAATTCTTCAAGTTCCAACGATTATGTACCCATAGATACTGGCTTGGGTTACGACGAATTTCAGCTTCATAAAGCTCGTGTAATCTTAATGTATCTTGGTAATCATCACCGGATGGAAAGTTCTCTAAAGCGGGTAAAAACTCCACTTCATACTGATTGTTTTCTAAACGTCGTGTAAAGGTGGGGACAACAGCGCAGCCTGTTAACTTACTGATTTTAGAGGTTGCCGGATTGCTCGGGGCTAATACACCAAAAAAAGGTACATCAATATGGCCTTTAGAGCGGTATTTTTGATCGGGTAGAAAAGTCATGCTGTTGCCCGCTTTGAGGGTTTTTAGCATTAAGCGGGTGTTACTATTCGATACGGGTTGTACGGTATTGCCATTGCTAAATTGAATTGAACGGCCTTTGGCGATAATGTAGTCCATAAATGGATTGTCATGCGGGCGGTAAACTGCGTGGTAATTGGTTAAAAAAGAAAC
>JAYENR010000025.1:0-4045 GCA_034722175.1 Pseudomonadota bacterium | reverse complement strand
GAGAGTCATTTCATCTCTTTTTAAAGGAATGTGAATGGCGATTTAACAACAGTGACCCGAAAGAACAATTAAGACAATTGAATCAATGGGTTAAAGAAGAACTGAACTAGTTATCTAGGACAGCCCCTTTCGTTATTTTGTTCACGTTACTGCTTTAAAGAAGTCATTATGCCACTATCAGAAAATCAAACCGTCCAGACCACCTGTCCTTATTGTGGGGTAGGTTGTGGTATGGACATTACCTCAAAACCGGCTAAAAATTCGGCTACAGCTCTCGAATCTTTAGAGGTAAAAGTCGTAGGCTCTGAAAACCATTCGGCTAACTTTGGTCGTTTGTGTGTCAAAGGCTCCTCGGCAGGCGAAACCGTTGATTTTGATGGCCGTATGTTTGACCCTCAAGTCAATGGCGAAGTAGTCAGTTGGGATTCGGCTTTAAATACGGTAGCCGATAAATTTCAATCGGTAATTAAAGAGCACGGTTCCGATGCGGTAGCGTTTTACGTTTCAGGTCAGTTTTTAACCGAAGACTACTACGTGGCCAATAAACTGATTAAAGGTTTTATGGGGACCGCCAATATCGATACTAACTCACGTTTGTGTATGGCGTCTGCGGTAGTTGGCTATAAACGCGCCTTTGGTTCCGATACGGTTCCCTGTTCGTATGAAGATTTAGACCATGCTGATCTGATTGTCATTGTCGGCTCAAACACCGCGTGGGCACATCCGATTGTCTATCAGCGTATTGCCGCAGAAAAACGTCGCCGTCCAGAGATGAAGATCGTTGTGGTCGATCCACGCAAAACCGCAACTTGTGATATTGCCGATTTGCACCTAGCCTTAAAACCAGGAACCGATGCGGTTCTATTTAATGGCTTGTTAGCGCAATTGGCAGAAGCCGAGGTGTTGGACAGAAGCTTTATTGAAAACAATACCGAAGGCTTTCAAGCGGCACTTGAAAAAGCACAAGAACAGCAAGGCAGCATTGCCGAGGTAGCAGAGCAGTGTGACCTTGATGAACAAGACCTTAGACAGTTTGTCGAGTGGGCGGTTACCCGTCAAAAAATGGTCTCTTTGTACTCGCAAGGGGTCAATCAATCCTCTTCTGGGGTCGATAAATCCAATGCGATTATCAACTGCCACTTAGCCACTGGGCGTATTGGTAAAGAGGGTATGGGACCATTCTCGATTACGGGGCAACCTAATGCGATGGGTGGTCGAGAGGTCGGTGGCTTAGCCAACCAGCTTGCGGCTCACATGGATTTTAATAAACCGGAAAGCATTGATTTAGTCTCTCGTTTTTGGAACGCCACCGATATGGCACAACAAAATGGTTTAAAAGCGATTGATATGTTCCAAGCGGTGGCGGACAAAAAAATCAAAGCCATTTGGATTATGAATACTAATCCTGTGGTCTCAATGCCCGATGCCGATGCCGTTAAACAAGCACTTCTGGGCTGTGAAATGGTGGTGGTATCGGACTGTGTGCAAAGTACCGATACCACCAATGTGGCCGATGTTTTATTGCCCGCTTTGACTTGGGGTGAAACCGATGGTTCAGTGACCAACTCTGATCGTACTGTCTCCCGCCAACGCAAGTTTATGAATGGGCCAAAAAACGCCAAACCAGATTGGTGGATTCTGAGTGAAGTCGCCAAGAAAATGGGCTTTAACGACGAGTTTAATTACACTTCTGCGGCGGATATTTTCAGAGAACATGCCGCTCTGTCTGGCTTTGAAAACGACGGACAACGTGACTTCGACATCTCATTGTTGGATCAAATCACAGAAGGGGAATATTCGGCTTTAGAGTCTTTTCAGTGGCCGTTATCGGTTCGCAGCCCAAATGGCACCAAACGGATGTTTGAGGATGGAAAATTCTTTACTCCGAGTGGTAAAGCTCAGTTTATTGCGATTACGCCGCGTGCTCCCGTTCATCCAACCAATTCAGAATTTCCACTGGTCTTAAATACCGGGCGAGTACGTGACCAATGGCACACCATGACGCGTACCGCCAAAACTGCAAAACTGATGGCACATAAAGATGAAGTCTATGTCACCGTGCACCCCAAAGACGCTCGTCGTTATGAGTTGGTAGAGGGTGAATTAGCCAAACTGACCAGTCCGTTAGGTGAAGACAAACACGTCATTGCACGCGTGGAAATCAGTGACTCAGTACGACCTGGTAGTTTGTTTGTGCCCATTCACTGGACAGCGCAATATTCTAGTCACGGTCGAGTCGATGTCTTGGTTCAGCCAGTGGGCGATCCGCTGTCAGGTCAACCAGAATCCAAACACTCGCCAGTCAAAATTGAACCGTTTAAAGCCGAATGGCACGGCTTTATTCTGAGTCGCGAACCGATTGAAACACAGGGCATTGAGTATTGGGTTAAGGTTAAAGGCAAACAGTTTTATCGTTATGAAATTGCGTGTTCGGTCTGTCCGGTTGACATGGAAGTCTGGACAGATTCCATTCTTGGCCTAGAGGGCGAAAAAATTCAATATCGTGATGACAGCGGCGATCGCTATCGCAGTGCTCGAATTGTCGATGGTCGTTTACAATCCGTGGTATTCATTGCCCCTAGTACAGAGTTGCCGAGCCGAAGTTGGTTAGGGTCGGTATTTGCCAAAAATGAAATGGACGCTAAAACCCGCTTAAGTCTATTAGCAGGCCAACAGTCTGGTGCTAAAGACGAAGGCCAAACCATCTGCTCTTGTTTTGGCATTGGGGTTAATACCATTGTCGAAGCGATTCAAAAAGACAAACTCACCTCGGTGGAGGCCATCGGCCAAGCACTCAAAGCCGGAACCAATTGCGGAAGTTGTGTGCCAGAACTCACCGAAATCTTAGCCGCAGAACAGGCAAAAGAGCTCAAATAACCGAGCTTTCTTACCGCTTTCAATCTTAAGTTAAAAATCAAACCCAACAGGCCTGTTGGGTTTTTTTATGCCTAAATTTAGCGAGTATTTTTATACGGTTTTTTACTAGTTAACTTTAACTTCTGTGCTATATTCATACAAAGCATTTTATTGAGTCAAAAATGAGTGGGAGACTGCTATTAATTGGTTTTTAAACTCAAGTTAATTGCTGAATAATCAATCAATATGGATACCCTGAAATACAACTCAATACCGAATAACAAGGCAATAGTGCCTTATACTAAAGTTTTAGCTGAAAAGGAAGGATATGAGCATAGATTGGAATGCAATCTTAAATGGAACTATAACATTCGTACTTCTTATAGTATTGCGAGCTCTGTTGGATTTGAGACTCGCACATTTTGTTGTCAAATGGTTTTCATGGCTTCCTTTGAGAAATTACATTCGTGCTAAACCAACAAAAATATCAGGTCAATGGGATCAGATCTGGGCTTCAGCCGAGAGTGCTTCATTTGAGTCCGAAGTTGATAGGCATGGGCATCCTGATATAAAACAGCTTGGGTCATATTGCTATGGCGAATTTATTTCTAAGAATGTCACTTATGTCGTTTTTGGCAGAATTATTGGTGATTTCTTCGTTGGGGACTGGTACGACAAAAAAGATCCAAAAGGGTATTTTGGTGCATTTCAACTTGAGGTCTTGGATTCAAAAAGCATGAAAGGACTGTGGGTCGGCCATTCTAAAACTGTTCACAAAGTGAAAGGAGATGAATGGGTTTGGAACAAGATCAGCTAACGAGTTAATTTACTACGCTTCTATGCCACCGGACGCAGCAAAGCTTCACCGGTTATTTCGGTGTTATGCAACATGAGGTAAGAATGAAAGAATACGTTCCAGTTATAGCTTCAATAATTGTTGGAATTTTTGCGGTAATATCAGCGTTTATGGCTTGGAAATTCAAAAGTTCAAGCGACAAACGACGTAATGAAGTTAGTCTTTCTAGGGAAAAGTATGACGAAGTAAAACTTCTCTACATTACTACATTCCAGTTGTTTGAAGAGGCAATGAAGCAAGTTTTAAATAGAAGTCAATTTAACCTTTCAGAAGCCTTTAGTAAAAAGGGGACGCTACCCTTTTAGTAAAAAGGGGACGCTACCCTTTAATTGC
>JAYENR010000024.1:0-4127 GCA_034722175.1 Pseudomonadota bacterium | reverse complement strand
CCTGTCATGCTACCTGCTTTAAGCACATCAATTGATAAAGCAGGTAGCATGACAGGCGAGTTAAGCTTTATTGATGGTCACGCTCATTCAATGCGTTTAATCGCTAAAAAAGACTGCGAAGTTTTGATGTTGCAACGTGACAAGTTTGAAGCAATGGTTGAAACTCAGTCAAGGTTAACATTCCATGTTATGCGTTCAATCTTGCGTTACTCACACAAATTGCAACGCAAAATGAACAATAAGTATTTAGAAATGCACCGTATGGTTCAAAACCAGTACACTGCCCAGTACTAAGTTCTCATCTGCTTTTTGTATGTAGAAACAAAAAAGGAGGCCATGGCCTCCTTTTTTAATAGCTAAACTTTTATTATTAAGAGTTTCTAACTGAATTCCACACATAGACCGCGTAAACAGCCAGTGCAATCGCTATCATCAAAATAACACTCTCTGAATCAACCAAATTAGAAGCGAAGACCACTAAAATTGCGACTGGTGCCAACCACTTCAGATCCAATACAAACCATTTCATCAGGCCTGGTGACAAATCAATTTCTTGCTGGCGATGCTCTGGAGTTAATACCCAAGCCACAAAGACTGCCATTAACAAGCCTCCTAACGGCAACATAATATTGGCCGTAATATAATCTAGACTATCAAAGAAAGTGCGTTCACCTAAGAAGTGTACATCAGCCCATTCGTTAAATGATAAGACGGTCCCAATGCCGATTGTCCAGATCAAGAAACCTAAAATCCAAGCGGCCTTAACACGTTTTATTCCCCAGTTCTGGTCAAACCAGCTGACTGCCGGTTCAATCAATGAAATTGATGAACTCAGTGCTGCCATAATAACCAATGCAAAAAACAGGGTTCCAAAAAACCAACCACCCGTCATTTGACCAAATGCAATCGGTAGAGTTTGGAAAAGCAGGCCTGGTCCAGAACCTGGCTCTAAACCATTCGCAAATACAATTGAAAAAATAATCAGGCCTGCCAACAATGCCACAATGGTATCAGCTGCCGCGATCCAAAGCCCTGCTTTAACGATTGAGTATTTTTCAGACAAGTATGATCCGTAAACCATCATGGTCCCTAAGCCGATACTTAGCGTAAAAAAGGCATGCCCCATTGCGACTAGCACCGCTTCCCAACTTAGTTTAGTAAAATCAGGTGAAAACAAAAACGAAAAACTCTGTCCAAATGCCCCGGTAGTCGTGGCGTAACCTAATAAAACAAGCAGAATAACCAACAGGCCAGGCATCATAAAACTAATCGCACGTTCTAAGCCGCTTTTAACACCTTTAGAGACGATATAGACCGTTACCAGTGTCACAACGGTATGCCAAAACAGTAATTCGTACGGATTAGCTAACAGACCGGTAAAGTGTACCCCCACCTGTTCTGCCGTTATACCAATAAAGGCACCTTGCAAACTCTCTATAAAATACGAGACTCCCCAGCCGGCAATAACAGTATAAAAAGAGAGGATCAAGGCCCCCGCCAACACACCATTCAAACCTAATAAAAACCACAGTCGACTGGCTCTGTTTTCATGTGCCAAGGTTGCCATAGCTTGTACTGGGTTGGCTTTTCCTGCACGTCCCAAGGCGATTTCAGAAAGCAGAACTGGAATACCGATTAATAACACACAAGCCAAATAAACCAGTACAAATGCACCCCCTCCATTTTCACCTGTGATGTATGGGAACTTCCAGATATTTCCTAAACCGACCGCTGAACCGACCGCTGCCAAAATAAACAACGTCTGATTCGACCAACCTTCTTTAGAAAGTTTTAATTGACTCATGCATCTTCCTTTATAATTGTATTTTTCGGCTCATTATAACAAGACTAAAATGCACATTCAGGCCAACTATTCGCTTCAAAAACACAACACCTTTAAGATTGATGTCAAAGCTCAATATTATGTTGAAATCAAACGTCAGAGCGACATCACAGTCTTAAGGTCCGACCTCACTCTCGCTTCTCTTCCTTGGCGAGTTGTTGGCGGTGGCAGCAACATGCTATTTACAGGGGATGTGGAAGGCGTGGTGGTTCACTGTAGCTACAAACAGATTAAGATCGTCAAAGAGGACGAGGACAACGTATGGGTCTCAGTTGGTGCGGGCATAGACTGGCATGAGCTAGTTGAATGGTCCGTCGATCATAACTTATGGGGAATTGAAAATTTAGCCCTTATCCCTGGTACTGTCGGCGCGGCTCCCGTGCAAAATATTGGAGCCTATGGTGCCGAAGCGCGTGATGCCATTACTCGTGTGCAGACCTTGAACTTGTTTAACGGTGAACGTAGAGAGTTTCGCAATGCCGATTGTGGCTTTGGTTATCGAACCAGCATATTTAAAGAGGAGTTTACGGATCGTTTAATCGTTCATAGAGTGACGTTCCGTTTACGTAAATTGCATGCGGGTAATCCAAATCTAATGTATGATCCTTTAAAAGAAGCCCTTAAAGAGACGCCAAAAGAAAAATTAACGCCTAGAATCATTTTTGATGCCATCGTTAGCATCCGTAAAGCCCGTTTACCAGACCACACTATCTTTGGAAACGCTGGGAGTTTCTTTAAAAACCCCGTTATCGATAGTGAGTACTTTGAAGAAATTCTAGAAAAGTACCCAGAAATACCACACCATAAAACCCTTGAAGGTGATTTTAAAGTGCCTGCAGCATGGTTAATTGAAGCAACTAATTGGAAAGGCCAAAAGAATGGTCGTGCAGGTGTTTCTAATCGACATGCCTTAGTGCTTGAAAACCTAGGGGGGGCAAAAGGTGAAGATATCTTAGAGCTTGCACAAATGATCCAAGATGCGGTGGATCACAAGTTTGGAATTCACTTAGAACCAGAAGTTATCTTTATTTAACGTGACAACAAATACTTTTAACAACTGAGCAGGCCTGTTGATTATGAACCCCCTTTCCCCTTTCATTAAATCACTTTTAATCGGTAGTTTAAGCTTTCTAAGCTTTACATGTGCAGCTTGGGAAGAACAGCCCATAGAAGATGGCTCTCCTGTCACCGTTTGGACTCAAGCGGTATCTGATTCAGATTTTAAAGCCTTCAAAGGTGAAGTGATCATCAACGCACCTTTAGACAGAGTCCTAAAAGTCATTCGCGATACTAAAAACGTGCCTAAGTGGTATTACAACTCTATGCACGCAGAGCAATTACAACGCATCAGTAAAGACCAGTCCTTAAACTACTCAGTTACCTCTGCTCCTTGGCCGGTGAGTGATCGTGACTCCGTCATCTTAGCGACCGTCACTCGCCATACTAACGGTAATGTCACCATTAAGATGAAAGCTAGACCAGACGATTATCCTCTACAAGAGAATCTGATTCGTATACCGAAGTTAGATGGTTCATGGAGTTTAGAAAAATTAGATGCGCAAACAACTAAGGTGTCTCTGCAAGTCACCACTGAACCGGGTGGGAGTATCCCAAGTTGGCTAGCCAATGCAATGGTTATTGACATGCCCTTCTACTCATTAAGCAACTTAAAAGAACGTGTAGAAAATAAACTTAAGTAATTGTTTATCTGAAAAAATACAGAATTTAATAGATAGACTGCTCTAATCCCAGAACATCTATCTTTTAAAACAGTCTCTATTTATCCACCTCTTCCATTTCACCTGATTCGATATATAAGGTTCTTGATGGGAACGCCATTTCAGCCTCATGCTGCATTACTACTTCACTTACTTTCAGTAATACATCTTCTTTAATTGCATGAAATTGAATCCAATTCGTGGTTTTAGTAAACGTATAGATAAAGAAATCAATTGAAGACGGTCCAAAACTATTAAAGTTAACAATCATAGTTTGATTTTGATCGATGTCAGGGTGGTTACGTAACATCGTTTTTACCCCTTGAGTAATACTATGCATTTTCGTAATGTCTGCATAACGAATTCCGACGGTCTCTTTGATACGACGATTTGTCATTCGTGATGGATTCTCTATTGCTATATGCGAAAAGATTCCGTTTGGAATATATAACGGACGTTTATCAAAAGTTCTTACCGTAGTCATACGCCAGCCAATCATCTCAACCGTACCTTCAATCTCCTGATCAGGTGAACGTATCCAATCACCCACGGTAAAAGGCTTATCC
>JAYENR010000023.1:0-4137 GCA_034722175.1 Pseudomonadota bacterium | reverse complement strand
TCCCATTAATAGACCGTCTTCTTGCTCTGGCATTTCAGAGTGAATAATGCCTCGTCCTGCGGTCATCCACTGTACGCCACCTGCTCTAATCACCCCTTCATTACCCTGGCTGTCTTTATGTCGCATATTCCCCGCTAATAGATAGGTCACAGTTTCAAACCCTCGATGTGGATGGGGAGGAAAGCCACCAATATAATCTAAGGGTTCATCGGTGCCAAAGGCGTCCAGCATTACGAATGGATCTAGGTTTTTTAGATTTGGCTGCCCAATAATACGAGTCAGTTTTACATCTGCACCGTCTTGGGTGGGTAATCCAGTATGGAGTGATTGAATGGTTCTGTTTGTCATGGTTTTTCCCATTAATTTCCTTAGTGCTTAATCAAATTTTATCGTTTGCTTACTGTGTTAAAAACAGTCAAAATGCTAAAAGACTGTTCTGTTTTTAAGAACAAAAGGGGCGATAGATGGGGCAACTCGAAGACATTCAGGTATTTATTCGCATTGTTGAAGCGGGCGGGATTGGTAAGGCGGCCGATCAACTCAATATGGCCAAATCTGCAGTAAGTCGACGTTTATCTGATTTGGAAAGTCGCTTGTCAACTAAGTTAATTCAGAGAACCACCCGTACCTTAAATTTAACCGAAGCGGGGCAAGTCTATTATCAAAACGCCTTAAAAGTGGTGGATTCGGTGGATGAATTGAATCATACCGTGCAGTCAGCAGACAACGTTTTAAAGGGCACTTTGCGGATTGCTTTGCCTTTGTCATTCGGTTTATTGCATTTAACGCCACTCTTAGATCAGTTTGCAAAAATGCATCCTGAGTTGACACTGAAGTTGGATTTTTCTGACCGTGAAATTGACATGATTGAAGAGGGGGTGGACTTAGCTTTTCGGATTGGTGAATTAAAAGATACAACGATTCAGGCGAGAAAGATTGTGCCGATTCATTTTGTTTTGTGTGCCAGTCCCAGTTATTTACAAAACTTTAACAAGCCTAAAACGCCTGAGGATTTAAAACAGCACCATGTTTTACGTTATTCGGCAGATCAAAATCGTCCGTGGTTTTTTACCAGTAAAACGGGGGAAACTCAGTCAATCACCTTGCAGAGCCGGCTGCATGCCAATAATGGTGAATTTTTACTGAAAATGGCTGAGGCGGGGCATGGCATTACTTTATTACCCACTTTTATCACTTGGCAAGCGATTAAAGAGGGGCATCTATTAGCAGTATTGTCTGATTACGATCTGCCCGCCATCAACGCTTATGCCGTCTATCCTCAGAATCGCTTTTTATCGCAAAAAGCGCGTGTTTTTATTGATTATTTGGTGGAACAATTTTCCCACCAGCCCTATTGGGATCAAGAGATAAGGTAACCAAAAATGATTCACTTTTTAAGAAAATTACTATTGATGGCTGCCGTTCTGTTTAGTTCAGTAGGTTGGGCAGACGAACTACAAATAGAGTTACCGAGTTATGGCGTTACCAATCAAAATCTAGCCGTGATTGTGAAACGTGGTGACCTGTTATCGGTAAAGACTGCCGAATACTACCAACAAAAACGTAACATCCCACCTGAACATATTTTTACCGTGGATCTTCCTGAAACCGACTCAATGGGGGCGGCCGCCTTTAAAAAAATGTATCAAGCCTTAAAAGAGCAACTACCAGAGCCTATTCAAGGCATGGTGTTAACTTGGCAAAAACCTTATCGAGTGGGGTGTATGTCGGTGACCAGTGCGTTTACTTTGGGTTTTGATCCTAAATACTGTCAAGAGTTCGGTAAGGGCTGTCGCCAAACCGCGAATAGCCCGTATTTTGATAGCTTCAGTTCAAAGCCGTGGCAAGAGTTGGCCATTCGTCCAAGTATGTTATTAACAGGTCGGAATTGGTTTGATATTAAACGTCTGATTGATCGCGGTGTTATCTCTGACGGTCGGATGCCAATGGGCAGTGCCTATTTAGTTCGAACCTCGGATCGTCATCGCAGTTCTCGCTGGCCAATTTTTAAACAGTTGGCAGAAAAGTGGACGTTTCACGATGAGTTGGCCATTGAATATATTGATCGCTCAAAAAAAGAGATGCCAAACTATCTACAAGGTATGCAGGACATTATGCTCTATCAAACGGGGGGCGCAAAGATCCCGTTTATTGATGAAAATGTCTATTTGCCTGGAGCCATTGCAGACCATTTAACCTCTGCGGGAGGATTTGGGTTGGGCAATAAGGGGCAGATGAAAGCGTTCCGTTGGTTGGAAGCGGGTGCCACCGGAAGTTACGGTACCGTGGTTGAACCTTGCAACTTTCAGGCAAAATTTCCCAATCCTGCGATTATCATTCCGCATTATTTAAGTGGTGAAACCTTAATAGAGGCCTATTGGAAATCGGTCAAACAACCGGGAGAGGGCTTGTTTATTGGTGAACCTTTAGCCCGACCTTATGGATATCATAAAGTGTATTTTACTGAGAAAACGGTATTGTTAAAAACCAGACGATTAAACCCATTACGCCCTTATAAAGTATTGGCTTGGGATGATAAAGCCAAACAATATCAACAGATCAAAGCTCAAGCTAAGTTAGATAAGGATGGTAAAACCTTAGTGCTGAAGTTCGCTAATACGGCAGCACAACGTTTTAAGATTGTGGATGTGTTAGCAGGAAAATGATGTTGTAAATAGGCTCAAGCTAGTTTGAGGGCATGTAACGGTTCTGGGTTTTAGGTCGCCCGTAAGACTCTAAAGCTGGCGTTGGTCAACAATTACACATCGGTTACGCCCCTCTGCTTTTGCTTGATACAAAGCAATGTCGGCCGTTTTATAGATATCATCAAAGTTAAATTTCTGGTATTGATCGGTAATGATAATGCCGATGGACGTGGTTAATACTTCAAACTTGCTTTGTTCATGTTGAATGTTTAGTTGTTTAATTAAATCACCGATCTCTTCAATTTTTTCAACTGTAGACTCAATGTCTTGAGTCACTATTACGCCTGCAAATTCTTCGCCTCCCACACGATAGGCATCACCACTAATCGAGTTCACTTGTTGTTGAATGGTATCCGCCACCTGTTTTAAAGCTTTATCACCCTTTAAGTGACCATAAGTGTCGTTATAGGGCTTAAAGCAGTCTAAATCCAGTATAAAAAAGACGAGAGAGGCACTCTGTTCAAGCATTTTTGAGGATAAGTTTTGTGTGGTTTGAGTTAGGTGGTGACGGTTGTATAGCCCCGTTAAAGAGTCGGTGATCGCCATGGTTTTCAACTCTTCTAAGTGTTGAAGCTCTTTTTTGTGTGCGGATTGAAGTTTTTGAAACGATACTTCATTGAAGTGATCAAGCACGTAAGTCATATAAGTAATGCCCAGATAGGCAATGGTAAAACGTAATAATCCTGTGTGATCCCAAAGCCCGTTTAGCCAAACCCCTAAACCATCGATAAGAATGAACAGGGTGACAAAATACATTAACAACGAGAATAATAGGCCTTGTCGTGTTCCAGTAGCCGTAATAGCAAGGAGTGGGAAAATGACCGTCCACACTAAACCAAACCCTAGGTTTTTATTCTCGATATTAAAGACAATTAGAAAAGTGATAAACCCCAGCAACATTAAATTACTGGCAAACGTCAGTTTATGGTCTCTACGAAAGTAGAGGTGCGCAAACAGAAAAATGGTTCCTGTAAATGCCGAAATAGCACTAACAATAAATCTTTCAAGAACAACGGCGTTATAAAAGGCAAAAAATAGCAGAATCGCACTGACAATAGGGGTGACGATGCTGAGCAGTAAAAACTGTCGGTACTGTGAAGGGGATAAAGTCATTTCTGGTTTGGGAAATAAATTTTGAAATGACTTAATCAAATTTTTTCCTAAAGTAATTTTTAAACGGTATTTAACTATAACTTTAAACAGTAATATAACAAGGGCGTTTTTACAAATAAGCCTTGTATAAGTTAATTAATTTTACGAAACCGAGTTTAACCAGGTCTTATATGTTGAAAGTGTTCTCCAGACATGGAGAATTTATTAAGGACGCTTAGTAAAGGGATAGAGAGATCTTGTTAGCAGGCCCAAGACCAATTTGGATCTAGATAAGCAGATTAAGACCTCTATCCCCACACACTATAAACTGAACGGTATC
>JAYENR010000022.1:0-4138 GCA_034722175.1 Pseudomonadota bacterium | reverse complement strand
TGAGCGCATTTAACGGCTTTGACAGTGAGTTCACGCATGTTTTTTTCCAATCAATTTACTAAGGATGATGACCGGAATTAAGCCGTTAAATGCGCTCACAACCAAACTCAGATACTCCATGGTCTTGATCTAAAGCTCGCAGCTGGTGAGATTGGCTGTTTGTTGGGGCCAAGTGGTTGCGGAAAAACCACTCTATTGCGCGCTATCTCAGGCTTACACCCGGTTAGTGGTGGTGAAATCTATCTTGGGCAAGAACTGGTTTCTTCAGCACAAATGCATCAGCCAACCGAAAAGCGTAATATCGGCATGGTTTTCCAAGATTATGCGCTATTTCCGCACATGAATATTGCAGACAATATCACCTTTGGCCTGACCAACGTTTCTGGTAAACAGAAAAACAGTCGAGTCACAGAACTACTGGAATTGGTTGGCCTGCCAAATACCGAAAAACGCTTTCCGCATGAGCTTTCAGGTGGGCAACAACAACGTGTTGCTTTGGCGCGTGCTTTGGCTCCTAAACCAACCATTTTGCTAATGGATGAACCGTTTTCCGGTTTAGATGTTGAACTGCGCGAAACCTTAGCTCGCGAAGTACGAGATATCCTAAAAGCTGAGGGCATTACCGCCTTAATGGTCACCCATAACCAAAATGAGGCCTTTGCCATGGCGGACTCTGTGGGCATCATCAATAACGGTCATCTTTTACAGTGGAACACGCCTTACAAAATCTACCATGAACCTGCAGACCCTTTTATTGCCGACTTCATCGGTCAAGGCATGTTGATTCAAGGTTCCATTTGCGAGTGTAAAGGTGTGCATACTGAAATTGGATTACTTAAAACAAACCTATCATTCGATGTAGCAACCGGAGAGAAAGTCTCTGTTCTGGTCAGGCCTGATGACATTGTTCATGATGACGATAGTGAATGGCAACTTGATGTAGTCAGCCGAGCGTTTAGAGGCTCACACTACCTGTTTACCCTCAAACTGGCAAATGGCGAACTGTTGCAATGTATGAGCCAATCTCACCATGACCACCCTGTTGGCTCAAAAATTGGCGTTCGTGTTGAGATGGATCACGCCATTGTGTTCCCATTGCAATGCTTATGGAAAGGCCAAGACCTATGTGGTTAATAAACAAGTAAACAAACGATTTAACAAACGATTTAACTAACGGGAAAACACCCAAACAACGGTGTTGATCAATGCCAATTAATTATTGGCACTGATATTCATAGATACAGGCCTGTCCACCTTGGGTGGCAAACTCATGCAGAGGGGAATCAAAATCTTCTAGGTGCTTAAAGCCTATTCGTTCATAGAAACCACTGGCTCCCAGCTTATTGGTCTCTACAATAATAGAACTTACGCCAGATTGAATACAGTGATTTTTAAATTCAGACCAAAGTGTTTGCCCAAACCCTTTCCCCTGATATTCCTTTGCAACCACAAAAAGCACAATTTCACTTCGACCTCTCTCAACCACAGCTGATCGATTCGTTTCATGCGCTTTTATTGCATTGAGTAGATCTTTATTCTGAGGCTTACCATTCCGAATTCGTAACAACTTCCAGAGAACACTCAGCCCAAACAGAATATTTCTGCCCGGTTTTTTAGAGTATTCATTCAGACCGAAAAGAAAGCCAATCACTTGGCCATCTATTTCAACCACTAACCTATCGTTGCTACCCAGAACCGAGCCTTTTGTATAAATCAGCTTTACCAAATCAGAGAGTTTTTCAGGAGAGAAAATTCTATCGAATCCCCAAGCTAGATTAACGAGCGCCTCACATTGATCATAATCACTCGCCCTGTAACCTCGAACTATCTCTCCCATCTTTATTTCCTATAAAGTTTAAGAATTTGAAAACAATCTAACATTGGATTTAATTGAGATCGGAGTAAAGGTATTTTTAATTCAGCTTAAATTTCAGTAGGTTAAAAACTTAACTTGATTCTGACAGCAGTTATTCTTTTTTGTACCGTTTATCAACTTGTTATGTTCCTATTACTCTTTCTGTTACTGGGGCTAGTAATGTTCGTAACATTTCCATATCTGATTTTGATTCAATAATCATTTTTCGTACTGCTTGTTCATATTTTTCTTTTGAAGTAAAAAGAGCCCCTTCAGAAATAGCACCTAAAGCAGGTGTTTCTCTTACCGGATACCTAGAAATCAATCCTTCTATATCCTTTGTTACTAAAAGAGTGTCGATAATTTGTAACTCTTCACTAAAAACCGTACCTGTTGAAAACTCAATATTTATGTTTCCTGCCATTATCGCTCTGTAATCAGGAGCTTGCCGAGAAAGATTATCTTTCACTTTTCTTTGAACTAAACGCGCAGCCATTCTATTCTTGTGAGGGGCGATAGAAGATATTACCGATTCGGTAATATCATTAAGTACTTGCTCAGGGTTAATGTCATTTACCGTTGCTACTCTACTTAAAATTGCTCTAATAACAGATGGATGATAATACAATGATTCGACAGAATATTGATTGAGTGGAATAATTCCCTCGTTGAATAATTGTTCACATTCCTCATCAGATCTGTTGTCACGGTCTATAACTCCAAATGCTGATACCCAGTGATTTTCGCTCGATTCTCTAATGCCTTTAACCACTCTTTCTACATCAATACAGCTACCTAATGGTTTTATTGTTATCTTAGGGTAAAGTATTTGATATAGCTGAAGATCTAAACTTGAAATCTGTCCTTCGACAAAAAGTAACGTTCTCCTAGAACCTAAGATAGCTACAGCAACGTTTTCGTCAAGTCCTTCAACAGAAGGAACATAATCTACAACCCAAGATTTTGGTCGATGGTTGTATTTTCTCAATAGCAATGCTGAACTATGTTCTTGGTCGTGAGGAAGTGTTACATCATGAGTTGAAATTACAAAAGCACAGTCATTTCTATATGAAAGTAATGTACTTATTAAAGGAGAAACGATTGAACGGTGCAGATGTCTTTCAGGTTCATCAAGCAATATTAAAGTGTTTTCTTTAGCGGTAAGTACATTAGAAATAATTAATAGCGCGTTTCTTTCTCCATCTGAAAGCTCCGCAATACTAAAAGAAGGATACCCTTCTCTTGTTGCAACCAACTTACTTGCGGGGTCTATTGATATTTGAAAATGTAAGTTAGATATTCTTAGAATATCATTCATCATAGCTACTGGAGCTTGATTTAAAGCAAGAGAAGCAACAGATTCCATATTTCCATCCCTTGCTGCTTCTGCGATCTTTCTTGCATCAATATTTTCTGCATCTATTAGATCAAATATAGTAGCTTGAGAACGTTGTTGTGCATAATCGTCTTTCCAACGAGATTGTTCTGTGCGATCAATATTAGTTATATTTTGTTCTGTTTGTATTCTTGATGCAGGGGTTAGATCAACTGAATCAGAGTTAAACCAAACCTGTCTATGAGCTGTGATTCTACGGACATTTGTATTGTTTTGGATAGTAAACATGTGCATTAAAGTAGATTTGCCCGTTCCGTTGGGCCCGACCATGAACATGATTTGCCCTGACTCTATAGCCAGAGTTTTTTGACCTTCTACTTCATGAGGGTAATTTAAATTGAAAGATGCCATCTAATTTATAATCTCCGTATAGTGATGGTGCTCTAGAAACATAACGATTAAACTAAGCGAACTGCGCTTTAGCGCAGTCCGCTTGAGTGAATTGTTATGTGTTTGGTTCGACTTTAGTTACAACAGCCCTGTTATCAGCCAATTGAACACTATACGAAACCAATTTGTCTTTATGATTTCCCTGATAGCTATCAATATAGGTGTTGTTGCTGTTAATATTTATAAATATTGCTAAAGGGTAGTTTAATGCCGCACACATCCTGGAAAGACTCTCATAGTCAGCAATAGCATCATGTTCACAGGCATTGAGTTTTAATTCAAAAACAACGAAGTTTCCTTCAATACGCGAATTATGGATATAATCTGAAAATGGAACATGAATGATGATATCTGGCCTTACTGTTACTCCATGTTCGCGAATCCGTTTTTGATATTCCTGCTCTATAATAGCTTGATCCCAATTGAAACCTACCAATTCTCGTTGCAATTCTGCAATCAATGCTCCTTGATAACCGCGCTCTGTCTCAAAATACCTA
>JAYENR010000021.1:0-25251 GCA_034722175.1 Pseudomonadota bacterium | reverse complement strand
AACGGAATCGTTGGATAGTATAGGGTATAGAATACGATCATGATGAAACCAGCATAGAACGATAGCATCCACCAAAGCGGTGGCGGATTATCTAATTCACGTAGGTCTTCATCCCAAATATGGCCAGTATTCCCTTCGTTTGGCCATGGATTATGTTGTGCCATAGTTATTCTCCTCAGAATAATTATTCGTCATCTTTCAGTATTTTGTATTTTTGCTCTTCCATCTCTTTACGTTTACTTGGACGCAAAGCCATAGCGAACGTGATGAGCATTCCCAAAAATACTAATACTGTGATGATTAAGCCAGCCCAGTCCTGGCCCGTCATAGACGACCAGTCTGTACTGAAATAGTTTTCAAGATTAATCACGATATGTCTTCGAATCGTCTAACTTAACCATGGTTCCAAGAACCTGTAGGTAAGCGACCATTGCGTCCATTTCTGTATAGCCTTTGATTGCTTTATTTGCATTCGCAATCTCTTCATCAGTGTACGGAACACCTAGAGTACGCATTACAGATAGACGTTTAGTCATATCACGTTCAGTACCGAAGAAATCTTTTTCAATGCTGTTCTCAGCTAACCAAGGGTAAGCTGGCATTACTGATTCCGGTACCATGTCTTGTGGACGCATCAAGTGCATTACGTGCCACTCATTAGAGTATTTACCACCTAAACGAGCCATATCTGGACCAGTACGTTTAGAACCCCATTGCATCGGGTGGTCATACATTGATTCAGTCGCTAGAGAGTAGTGACCATAACGTTCACGCTCATCACGGAAAGGACGAATCATCTGTGAGTGACAAATATAACAACCTTCACGAAGGTAAAGGTCACGACCAGCCAATTCTAATGGAGTATACGGACGTACACCATCACCAGCTTTCCAGTCTGCAACGACCCATTTGCCGTTTTTATCTTCTTTATAAAGTGCTTTATCAGAAACGATCTTTCCATCAACTTCTGTAAAAGTACGTTCCCAAACAAGTTCTGGGAATTTTTCGTTCTTAACATTACCGTATTTATCTGTCTGTTCAGTGTAATCCACTGCAGACTTGAGATAGAACAACGGAATGATTTCTACGATACCAGCAATAGAAACTGCTAATGCAGTTGCTAGGAATAGAGCGAAAATATTTCGCTCCATACCGTCCTGGATATTTTTTGGTTCTTGATTATCTGCCATGAGTTTGTGCTCCTCAACTCATTAGTTTCAATTAAGCAGTAACCTTTCTAATTACTGCTTTTCATGATTAGCTCTTAAGCGTGTGCAGCTGCACCGCTTGATGCTTTAGCATTCGCCATACGGATTGTCATCACAACGTTATACAACATTACTGCTGCACCTGCGAAGAACAATAGACCACCTAAAGCTCGCATAGCGTAGTAAGGGTGCATTGCTGCAACTGACTCAGCAAAGGTATATGCCAAAGTTCCGTACTCATCATACGCACGCCACATAAGACCCTGCATGATTCCAGATACCCACATCGCTACGATATAGAAAACAGTACCGATCGTTGCCAACCAGAAGTGGAAGTTGATTAACTGCATAGAGTACATCTCTGTGTTCCATAGCTTCATTACCATGTGGTAAATCGCACCGATAGAAACCATTGCAACCCAACCTAACGCACCAGAGTGAACGTGACCAACCGTCCAGTCAGTATAGTGAGAAAGTGCGTTTACAGTTTTTGCAGCCATTACAGGGCCTTCGAATGTAGACATTGCGTAGAACGCTAAAGAGATGATCAAGAAACGTAAGATGTAATCTGTACGTAGTCTATCCCATGCACCTGAAAGTGTAAGCATACCGTTAAGCGCCCCACCCCATGAAGGAATGATCATCGCTAGAGAGATTACTGCACCTAATGAACCTGTCCAATCTGGAAGCGCTGTGTACTGAAGGTGGTGAGCACCTAACCATACATAACCAAACATTAATGCCCAGAAGTGGATTACCGATAAACGGTAAGAGTAAATAGGACGTTGTGCTTGCTTAGGTACAAAATAGTACATGATCGCTAAGAAACCAGCAGTCAGGAAGAAACCTACCGCGTTATGACCCCACCACCACTGAATCATTGCATCCTGTACACCGGCAAACAGTGAATAAGAACGGAATAAAGAAACAGGTAGCGCTAAACCATTTACAACATAAAGATATGTGATTGCAATCATCATACCCATAAAGAACCAGTTAGAAACGTAGACGTTTGGATGTGTTTCTTTGTTACGTGACGCAATGGTCATAACAAAGTTGAACGTGTATAGAGTCCAAACAACCGCAATCGCTATCGCTAGCGGCCATTCTTGTTCGTGGTACTCTTTACCAGTTGTCATACCCAAAGAAAGCGTTACGACAACGGCTAATAGCCCGATAGTAAACAGGATTGCTGTTACCCATGCCATTCCGTTGCTCCACATCTTCACACCGTTCGTTCGCTGAACCGTATAAAAAGCAGTCGCCATTAGCGTCATACCACCAAATGCATAAATAACTGTGTTCGTATGCATTACACGTAAACGTGCGAAAGTGATTTCCGCAATATCAAAATTTAACGCAGGCCATGCAAGTTGTGCTGCTGCCCAAGTACCCATTAAAGTACCTAGCACCAAAAATACAACCGCACCTACCGTTAAATACTGAACCACGCCATTATCATATTGTGGTTTTGCTGTAGTATCCATCAGTCGGATTCCCCTTTATAGTCTTAAAGTTTTACCCATTCCATATTGAACTTTTTATTTCATTTTTAGGAATAGGCTCCTCAATCGCTCGTAATTATACAACGCATCTAAGGAACCTATCCTTCAAAACGGCCTAAAAACTTAATCCATATCAATAATTCAATAGGATAAAGCCCTAAAACCACTTCAGAACAAAGGCGGGGTAATAAATAAATCTCGACAATTATCCCAAATTCCGTCCTTTTCCATACCAAAAAATATTTATGCACCCAACAAACTAAATTTATATCCATCCAAATAAACCTGATAACCCTATTTCCCTACCGGCTTTTTTGTCTTAACCTGAATTCAGTAGGATTTATGAGCCAACCAATATAGAGATTTACCACGATAACAATATCCAACTAAATCACTTTACGTTATCATATTGTGCACTTAACTTTATTAGGACAAAGCGATGCGAGCAGCAACCATTGAACGCAATACTTTAGAGACCCAAATTCAAGTCACAGTCAACTTAGATGGCACAGGTAAAGGTGAATTCAATACAGGGGTACCCTTTTTTGAACACATGCTTGACCAGATCGCCCGTCACGGCATGATTGACATTACAATCAACGCTAATGGTGACACTCATATTGATGATCACCATACAGTGGAAGATATCGGTATTGCTTTAGGCCAAGCGATTACTAAAGCGGTAGGCGATAAAAAAGGTATCACCCGCTATGGTCACTCTTATGTACCATTAGATGAAGCCCTATCTCGAGTGGTTATTGACCTGTCTGGTCGTCCAGGTTTAGAGTTCCACTGTGACTTCACCCGTGAACAAATTGGTAAATTCGAAACACAGCTTGTACTTGAGTTTTTCCAAGGATTTGTCAATCACGCCCACGCTTCACTGCATATTGACAACCTTCGCGGATACAATGCACACCACCAAGCAGAAACTATTTTCAAAGCTTTCGGTCGTGCTTTACGCATGGCTTTATCGGCGGATGAGCGTATGACAGGCATTTTACCTTCAACCAAAGGGATGCTGTAATGAGCCAAAAATTGGTTGCCGTTGTTGATTACGGCATGGGAAATTTACGCTCTGTGTCCAAGGCCGCTGAACACGTTGCCGATAATAACACCAAAATTCTTGTCACTAGCAAGCCCGAAGACATTGAATCCGCTGATGCTATCATCTTCCCTGGGCAAGGCGCAGCTAAAGCTTGCATGAACGCACTACTTGATACAGGCATGATCCACCCGATTCAAAAAGCGGCCAAAGAAAAGCCGTTTTTAGGCATCTGCATGGGACTACAAGTACTCATGTCACACAGCGATGAAAATGACGGCATTGAGTGTTTAGACATTATTAAAGGCAATGTAAAACATTTCGATATCGGTGCAAATACCGAGTTAAAAGTACCGCATATGGGCTGGAATCAGATCAACCAAACGATTGACCACCCCCTTTGGCAAGGCATTCCGCAAGACAGTCGTTTTTATTATGTACACAGCTATTTTGTGCAACCTGATAATCCAAATTATATTGCAGGAAAAACCACACACGGTGAGACCTTTGCTGCGGCCTTAAGCCATAAAAACCTGTTTGCAATTCAGGCACACCCTGAAAAAAGTGCAGATCACGGATTACAACTATTTAAAAACTTCCTGCAATGGAACGGTCAATAAAAGATTTAAGGACAAAAACCTATGCTATTAATTCCAGCAATTGATTTAAAAGATGGCGAATGTGTGCGCTTACGCCAAGGTATTATGGATGATGCAACCGTCTTTTCTGGCGACATCGTTGCCATGGCAGAACGTTGGGTCAACGAAGGGGCTCGTCGCCTACATATGGTTGACTTAAACGGTGCCTTTGAAGGCAAGCCCGTCAACGGTGGTGCCGTTTATCAAGTGCGCGAAGCCTATCCTGATCTACCGATTCAGATTGGTGGTGGGATTCGTGATCTACAAACCATTGAAGCCTATCTAAATGCAGGCGTCAGTTATTGCATTATTGGTACTCAAGCTGTACATAACCCAGCTTTTGTTGCAGAAGCCTGCAAAGCTTTTCCCGGACACATTATGGTTGGCTTAGATGCAAAAGACGGCATGGTTGCCATCAATGGCTGGGCGGAAGTCACCGACCATGAAGTAACACAATTAGGCAAGCAATTTGAAGATGATGGTGTTGAAGCCATTATCTATACCGATATTGGTCGTGACGGCATGATGCAAGGCGTTAATACTGAAGCCACTCAAGCTTTAGCAAAAGCCTTAAGCATTCCAATCATTGCTTCTGGCGGAATCACCAACTTAGATGATATCCGTAACTTGGCAACCATTGAATCAGACGGTGTTACAGGGGCGATTACCGGTCGTGCCATCTACGAAGGTTCATTAGATTTTAAAGAAGGCCAGACCCTATCTGACCAGCTTTCACCTAAAAAGTAAGAATTAAAATGAGTTTAGCTAAACGTATTATCCCTTGCTTAGACGTTGATGACGGTCGTGTCGTTAAAGGTGTGCAATTTGTCGACATTCGCGATGCCGGTGATCCAGTAGAAGTTGCCAAACGCTATGATGAACAAGGTGCCGATGAGATTACTTTCTTAGATATCACTGCAACCGCTCACGAACGTGACACCATGGTTCACATGGTTGAAGAGGTCGCCAGTCAAGTCTTTATCCCATTGACCGTCGGCGGTGGAATCCGCAGCGTTGACGATATTCGTACCATGCTCAATGCAGGTGCCGATAAGGTTGCCATTAACTCAGCAGCCATTTTCAACCCTGGCTTTGTAAAAGAAGCCTGCGATGCCTTTGGTTCACAATGTATCGTAGTTGCTATCGATGCTAAAAAAGTGAGCAAAGATGATGAAGACGACAGATGGGAGATATTCACCCACGGCGGTCGTAAAGAGACCGGAATTGATGCCATTGAGTGGGCAAAAAAGATGGAAGACTTAGGGGCGGGTGAAATCCTGCTTACCAGCATGGATCGTGACGGAACCAAAGTTGGTTTTGATATTGAACTGACCCGTTCAATCAGCGATAGCATCAAGATTCCAGTGATTGCCTCCGGTGGTGTTGGTGAGCTTTCTCATCTTGCAAAAGGCATCACCGAAGGTCATGCTGAAGCTGTATTAGCTGCCAGCATATTTCACTTTGGAGAACACACCGTTAAAGAGGCTAAATTAGCCATGCAAGCTGAAGGCATAGAGGTACGACTATGAGTGATATTCTTAAACAGATCGACAATGTATTAGAAGCCCGCAAACAAGATAATCCAAATGACTCTTACGTTGCTAGCCTATACGACAAAGGCTTAGAAAAAATTCTAAAGAAAGTAGCTGAAGAGTCGGTTGAAACCGTGATGGCCGCCAAAGATATCGAACACAATAGAGATAAAGATCACTTAGTGTACGAAGTGGCAGATCTATGGTTCCATACAATGGTACTTCTAGCTTCACAAGGCCTATCAAGTCAAGACGTGACCGACGAACTCCAGCGTCGATTTGGACTCTCAGGGCACGAAGAAAAAGCCAACCGTAGCAAATAAGGAATCCTAGAATGAGTAATGATAAAACACTGTTTAGCAAAATCATTGATCGTGAGATCCCTGCCAGCATCATCTATGAAGATGATAAATGCATTGTCATAAATGACATCAACCCTAAAGCACGTGTTCATCTTTTAGTCATTCCCAAAAAACCGATCCCAACCCTTTTTGACTTGACTCCTGAAGACAAAGACATCATGGGGCATATGATGTTATTACTGCCACAACTGGCTCAAGCCCAGAATCTTGAAGGCTTTAAAACCCAAATCAATACCGGTGAAGCAGGCGGACAGGAAGTATTCCATATTCACATCCACTTACTGGGTAATTAACCACTATTTAGGCTTAAGCACCGCTTAGCAATAACTAAAACGCATTGCGCCACAAGTATTTTTTGTGTAAAGCGCCAACGTAATTTGCTATTATTAGCGGTCATTAATATTTAGTCCTTTTATAACGACATATAATCTAAGTGCGTTTAGGACTTAAAAGAATCATATTTAAGGTTTGAAACAAATTCAAACCGCAATAAATCGGAGCAAACAACATGGGCATCAGCATTTGGCAGTTACTTATTATCTTAGCAATCGTATTAGTACTATTTGGTGCAAAACGTCTTAAAAACGTGGGGAGCGATATTGGTGGCGCAATCAAAGGTTTCAAAAGCGCTGTTAAGGATGAAGAAGAGAAAAAAGACACAGACACAGCAGACAAAACCCTTGAAAAGAAAGATGGCGACAATGTTTTTGACGTTGCTGCAGAAGAGAAAAAGCCAGCTGAAAAAAAAGATAAAGCATAATTACGTTAATATCTTTCAGCCATTTCATTGTTAATTTAGTTAGGTTACTACGATGTTCGACATCGGTTTTTTAGAAATTTTGATTGTTCTAATCATCGCCTTATTGGTGATTGGACCTGAACGTATGCCTGAAGTTGCGCGAAAGCTTGGTAGCTTTATGGGTAAAACCAAAAGATTCATTGCCTCGGTCAAAGAAGAAGGACATCTTCAGGAAACGGTCGATGAACTAAAAAAATCGATGGATTTGCAGGAAGAGCAAAAGACCATCCAAAATCTAGAGCAGAATTTACATGAGAGCATGAACCAATCTGCTCAAGAGATTGATTTAGAAGAGTTCAATCGCCCCACTTTTGGCGGCAAAGCACAAGCTATTGAAAACTCTGGTGGTAGCCAGTTCTCAAAAGCGCCTGCACAACCAGTGATTCCTACAGCTGAAACAGCAGCGGAGTCCTCAGCAACAGAACAACCTGCTCCAGTTCAGGCTGAAACGCCGCCGGTTCAACCAGAGCCTGTAGAAAACAAAATTACTGAAACTGAACCCGTTGCTAGCAAATCGGAAACTAAAGTTTAATCATGAGCAATAGCGCGCTCCCTCCACAAGACCAAGAAATGACCTTAGTCCAGCACTTGCTGGATTTAAAGACCAGCCTTACCCGAGGCGTTTTGGCCATTATCGTTTTCTTTGTGATTCTGTTTCCGTTCGCCAATGAAATTTATATCTTCATTTCCGAGCCATTAACTCGCTTCTTACCAAGCGATACCAGCATGATTGCTACTGGTGTGGCATCGCCTTTCTTAACCCCATTCAAATTAAGTTTAGTATTAGCCGTTTATATGGCGATGCCTCTGTTGCTATATCAACTATGGCGTTTTATTGCTCCAGCACTCTACAAACATGAGCGTCAACTGGTTGGACCTTTACTGTTCTTCAGTTCATTCCTGTTTTATGCTGGCGGCGCATTTGCATACTATGTGGTTTTCCCTTTAGTCTTCGGGTTCTTATCTACCACAGCGCCTGAGGGCGTGACCATTGCCACAGATATCTCACTCTACTTAGACTTCGTTATTAAAATGTTCTTTGCATTTGGTATGGCGTTTGAAGTCCCGATTGTCACCGTTCTATTAATTTTAACCGGTATGGCATCACCTGAAAAGCTGGCACACTCTCGTCCATATATTATTGTCGGTGCATTTGTGATTGGGATGTTGCTGACTCCACCAGACATCATTTCACAAACCCTATTGGCGATTCCAATGTGGTTACTGTATGAAGTCGGAATTGTCGTCGGTGCTCAAGTTAAAAAACGTCGTGATGCGGCAGCTAAAAAACGAGACGATGAAGAGTACGGTGACAACGAATCGACTGATAGCGTGAAACAAAACCCTAGCGAAAGCGGTCAATCTAATAAGGCCAGCTCTGCACCTGAAGCATCAGACCCAGAAGCGAAAGCCGATGAAGAGATTAAATTTGATAATCGCTATGCTGACCAAGTTGATGATGACTTAGACTGGGATGCGGAGTTTGACAAAATTGATTCTGAAATGAGTATTCTGGAAACAGAGTATAAAAAACGTCAACAAGCGGAAAAGGATAATAAGGAGAAGCAAGACAATGCCAATTCTACAGACACTCCATCCGCTGATACGGAACAAAAACCAGATTCAAAATCGGATAAATAAACCTTTCCGATCCACACTTTCATACTGGACAGGCCTGTTCAGTATGAAGGTGTTTTTACTTCTAGCTCTCTCTCTAGCCTTTTTTACAAATAATCTATTTGCAGCCAAGCAAAACAATCTAATCAATCACCCTAGCCCCTACCTAGCCATGCACGGCAATGACCCTGTTGACTGGCAGGACTGGTCCGCCAAAATACTCAAGTTTGCTCAAGATTCCAATAAACCCATTTTGATTTCCAGCGGTTACTTTGCCTGTCACTGGTGCCATGTAATGCAAAAAGAGAACTACAAGGAATCGGCAGCTGCCGACTTGATGAACCAACATTTTGTTTCGGTTAAATTAGACCGTGAAATGCACTCTGATCTTGATAGTTACCTGCTTGAATTTGCAAGGCAACTAACTGGGCGAGCTGGTTGGCCACAACATGTGGTTTTGACACCACAAGGCTACCCATTTGCCGCATTTGGGTATTTACCCAATCAGCAATATCAATCCACCTTAGTTAATATCAACCAGGCCTGGCAGAAACAAGCTAATCAGATTATGCAAATGGCACAACAAGCCACCTTACAAACGTCCATCAAACCAAGCAGACCGATCAATTATGATGAATTTAGAACCGCTTTATTAAATCAGCTAGAGAACAATTTAGATGACTTAAGCGGAGGTTTACAGGGCAGCAGTAAATTTCCCAAAACCCCTCTGCTACTTGCATTATTAGAGATTTCTCCTCTTTCAGAAACTCAACAGGCCTGGTTAGAGCTCACCTTTGAACAAATGCAGAATGAACATCTTCAGGATCACATTAATGGTGGCTTTTATCGCTATACGGTTGATCCAGAGTGGCAAATCCCACACTTTGAAAAAATGGGCTATGACAATGCCCTCTTAGCTCAGGCCTATTTTGTAGCAGGACATAAATTTAAACGAACAGACTTTATTCAAACTGGACAAGCCACCTTAGCATATATGGAGCAACACCTATTTAATCCAGAACAGGGTCTATTCACCAGCAGCCAATCAGCTTTAGACCACTCGGGCAATGAAGGTGGGCCTTACCTTTTCACAAAACAACAACTTGAGAACAAACTTCAACCCGATACTTTTAACTATCTCATCCAGAATTGGCAACTTAACCAAACACCGCCTTACGAACTAGGCTGGCATCCTAGCCCAACTGATCAATATTGGGAAGAGATAAAACTAGCACTAAATACACCTGTTGAAAACATTCCCCGTGACAGTAAACATATTTTGAGCTGGAACGGTCTAGCTTTATCCGCTTATGCACACGCCTATCAAAGCACACAGAAAACCGTATATTTAAAAAAAGCCAATGCTCTATCAGAACAATTAATTAAATTACTGCAACAAGCATCACCGCCGCGAGCATTAGACAAAAACGGTCAAAATATGGGACTGGCCACCTTAGAGGATTTTGCTTACATACTAAAAGGTCTAAAGGATCTAAACAACAGTGCACCAAACACAAACCGCCAGCAGCTAATTGTCGATTTGAATAAAACAGCTCAAAAACTATTTTTAAATCCATTAGGCTGGCAAACCAATCAACAACCACTGCTGCCCGGCCAAACCAGACAGGCCTCATTAATTGATGATGCGACTCCTAGTGCCAGTGCCTTACTTGAATGTGCGACTTCAGAATCAGAAAGCAGCAGAAATAGTTTGTTTGCTCAGAATTTACGTCAGCATCCTCTGAGTTATCCGAGTTATCTACAGGTTCTGCAGTGCCAAGCATCACCAACAACTCACCCCTAGAGTCTAAATTCGTTAAAATAACTCCACCTAACTTAAGGCTAATCATTAACTCTGCTTAAAGGAACATCATGGGACTGCTTGTTGTCGGTTTTATTATTCTGTTTATTTTGACCACTCTGCCAAATTTGTGGACCAAACATATCCTTAATAAACATCGCAAACCACACCCAGATATTCCAGGTAGCGGCTTACAGTTCGCTGAACACCTCGTTAATAAACACGGGTTAGTTGGCGTTACAATCGAAGAAACCACAGCAGGTGATCACTATGACCCTATTGAAAAAGTGGTTCGCATCTCCACCGAAAATGCCCACTCCAATAGTCTAACCGCCATTACCACTGTAGCACACGAGATTGGTCACGCCTTACAAGACAAAGAAGATTACCCAGAACTGAAACAGCGCACGGCTTTAGTAGAACGAGCAGCGATTATGCAGAAGTTCGCTGGGATGGCGCTGATGGCAACGCCATTTTTAATTCCTCTGGCACACACACCGATGATTGGTTTTTTAACGTTTGGAGCAGGGTTTATTGCGATGGGTGTACCCGTAATGATCCATATCAGCACTTTACCCGTCGAATTTGATGCCAGTTTTAAACGAGCTTTACCATTATTAGAAGAGGGCGGATATCTAAATAAACGTGATCACCGTATTGCTAAAAAGATTTTGTTTGCTTGTGCAATGACCTATGTTGCCGCCTCTCTATCAAGCTTGTTTAATCTATGGAAGTGGTTAAAAGCCCTTAAACGCTAACGATTAAAAGGGCTTTCTTGATAGATAAAATAAGATCATACGGCCTTATCTAATCGCTAATTCGGTCTCCAGCTGTAAGGTCACATGATGAACTTTATGCTCATCTAACAAATACTGTTTAATCACTGATAAAGTTTCATCATTTATGTGTGCCAAGTCGGTTTTGGCATGGAGGGTCATCACGACTTGCTCTTCAGAAATTGCCCATAAATGAATATGATGCACAGAGGTTAAGTAGTCAAAATGACGCTCTAGATCCTCTTTGATACATTGAATTTCATAACCCGCAGGCACCCCTTCCAATAACACATGGGCTGACTCTTTGGTTAAGCGATAAGCACCGACTCCAATAATCACCACCATAATCAGAGATAGGATTGGGTCAATCGGCATCCAGCCGGTGTAATAGATCAGAATCGCACCGCCAATCACCGCAACCGAACCTAAAGTATCACCTAGAAAATGCAAAGTAGCTCCACGCATATTCATATTATTCTGATCACCAGAGTGCAAAATCCAGAACACCAATAGATTATTGAACAAACCAATCAGAGCAATAATAAACATCTCTTTGCCCATCACCTCTTGAGGCTCAAGAAAACGATGGATCGCCATTACAGCAATCCCACCTACAATTAACAATAAGGTAAATCCATTAACAAAAGCGGTTAAAATCTGGAATCGCTGAAACCCAAAGGTCATTCGTTCCGTTGCAGGTTTTTGTCCCATATGAAACCCCCACCACGCCACAGCTAAGGCAAGGGCATCGGTCATCATATGCACACCATCGGCCACCAGCGCGATCGAATTCACCCATAAGCCACCGATAATTTCGACCATCATGTAACTGGCTGTAATTACAGCCGCAATTAGCACTTTGCGTTGGTTTTTTTTACTGGCTCGACCAATGTGATTATGGTGTGGTGAAACGGGTTGAATTTGCATAACGTTTCCTCGAGATCAATTCACTGAAATTCAATTTTAAACAAATCGATTTCAACAAGATAAATCGATTGTATCACCTAGTATGGATTACACGAATTATGGCTACTTAGTTTTTGCAATTGACCAGGCCTGGATGGTTTTGATTCCAGTATCAAGCTTAATGGTTTCCGCCAAAGACTGCATCGTCGCCCCCGTAGTAATCACATCATCCACAATCGCAATATGTGACAGGCCTGTTAACTTTTCAGGCACCACTTCAAAGGCTCGTTTTAAGTTTTTACGCCGTTGACCTGAATTTAAATGGGTTTGTGATGGCGTATCTTTAATACGTTTTACAGAGTGTTTGATAAACGGGATTGCCAATGCTTTTGCCACAGACTCGGCAATTAACTCGGCTTGGTTATAACCACGATCTCGAAATCGCTTCGGATGCAAAGGCACTGCAATAATCGCCTCAACCAAGCCTGGTTGAACTCGTTCCGCTAAACATTCACCTAAAATACGAGCATAAGCGAGTCTGTTTTGATATTTAAGCCCATGAATCAAATCGACCAACTCTTTATCAAAATAAAATCCCACTTGAGTTTGATTGAAAGCTGGCGGCTTACTTAAACACGCACCGCAAACTTGATCATTAGCACTCAACTCACAACATTGCGGGCAGACCGCTTTCGGCCTTGTCCACTCCTGTATCAAATCTTCAGACAAATCCCCTTGTTGTGTTGAAACACCTGTTATCACACACCTAGGTGGAAGCAACCACTTTTCAAGCCAATGCAATGCTGACTCCTTTTATCAGAATTGATACGTTATAATATCCCAATTAAGATTTAATACCTAAGGCCATTCACCCTTAGATAAAGACTGGAAAAAGCTATGAATATGGAAAACGTCGGCCAAGTAAGACACGATTGGACACTGGAAGAGATTCGCGCCATTATGGACCAGCCTTTTAACGATTTAATGTTTCAAGCTCAGCTTACACATCGCCAGCACTTTAATCCAAACACCATTCAAACCAGCACCTTAGTGAATATCAAATCGGGTGGCTGCGCTGAGGATTGCTCCTACTGCTCACAGAGTGCACGTAATCAGACTGAGATTGAAAAAGAGCAAATGATGGAAGTACAAGAGGTCATCGAACAGGCTCTGGTTGCCAAAGAGCGTGGGGCAACCCGTTTATGTATGGGCGCTGCTTGGCGTAACCCCACTAAAAAAGACTTTCCTCGTGTTTTAGAGATGGTGCGTGTTGTAAAAGATCTTGGACTAGAAACTTGTTTAACATTGGGTATGTTAAATGATGACCAAGTCAAACAACTCAAAGAAGCAGGCCTGGATTACTACAACCACAACTTAGATACCTCTGAAGCCTTCTATCCAAAAGTGATTACCACTCGTAGCTATCAGGATCGTTTGGACACCATCAATAAAGTACAAGAAGCTGGTATCAATGTGTGTTCTGGCGGCATTATCGGCATGGGGGAACAGCATAAAGATCGTGCTGAACTATTACGCACCTTCGCAACCATGCGTGTCCACCCAAACTCAGTGCCAATTAATCTACTGGTTGCCGTTGAAGGGACACCTCTGGCACACATGAAGGATAAAACCGACTCTTTTGAGTTTATCCGTGTAATCGCCGCAGCGCGTATCGTCATGCCACAAACCTACGTTCGTCTGTCAGCAGGCCGTATGACCTTAACGGACGAAGCGCAGTCATTGTGCTTCTTAGCAGGTGCTAACTCTATTTTCTATGGTGACAAATTACTGACCACAGAAAACCCAGAATCTGATCACGACATTCAACTGTTTAAAAAGTTAGGCATCAAAATGCAACAGAATGTAAAAGCAGAAGCAGAAGCTCAGAAGATGGCTGAACAAGTCACTGAACTGACCGCTTAAACTTCTAGGCAGGCCTGGTTAAATCAGCCTGCCAATATTGACTTAAAATATGTCGATTAATTCCCGATTCCAACCTTTACTTGAACAGAGACAGCAACAGCATCTCTATCGTCAACGTCCTCTCACGTTTACTGCGCAACAAGCCGAAATGCAAATCAATGGCTTAAATGTCATTAATTTTAGCTCTAATGATTACCTCGGTCTTGCCAACGATCCTTTAGTTAAAGAAACTCTGGTCAAAGCCTTAACAGACAACAACCTTAGCTATGGTTCAGGTGCCGCTCACTTAGTCACAGGTCATCATCTGCATCACCATCTATTAGAAGACGAGATTGCCGACTGGCTTGGTACCGAACGCGCCTTATTGTTCTCCACCGGCTATATGGCCAACCTAGCAGTACAACAAACCTTAATGCAAACGGGCGACACCATTCTGGCTGACAAACTCAATCACGCTTCTCTCATAGATGGAGCCTTACAAAGTGATGCAACTTTAAAACGTTACCCGCACCTAGACATGGAAGCATTAGAGCGTCGATTGAAGCAAAACAGTGCAAATCAATCCATGATTAGCACCGATGGTGTCTTTAGTATGGATGGCGACATTGCACCTTTAGCAGATATTTTAAAACTCGCAAAAACTCACCAGGCCTGGTTAATGGTTGATGATGCGCATGGTTTTGGCATGTTAGGTAACCAAGGAAAAGGCTGTTTTGATTATTTAGGCTTACAGCCAACTGACGACACAATTCTAGTGGGTACCTTAGGCAAAGCCTTTGGCACATCGGGCGCATTTGTAGCAGGTAGCCAAGTGTTAATTGAGAGCTTAATTCAATTTGCACGCCCGTATATTTACACCACCGCTATGTCACCACTCAATGCCTTAGCAACTCGTACTGCTTTGAAACGTGTGATTGAAGCGGAACCCGAACGCCAGCGTTTACAACAACACATTCAACACTTTCGCCAAGGTGCGGAATCCTTAGGACTCAAGCTTTGGCCATCACAAACGGCGATTCAACCTATCATTTTAGGCCCTAGCGAAACTGCGTTACAATGGAGTGAAGCGCTAAAACAAAAAGGTTTTTGGGTGACGGCCATTCGTCCACCCACTGTTCCTCAAGGGCAAGCACGTTTGCGAGTCACCCTCTCAGCAGGCCACTCCACCGAACATATCAATGCTTTGCTAAACGCGCTCAAACAAATACAGATTGCTTTGCTTTAATCAATAAGGATACTGCTATGTTTCGTTTTCTATTCCGCCAAATCGTTAATTATAAATGGAGCTTCAGCCTACTCACTCTTATCCTACTAATCGTCAGCCTGCTTCCTACTGCCATTAAAACAGGCATTCAGTACACCTTTAAACAACAAGGAGCCGACCAAGTTGAAATCAACAATGTCGACTTCAACTTATTCACAGGGCATTTTTCTCTACAAAACCTGACAGTTCACAGTCAACAAAATAGCGTTTTATCTGTCGATTTAGTCGATATAAAACTGGATCTTAGTGCATTATTTAATCAACACCTATTGATTGAAAAAATTGAACTTAACAACGCAACGATTAGAGCTAAACACAGTGACCAACAACTAGAATTTGCGGGGTTTAGCATCCCTTTAGAACAGGAACAATCCGAACAGTCCTCTACTGAACTGCCTATCGATTTTGGTATCCAATCACTCCACTTTAACGATCTGAAGTTAACTTTAGATACCCCAAATCAAAGCGTTAAACAAACACAATATGCCATTCGTCATCTATACATCAATGAGTTATTGATGTGGGAATCAAATCCAGCTGAATTGATTTTAACCAGTCAGCTTAATCAATCGATGTTAAATGCTCACCTTTGGTTACACCTATTCAATCAAGATCCAAAAATTATTGGAACCATCAAAACTCACGACCTGAATATCGCAGAGATGCCTTATCTAGCGGAGTTAAGCCCCGTTCAAGCTGTAGCCAAAATCACCACTGACATTACCTTTACCGCAGAAAAGAAACTCGGTGCTTTACATTATGAACAGCAAGGTAATATAGCCGTCCAGCAAGCCAAAATAGAATCTGACCCTTATCAAGCCGCCTTCAACTCCTTTGAGTGGTCGGGGGATGTTAGATTTATACAAGAAGGTGCCAACCCAGAGGCCAAACTTCATGGCCTTTTGAAATTAGATAACTTTAAAGCGCAAGACATTCAATCTAATACATTAATTGAACACTCTCTAAACACCCAGTTAGATTTGCTTGCTCAAGTTCAACCAAATGGCGTTCTTCTTACCCAGAAAGGTGCCATAAACTTACAAAACGTTCTACTGCAACAACCACCCTACCAGCTCAAATTAAAAGATTTGAACTGGCAAGGAAATCTAAAAATAGACGCCGATCAAGAGACTAAAATTACCTCTATCAGCACCTTAAAAATAGCCGACTTGCATGCTACAGATGGGCAGTCACAGATCAGCCATGATCTTTCAAGCAAGTTAGATTTAGAGGTTAATTTAACTGAAGATGGTCTGGTTGTTTTGCAAGCAGGTGATATTCAAGTCGCCAATATCAGCGCTTCGCAACCGCCTTATCAAGCAAATTTAGAGTCGCTTAGCTGGCAAGGAAGTTTAGCCTTAAAACAGGACGACACTATTGATTTAAATAGCCAAGGTAACATGGCTTTAAATGCTTTAGATATCACTCATAACCTACAAAACCTAGCGCAGCTTGAAAAACTAACCATACAAAAACTCGTGACTAAAGAGCTAAATAACATCAAGGTCACTAACCTAAACTTAACCAACCTGGATATTGCTAAACAGAACAAATTACCCTTTGTACATTTGGAACAAGCCAGCATTAACCAGGCCTGGTTACCTGAACCTTTACAACTCATTATCGGTCATGCCACCTTTACCAATAGTGAAACTCAACTGACTTTAAACAAACAAGGTAAACCTGTCGAGATTGAAGCATTACTAAAAAAGTTTAAATCGACCGCAGTTGATCCTTCTGTACAAGCCTCTTCAGATAAAGATCAAACAACAATAGACAGCTCAAAAGAAAAACCATTCAACTTCCAATGGGGCAGAATCGAATTAAACGGTGAACACAACCTCAACTTACTTGCTAACCAGTTTGAACCCGCAATTAAAAAACAGGTTAAACTCGAACAACTTTTGATTGGAAAACTCGATAGCCATAAGCCGACTCAAGACACCTCTATAAGCTTAAAAATTACGCTAGATGAATTCACACACATTAGCAGTGAGGGTGTCATCCAACCTTTAAACCCAGCGCTGTACGCCAAATTAGAAAGTGAATTACAGGGCATTAACCTTATTGACCTAAGCCCTGCCACCGCCAAATTTATTGGTTACAACATTAATAGCGGTCAACTCAATGCGCTACTGAAAATGGAAGTAGCTAATAACAAAATCAACGCTGAAAACGATCTTAAAATCCATAAACTGGACTTAGAAACCGCTAACAATGAAGAGTCTAAAGAGTTCGATAATAGCTTAAGTATGCCTATTGATGCCGCCTTGTCTCTGCTAAGAGATAAACAAGACAATATCAAACTAAAACTGCCCATCAAAGGCAATCTAAATGACCCTAACTTTGAAATTAAGGACATCATTAACACCGCATTAAGCGGCGCACTCAAAAAAGCCACCAAAACTTACTTACTACTGGCCTTACAACCATTTGGAGCCATTGCGTTAGTGGGTGATATGGTGCTCGATAAAGCGGGAGCGATTCAGTTACAAGCGATTAGCTTTACACCTGGCAAAATCGAGCTGTCTGCTGACATGCACGCTTACCTCAATAAACTAAATACATTGCTACAAGAACGTAAAGGCGTTCAAATCAAAGCCTGCGGGATTGCTAATGAGTCTGACAGACAGGTTCTGCTCGCTTTATCGAAACTAGCCGCTCAAAAAATACAGGAAAAAAATTCAGACTCTAAAACTACACCAGCCGTACCATTAGTAACTGATGACACTTTATTGGCTTTGGCAAAACAACGTGGTGAAGTCATTAAACGCCAACTGCTAAAACTTGGAACCAAAACCAGCCAAGTGATTCTTTGTCAGCCAGAACTCCAACCAAACAATGAAACACCAAGAGTGGCGCTAGGAATTTAAAGGAAACAAAACCAGTTGAGATGAAATTACAGAAGAGATAACCAACAATACTTGCGGTTACTTTACGGCAGGCATAAAAAAAAGCAGGCTAAAAGCCTGCTTTTTAGAAGTGGCCTAATAAGACTGTTAGGTCTTATTAACCAAAAGAACTATAGCGGAGTAACGTTAGCCGCTTGTAATCCCTTATCACCCTCTTCCACTTCAAACGAAACACTTTGACCTTCAGCCAAAGAACGACGTCCTGTACCGTTAATTGCACGGAAGTGAACAAATACATCTGGTCCACTTTCTTGCGCAAGAAAACCAAAACCTTTTTCATCGTTAAACCATTTAACGGTACCAGTAACTACATCTGACATGACAAACCTCAATATAATAAATCTTCACACCTATCCTCTACTTAAAAAAAGCTTAAGCAAGTGGTATGACAGATTGTCATGGTAACAGGTTGATCTTTAAAAAGATAGCCAGATATCAATATAGTTTATGAAAGTTTTATGACCCTCGCCGCAAAATGTACAAAGCTACAACGAGAAACCTCAAAACCTTTAAAATACCTTATATTTAAAATCGCTTACTTAATCACGGGCTTAGAATGATAATGACTGCATCCACACCCCTTCATATCGAACAATTTGGTACCGGCCCCAATCTGACTTTTATCCACGGCTGGGGAGCGCAAAACAGTGTCTGGAAAGCGTGGATAGAAAGCCATTTTGCTAATCAATATCGAATTACCTTGATTGAACTACCAGGGTGTGGAGAGAGCCCAAGCATTGATGCAGGGCAGGATCTTCAACAACAGTGGGTGAATGCACTAATACACGTGATGCCCGATCACACACACCTTGTTGGCTGGTCTTTAGGAGGCTTACTTGCACAGCAAATTGCTATTCAAGTGCCTGAAAAAGTAAAAAGCCTCACTTGCTTAGCCTCCACCCCCAGATTTATCCAAGCAAAAGATTGGCATTGGGCGGTACAACCTGAACTCATGACCGACTTTATGCAAGCACTGAGCAAAGACACCGCTGCCACCCTAACGCACTTCTGGAAACTACAAATACAAGGGTCAGACGGCGCCCGCCAACTGATTAAACTATTCATTTCACAGATGAAGCAGCGCAAACTACCTAAAGTCAGTAGCCTCTCTCAAGGCTTGCAACTTTTACAAGAGATGGATAATCGACAGGAATTAGAGCAGCTAAAACGACCCGTTTTATGGCTACTTGGAGAGAACGATCCCCTGATTCCAAAGGAATTTGTAGAAGAATTCAGTACAATACAGCCTCAAGCCGAAATAGGCCTTGTGCAAGGAGCGGCCCATATGCCATTTTTTTCCCACCCAGAAGAGACGGCCAACACCCTGCTTCAATTTATAAATAAACAATAGACCCCTATGTCAGACCCAAGCAAAATTTCATCCCCGCCAGTTAATCGTTCTCATATTAAGCAGCACTTTAGCCATGCCGCACCGAGCTATGATGAAGCCGCCATTTTACAAAAGACCGTTGCAGAACGTGTAGATGAACGCTTGGAACTGACCACCATAGAACCCAAGGTGGTGGTGGACATTGGAGCGGGAACCGGCTTGTTAACGGAAAAGGTTATACAGCGTTATCCACAAGCCCAACTGTTTGCCATCGACCTCTCTTTGGAGATGTTAAAACAAGCCAGTGAGCGATTAAAAAAGTCTAAATTCAACTGGTTACCACAATCTATCTGGCAAACAGAGGCCGCAACCGCACTGAATGCCGATGCCTACTCATTGCCCATAAAAGACAACTGTGTGGACTTAATTGTCAGCAATTTAATGTTGCAGTGGTGCGATGATCTAGACCGTGTATTCGAAGAGTTTCGTCGTGTATTACGCCCCGAAGGTTTAATTATGTTCACAACATTTGGGCCAGATACCCTCAAAGAACTTAAGCAAGCGTGGGCGATCGCCGATGGCCATGATGCGCATGTGAATCAGTTTGTCGATATGCACGATATTGGCGATGCCCTAATTCGAAATGGCTTTGGTCAACCGGTGATGGATGTTGAACACTTCACTCTGACCTACGATAAACCGATGGGCGTGCTTAAAGACTTAAAAGCGATTGGGGCGACCAATGCCAGCCTAAATCGCAGCAAAGGCTTAATGGGTAAGCAGCGTTTTCATAATATGTTGGAAGCCTATGAAACCCTACGTTCAGAAGGTAAAATTCCGGCAACCTATGAGGTCGTTCATGGCCACGCTTGGGCAGCACAAGAGGTCATTAAAGGCCCAAATCGAGACCGAGCAGGCCTGGTGGAAATCTCTTTAGATGAATTTTCTAATCAGACTAAACAGTTAAGCTAAATAAACAAAGCGATTCCCTTTTAAACTGGCCGGAGCTCATTAAACGAGCTTTAGCTGAACCTTTCCCAACAAACCCAACCTCCGCTACAGCGCCTTCAAAGACAAGACATAATTACCCCATAAAAAACACTGATTAATACAGTTCGCAATTTTTCCTATAATGATTTTCAATTCAGGGTTACTTTATGGAACAGAACCTGCTTCTTTAAACTTTAAAATTCTATTTTTTTACCGATCACAATCGACGTTTACTTCCAAAGGAAGGTGTAATGTTTTCTAAACTCAGTATCAAACAAAAAATCATGGGTGCCATGTTATTGATTGGCATTATCCCCTTTGCATTCATTGCATATGAAGCAACTGACAGCGCTAAAACCGCTTTAACGGAACAAGCTTTTTCCAAACTGGAAGCGGCAAGAGATATTAAAAAAGCCGCGCTGGAACGTTATTTTCACACGGTTGAAAACCAACTTATTACCACAGCAACCAATAATACGGTCATTTCAGCAGCAACGGATTTTAATCAGGTTTTTCGTTCATTTGAACAAGACACATTAATTACTGAACAAGACCGTGGAACACAAAAACTAGCCGTCAAGGACTACTGGCAAAACGGTTTTGGTAAAGAGTACCAAACACAAAATAGCACCGAGTTCCAGGTGTCATCATTTGCACAACTTTCTACGCAAGCCACTAGTTTACAATATATGTACATTGCCGATAACAAGCACCCTCTAGGCAGTAAAAATCAACTTATAAAATCTAACGATGCGTCCCGTTATAGCCAATTTCATAGGCTATATCACCCTTGGTTTGACCAGTTTTCAAACAAGTTCGGCTATTACGATATCTTCTTAGTCAACAATCAGGGTGAAGTCGTTTACTCGGTCTTTAAAGAACTGGATTTTGCCACCTCATTAACTCAAGGCCCATGGAAAAACAGCCCTTTAGCCGACTCCTTTAAACAAGCTCAAACACTTAAAGAAGGCGAGATACATATTACGGACTTAAAGTTATATACCCCCTCGTACAACGCACCTGCCGGCTTTGCCGCAACACCCATTATGCAAGACGGTCAACGTGTAGCGACCTTAATTTTCCAACTACCACTGGCAAATATTACCGCTATTATGTCTGATCGATCCGGCATGGGGGAAACAGGTGAAACCTATTTGGTGGGTGCCGATCAATTAATGCGCTCCGACTCTTATCTTGACCCTGAAAATCACTCAGTCAGTGCTTCCTATCGCAATCCTGAAAAAGGTAAGGTCAATACGGAGGCTTCTGTTGCAGCCATTCAAGGTGAAACTGGTTCAGAGATTATTACTGATTACAACGGCAACTCCGTTTTATCAGTTTACACGCCCGTTAATTTCGGTGAAAACCAATGGGCGATTATGGTTGAAATTGATGAGGTAGAAGCCTTTGAGGCGATCTACTCATTGCAAAATCTGACTATGATCACTGCCGTCATTATACTGGCTATTATTATTGGCTTAGGCTGGTGGCTCGCCTCTTCGCTCTCTTCCCCCATTGTTCGCTTAACCCACAAAATGAATGAAGTCAGTCAAAACTTTGATTTTTCGCAACAGGCGGCAATTTCTTCTAAAGACGAAGTCGGTCAAGCTGCTGAAGCGTTTAATACCCTGTTAAGCAAAACATCCGGTGCGTTATCCGATGTGAACCAAACCATGAATAATATTGCCAAAGGCCATTTCAATAGTCGAATCGACAATGAATTAGTCGGCGATTTGGAAACCTTAAAAAATAACGTCAATGCCTCTGCCGAGAGTGTCGACAATACCATGAACGCCTTAAACGCGATTATGAATGCCATCAGCGATGGCGATTTTAAAGCACGTATGAATAAAAATATAGAAGGAGAGTTCCGCACTAATGTTGATCATGCCATGCAGTCAATGGATATGGCCATCAGCGAACTTGGGCATGTTATTCATCAACTGAGTATCGGCGACTTTAGTGCGCGTATCCAGACCGACTTAAGAGGCGATCTGCAAACCCTAAAAAACAATACCAACCAGTCGGTTGAGCAACTAGAAACGGCGATGAATGAGATCATTCAGGCCATCGTTACCATGAGCCACGGGAACTTAACTGTAACGGTTGACGGTCAATATCAAGGGGAGTTGAATAAACTCAAAGAAGCTTATAATCAAAGCAAAGAACAATTGAACCGAGTATTAGAACAAGTCAATAGTGCCGCAAAAATGGTCAATTCTGCCAGTCAAGAAGTGGCTTCAAGCAGTATGGACTTAAATGACCGAACACAAAACCAAGCGGCTTCACTGGAAGAGACGGCGGCCTCTATGGAAGAGCTCACGTCAACCATTAAGCACAATACCGATAATGCCAATATGGCTGATGAACTTTCGACAGCCGCACGACAACAAGCGCAAAGCGGTCAAGTCGTCATGCAGGAAAGCATTCATGCCATCACCGAAATTGAAGCTTCCAGTCAGAAAATTGAAGAGATTATCGGTTTGATTGATAGCATTGCTTTCCAAACTAATTTGCTTGCTTTAAATGCGGCCGTAGAGGCAGCACGTGCCGGCGAACATGGACGAGGTTTTGCCGTCGTTGCAGGTGAAGTTCGCAACTTAGCCGGGAAATCGGCCGATGCAGCCAAAGACATCAAAGGCTTGATTGAAAGCACTTCTAGAAGCATAAAAAATGGTTCCGAGAAAATTGAACAGACCAGTCAATCTCTATCGGAGATTAACGACTCTATTCAAAAGGTCAGTAATGTTGTCAGCGAAATTGCTGGGGCCTCTCATGAACAAAAACAAGGAGTGGAACAAATTAATCAGGCTATTTCTTCCATTGACCAAACCACACAGCAAAACGCGGCTTTAGTAGAAGAAACCTCCGCTTCTGCCCAAACGCTGAGTCAAGAAAGCGATAAATTAAACCGTGCGGTTTCCGAGTTTACGCTTGATAAAAGTACAAAGTTAGTTAACAAATAGTGAAATAAAAAACCGAGCTAGCCTGATAAGCTTGACTCGGTTTTTTACTTGAATATGTATGAGGCACATATCTAAGTCTGTTTTTTGACGTAGGCGACATTATTTTTTAACGATTCAACAATCACTTCCTCACCCGCACTCAACTCACTGCTCTCTAAGTTTTTAAACGTCCAAGTCGTGCCTTTATACATCACACGCAATTCACCGCCGTGATTCACCACCTCACCTGAATCCCCCGTTTGCATAGTCTCTAACGGCAGGTCCTCTTTATCCATGCCTTTCATTAACAGGCCACGCAAAGCAAAGGTCAAAATACCACCTAACAGCACGGTCACGAGCAGTTGAATCTCACCCGATGACCACTCGAAAAAGAATCCTGCCCCACCGACTAAAATAAACGCGATGCCAAAAAACATCACCACAAACGAGCCAATCAATAACTCAATACCAAGCAGCGCCATGCCGATGGTCAACATAACCCAAGCTGGAATAATCGGTAACATATTTTCCATTAATAACTCCTAACCACTATTTGACTGGGGTGTTCGACTGACCCAATAGACTGGCAAATGCGGTTAACGAGCCGACCATCTCTGAGGTTTCGACTGGCACCACTACTTTGTTTGCGGAATCACTGCCCGCTAACTCCGAGAATGCGGCAATGCGATCTTTCGCTAACAAGAAACTGGCCGCATCTTTATTGCTCTCCATCGCCTGGTTAATCACTTCCATCGCTCGTTGCTCACCCATCGCCAGCTGCTCTTTTTCATATTTATGCGCATCCGCCATGCGTTCCACCGCTTCCGCCTGTTTAAAGGCCTGCTGACGCTCCCCTTCTGCCTGCATAATCAGGGCGTTTTTATCCCCTTCGGCTTCAGTTTCGGTAGCACGACGGCGACGTTCCGCTTCCATTTGCAGTTCCATCGCAGTTTGAACGGCCTGCGGTACGGCTATATCAGCAACCTCCACACGCGTGACCTTCGCACCCCAAGTCGCACTGGCGGCATCTAACGCCACCAATAAGGTTGCGTTTAAATCGGCACGAGAACTTAAGGTTTCATCCAACTCCAAACGCCCGATTTCAGCACGCAAAGTAGTTTGTGCCAACTGGGCAATCGCAAGCTTTAAATCTTGAATTTCATAGGTGGCCTGTTTCGCATCGTTAATACGAATAAAGACCACCGCATCAATCTGAATACTGACGTTATCTTTAGTGATAACAGCTTGACGTGGGACATCAATAATCTGTTCTTGTGTACTGTAACGTGAGCGACGCTGATCGATAAACGGCACAACAAAATTCACCCCCGCACCCAAGGTACGATGATATTTACCTAAACGTTCAAATACCCATTTCTCGGCTTGCGGCACTATTTTGACCGCCAAAAACAGATAGATCACCACCAACATTGAAACCGTTCCAACAAATCCTAAAAACTCCACGCTCCACTCCTTAACGTACTTCTTATTTCAACCTGATTAAATTAGGTAGAATCATCATAACGTAAGTTTTAAACCCAATGTTTGCAAAAAGCTTGAATAAAACTGAACAGGCCTTATATGTTGAAAGTGTTCTCCAGGTATGGAGAATTTATTAAGGACGCTTAGTAAAGGGATAGAGAGATCTTGTTAGCAGGCCCAAGACCAATTGGATCTAGATGAACAGATTAAGACCTC
>JAYENR010000020.1:0-4155 GCA_034722175.1 Pseudomonadota bacterium | reverse complement strand
TGGCCTTTGGCGCGGTATTTTTGATCGGGTAGAAAGGTCATGCTGTTGCCCGCTTTGAGGGTTTTTAGCATTAAGCGGGTGTTGCTATTCGAGACGGGTTGTACGGTATCGCCATTGCTAAATTGAATTGAACGGCCTTTGGCGATGATGTAGTCCATAAACGGATTGTCATGCGGGCGGTAAACTGCGTGGTAATTGGTTAAAAAAGAAACGAACAGGCCTGTTAACTCTAAGGTGGTGAAGTGCGGCGCTAGTATCAGAGCGCCTTTGCCGTTTTGTTGTGCTTGTTTGAGATTCTCTTCACCAATAAAACGCACGATATTGCGTTCAAAGGCTTGGTCGTGATTATTTTTGTGGTCGCCCCACCAGACAATCGCCATCTCCATTAAGGCAATGCCAAGCGATTCAAAGTGGCTTTTGGCTAACCCTTGGCGTTCGTTCAGCGGTTTTTCTGGAAAACACAGCTCTAAATTGGCTTGTACCAGTCTTCGGCGTTTTCCAGCCAGAAGATAAAGTAGTTTGCCTAGCCCTTTGCCGATGGTGAATTTCAAATTGTAAGGAATAAAAGCAAGCAGGCGCAACAGGCCAAACCCTAACCAAATTCCCCAAAATCGAGGGTGGTAAAAACGGTTTTGAAAAGGGGGGGCGTGTTTTGGCTTGTTGCGTTTACTCATCAAACTCTTGCCCTTGGTTATAGAGTTGAGCGTATATACCTTTTTCTTTCAATAAAGATGCATGGTTGCCTTGTTCAGCTAGTTTTCCGTGCTCCATCACTACGATTCTGTCGGCATTTTCAATGGTGCTTAAGCGGTGAGCAATGACAATCACTGTGCGGTTCTGTTTTAAGGTTTCCATCGCTTGTTGAATCATTAGTTCGCTTTGGTTGTCTAAAGCTGAGGTAGCCTCGTCAAAAATCAGAACAGGGGCATTTTTTAGAAAGGCACGGGCGATCGCAATTCGTTGGCGTTGTCCACCAGAGAGTAAATTACCATTTTCACCGATATTAGTGTCTAGCCCAGCAGGTAGCTTTTCAATAAATTCCCAAGCGTGAGCGGCCTTTGCGGCGGCGATAATTTCATCTCGATTGACGGTGTCTTGACCATAAGCGATATTGGCAGCGACAGTATCATCAAACAGAGTGACCTTTTGACTTACTAAAGCGATTTGTTGTCTTAAAAAGGTACGCTCTAATTCTTGAATGTTTTCACCATCTAAACTGATTTGACCGGAAGACACATCGTAAAATCGAGTAATCAGATTGACCAGTGTAGATTTGCCACTTCCAGACTGACCCACTAAAGCAGTGGTTTGCCCAGCTGGAATTGTTAGATTAAAGTTTTCTAAAGCAGAATGTTTACTGCTGGGGTAGCTGAAGTTGACGTTCTCAAAAATCAACGACCCTTTTATAGCTGGTAAGGTAGTTTTACCCTGATTGAGTTCGCTTGGTTGGTCAAGCAACTCAAAGATACTTTCAGATGCAGCCATGCCTTTTTGTACGGTTTCGTTAATGCTGGTTAAACGGCGAATAGGCTCAAAAGTCAAAGCCATCGCTGTGATGTAGGCCAGAAGTTCTCCAGGAGTAAACAGGTCTTGTGCTGACATTTGCATCGCCACATAAACTACGCCAGCTAATGCAATGGCAGCTAAAACTTGGACTAAAGGCACATTAAGTGCTGATACTTTTGTGACTTGCATTGAGTTATTTAACAGTTCGGTAGCGGTGTTTTGAAAACGTTTTTGTTCATACTGTTCCGCACCGTAGATTTTGATGTCTTGATGGCCCGTTAAACTCTCTTCTAACCTTTCAGTCAGTTGCCCCATGTTCTGTTGCATGGCTTTACTGGAATGACGCATTAACTTACTGGCTTTATCAATAATAAAGGCCACAATCGGGCCTACAATAAGCATCATTAATGTTAATTGCCAAGATATGTAAAGTAGGTAGGCTACTAAGGCGATAATGGTTAGGGTGTCACGAATCAATATTACCCAAGCAGTAGATAGGGCGTTGCTGGCTTGCGGGACATCATAGGTGATTTTGGACATCAGTTTACCTGTGCCATAACTTTGAAATACTGCAAACGGCAGATGTTGCATTTTGTGATACATGTCCGCACGAATCGCCAATACTGCTTTTTGAGCAATCCACTGACTAAAAACTTTACTGAAGTATTCAGCGACACCCTTAATAATGAATACGCCCGCTAATAACAGAGGCATCATAACAAAAGAGTCTGGATTCTTAGCGATTAGACTTTCATCTACTAATTCTTTTAGAACCATCGCTGTTGCTGGTTCCATGGCAGCAATGGTTAAAAGAGCCAATATGGTAATCGCAATCATGCCTTTAAATGGCATTATGTATTTGAGTAATCGGCGGTAAAGAGCTAATGTTTTACGATCAAGCATGATTACTCTCGTCTTAGAATTTTATTGACCACAATGTTGGCCCAGCCTGAGCTGTGGAATTCGCTATTTAGCTTGGGTTTGTCGTAGTGGTTTTCCAGCCAGTCCAGAAGTTCGACATCTGGGTTGTCTTTTTTGAAGGCTAAAAAGCTGTCGAAAAAATAATCAAGCTTGCCAGTTTCTGCCCATCGGAAGTGACCGTATTTCATGCTTAGCTGTTTTAAGGCCTCTTCAATCGGCTTATTCTCTATAAACAGTTCGTAGAAAACACTCATTAAACCGGCACGATCGGCACCCGATTTACAGTGAATCAGAATCGGGTATTCGGCCTGTTTAAGAATCTGTTTAGCTTGCAGTACTTTGTCGACATCCGGCAGCGAGCGTGACGACATCGGATGATTAATCAGGGTAATGCCGTATTTATCGCACGCCTCTTTTTCCAGTTTGTACTGGCCGGTCTCATCCGCTCTTCTGAGGCTGATAATGGTTTTTATTCCATATCGCTGGTGTAACTTTTTAATGAATAGCGGTGACGGGTGGTTGCTGCGATAGGCGTTGTCCGAAATTTTATAGAAGTTTCGGTACAGCACACGCAGTATTTCGTGATCCACAAACCAGGCTTGAAGATGGGCTTTAGTGCGTCCCCAGAGGGTGTCTAACTGTTTCATGTGATTTTGTCTGTTTTGACGTATGATTTAAACACGCTATTTTACCTTTTTACAGTAGTGAAATGATAAAATCAGTTTTTGTAATAAAATTGTAATATCTAAAAAGGTAGGTTCGTGTCTAAATTGGCTCAATCCCATTGGTGGTCAGCGCTTTTTATACTGTTTTTTCCGCTATTAATTATGTATGGCTATTCGGAGTTTATTAGAAGCTCGGAGTTGAATGCGCGTTTAGGCTGGTTGATTTTGATTGGCGGTCTGGCGTATCTATTTAGACATACTTGGCTACAGCGTCTGTTATTAGGGGTGATGTTTCTGTTTGCGGTCTCCGGCAGTTTGGATATTCTCTATGCGGTGACTTTTAGCGGTGTCTTTACCAGTGCCTCTTTTGACGCAATGGCACAGACCGATATGCATGAAGGCTGGGAGTTTTTAATTGCTTATGCCTCGTTTGAGAATGTGTCGATTCTGCTGGTGTATTGGTTGATCGCCTATTTTTCATTAAAGAAGATTCTGTTTAAAGCGGCGACCAGAAGACGTGAGAAGGTATTACTGGCACTGGGAATTATTATGGTGTTTGTGGCGCTGCAGCAGATTAATCAGCGTGGCCGAACTTTTGATACGATTCCCGGTTTTACCGGGGTGGCCATTGATTATGTGCAAAATCAAGAGGGCTTGGATAAAGCGATTGAACGACGAAAAAATTTGTATCTAAATAAGCCATTTACGGCGGAAAAAAGCACCGAACAACAGCAGACCTATATTGTGGTGGTCGGCGAGTCATTGAATCGCAACCATATGGCGGTGTATGGCTATAGTCGCGATACCACCCCACGTTTAATGGAGTATAAAGATGACATTATCGCATTTGATAATGTGATTTCTCCGTTTGCGCAGACGCGTCCATCCTTATCGGTAACCTGAACCGAAGCGGATTTGAAGAATCGACTTCCGGAACCGAAAGCGATCAGTTTGATTGGAGCCTTTAAAAAGGCGGGTTATACCACCTGGTGGATATCTAATCAGCAGCCTTTGAGAAGACCGACCACGGCGATCTCTAGAATTGCAGATCATGCTCATTTTA
>JAYENR010000019.1:0-4164 GCA_034722175.1 Pseudomonadota bacterium | reverse complement strand
GGTTTTAGCTGGCTGTGGTGGAAATAGTAACGTAAAGCCGGTGAGTAAAGTTGATACAGGAATTAATATTTCTAGTTTGAATATTCAACAATCTGCAGGGCTTGCGCAAGGTGGTCCGCTTGACCAGGTTGCATTAAGTGAGTGTTCTTTATTAACACAGTTTCCTGACCTGTTGACGAGTATCGCAGAAAAAAAAGGGGTTCAGGTCAATAAAGTGTCTACTTTAGACACGCAGGCAAAAGGCTATAATTTAGATGTTAAATATACTCAAATCATTAACTCTGGAAATGCTTTTATCGGCCATAGAAAATACACACAGGTTCATCTAACACTTTATAAAGATGGCAAGGTTGTTTCTGAAGCCGATGCAGGACGTGCCTCCGGCGGTGGCTTTGGTGCTGGGTTCAAGGGATCTTGTTCTGTATTAGGAAGAACGGTTGAAGCCAATGCAAGTGACACGGTATTCTGGCTAGCAAATCCTGTGAATGGCGCACGATTAGGGAACCTTTAAGATAGTTCCTAGATACCCCCAATAATTTTATTGTGGGGAATAAGTACAAAAAAACTGGAGAGATGAGATGACAAATTTTTTGAAAAAAAATTGGCTTTATTACAACTTTAATGACGGCTACTCTGCTATTAACCGCTTGTGGCGCAACACCAGTAAAGAACGTAGAGTCTAGCCCTGTGCCAACAAATATAAAATCTACAGAACAGGTCAAAAAAGCCATTAATATTGCTGGTTCAGGATTGGGCTGGATGATTAAAGAAGTTGATGGGGGAACGCTTCAAGGTACTTTGTTACTTAGAAAGCACGTTGCACAAATCACAATTCCTTATTCTGAAAAAGAGTACAGCTTATTGTATAAGGCGAGTGAGAACTTAAAGTATGATGCTGAAGCTCAAACAATTCATAAAAATTATAATGGTTGGATTCAGAATTTAAACAGAGCAATTCAAGTTCAGCTTATTCAGCAGTAACTTGCCACTCTATTTAAAAGAAAAATTAGAAAACCTAGATTGGGACAGCTTAATAATGCTGTCCCTTTCTTTTTTGTGGATTCTATTTACTTTGGGGCTGGCTTGGTTTTGGCAAACTTTTAAGGTTTATCAGGTTGCCAAAAAATCACAGCAGTCGTTTCAGTATAAGACTTGGATTCTTTTCGGGAAGAAACTAAAATACGACCAGCTAGATGAGGAGTACCGCCAAAGGTTGAATGCTGTCAATGACTGGTTTTCTATAACAACGCCTACGCATTTAATTATTCAAGGAGGCATAAGTCCGGGTAATGTGGTGAGTGAAGCATGTGCTGGAAAAATGTACCTCGAATCTAAGGGCATGAGTCAGCAGAGAATGGAATTGATCAAATGCCAACTTTTGTTAGAAGATACTTCAAAAAACACGCTTGAAAACCTTAGAGAGACTCGCGCCTTCCTGAATAAACTGAATTTACCGTTACAAGTTGGCATAATAAGCAACCGCTATCACTTGTTACGTTGCTCCATAATGGCAGACAATATGGGGTATAAAACGGTTTATATGCCTGCAGAAAAAGAATTCGAATTAACAAGACATAACCTATTAAAACTTTTTATTGAGGGGGTGTTTTTGAATTGGTATTTGACCGGCCGTTTCTTAAGTAAGCTTTTAAGAAATCAACGTTTAGTGGAGCGAGTAAGTTAATTTCTTTAAAGTGAAATAATGACGTATACTTCAGATTTTTCATAAGGGGTAGTAGTAATTATGAAGGTAAAAAATTTTGCAATTGTAATACCCGCTTACAATGAAACCTTAACGATTACTAAGGTGGTAGAAGAGGCCTTATCGCAGACTTCATTAGTGATTGTGGTTAATGATGCTTCGATAGATGATACGGCAGTATTGGTAAAGCAAACGGATGCAGTTTTAGTAGACCTGCCTATTAATGGCGGCAAAGCAAAGGCTTTACAGGCTGGTTTTGAAAAGGCTTTAGCTTACGATATAGACTGTGTCATTACTTTGGATGGTGATGCTCAGCATAACCCATATGATATTCCTAAGTTACTTAAACATTTTAATTACAATCATCAGGATCTTTGTATCGCATCTCGGCTAAAAGATAGGCAGAATGCTCCTAAGTCTAGAAGGATTGCTAACGGTATCGCTGATTTTTGGGTCAGTTGGGCTGCAGGGGTTTCTATAGCAGATAGTCAATCAGGTTTCCGTTTATATCCGGCCAGTTTGCTTAGAAGCCTACCGTTTCCATATCAAAATAAATCCGGCTTTGTATTTGAAAGTGAAGTACTTATAGATGCAGCTCATGTGGGCTATGACTTTGCATTTATTCCTATTGATACCGTTTATGCAGAAGACCGCAGGGCCAGTCATTTTCGTGCTGGTTTTGATATTACTCAGATTACTTTAATGGTGGCTAAAAAGTTACTTAAAAGAGGTATGAACTTACCAGGCCTGGTTAGATCCTTATCTCGTTCTCCTAAAATTATTGAAGATTAAAAATAGAATGACAATTGATCAAAGTTATGACGTATTTATTATTGGCGGCGGCCCTGCGGGTTCAATTGCGGCAGCAAAACTAGTTCAGGCAGGGTTTAGTGTTAAATTGGTTGAAAAAACACGTTTTCCACGTTTTGTTATCGGAGAGTCGCTATTACCCCGTTGCAACTTTTTATTAAATAATGCGAATATGTTGGATCGTATTGAAAAGGCTGGGTTTCAGTATAAGCCTGGCGTGGCTTTTCAGGCTGTTAATGAAGTAGAAGTTGTTGATTTTAAAAATAACTTAGGCGAATCTTTCAACAGCTCTTTTCAGGTAAAAAGGGAAGTGTTTGATCATGAATTGCTTCTAGATGCGCAGGAAAAGGGGGTAAATGTCGAATTTGAAGCAGAAGTCATTCATTTTGAAGCTGATGCATGCATCGTGACGGTTAGAAATAAAATAGGTCAAATCAATAAATACCAGTGCAAAAAAGTAATCGATGCTTCTGGTTATGGTCGTGTCTTGCCTAGGTTGTTGAATCTGGACGAACCCTCTGATCAGACAGTACGAAAAGCAATTTTTTGCAGAATGAAAGGTGATGTGCGGCCAATGCCTGAGCAACAGGATGGCTATATTTTTGTTGATATATGTGATGATAATCAGGCATGGATATGGAATATCCCATTTAATGACGGTGTTACATCAACCGGAATCGTCTGCGATGAAAAGTATTTCAATCAGTTTAATATGACGGAGTCTGAATTTTTTGATCATGTTATTCAAAACACGCCTTCTGCGGCAAGACGTTATAAGAGTGCCGTTAAAATTAATACAGTTGGGTGTATAGACGGTTATTCTTCAGCAGTAAGCAAATTATTTGACAAAAATTTTGTTTTAGTAGGAAATGCTTCTGAATTTCTAGATCCTGTTTTTAGTTCAGGCGTGACTTTAGCTCTCGAATCAGGATCAAAGGCTGCAGATTTGACTATTCAAGAGCTTTCAGGTGAAGTGGTCGATTGGCAAGAGAAATACGCTGATTATATGATGGTAGGTATAAATGTATTTCGAGAATATGTTAACGCTTGGTATGACGGTCGTTTGCAAACCATACTTTTTAGTTCGGATAAATCAGACAAGGTAACACGTTCCGTAGTGTCTGTATTAAGTGGATATGTATGGAATCAAGATAATGTATTTGTTAGTGATCCTAAAAAAATGGTTAATTTGATATATCGGTTGGTTTCTTAGTACCTATTGAACGCTTGATTTAGTATGGTTTTTGTGCTCAACCAGGCAAGTCCATAGACCCATAGAACTCCTATTAATACACTTAAACCGATGGCATTTAAAAGGCTTAATTGACTTACGCTGAGAACCCCAAAAGAACCGATTGTTGTAAAAAAAGCAACTGTCACTGAATGGTTCCAATGTTTTGTAACCGCTCTTTGTTGTGCGCCTTGAAAAAAAAGTAGACTGTAATCTAGCCCTATAGCAGCGACAAGCATTAGGCTCATTAAGTGAAAGATGCTTAAAGGTACTTCCAATAAAGCAAAGGTAGATAAGGTAAAACCAATTGCTAAAATAATGGGACCTAATATCGTCAGAACAGGCTGATATTTACGATATTTTAATCCTAAACTGACTAATAGTACAAAAATGACAATACTTAATACTTGAAAGAGCTCAC
>JAYENR010000018.1:0-4165 GCA_034722175.1 Pseudomonadota bacterium | reverse complement strand
GTTTCTATCTGTCCTTGGATGATGATTTGATGCGTCGTTTTGCTTCAGATAAAGTGAAGTCAATGATGAAACGTTTAGGTATGAAAGCGGATGAAGCCATAGAACACAAAATGTCACCAGATCGATTGAACGTGCTCAGAAACAAGTTGAACGTATGCACCAGGATGAACGTGCCAACCTTCTAAAGTTTGATGATATTTCTAATCAGCAACGTAAAGTGGTGTATGCACAGCGTAATGAGTTAATGGAAACAGACGATGTGACTGAAACCATTGATGGGTTACGTGAAGGTGTGATTGACCAGATTACCGATATGTATGTGCCACAAGGCTCTTTGGATGAACAGTGGGATATTCCTGGTTTGGAGAAGGCCATTCAAGAGGAGTTGGGAGCAGCGCTGCCGATTCAGCAGTGGTTAGATGAAGACAAAGACCTTTATGAAGAGAAACTTCGTGAGAAACTAGTCGCCGAAGTGAAAGCGATCTATGAGACAAAAATGTCGGTGGTGAACCCTGAAACCTTACTGCATTTTGAAAAAGAGGTGTTGTTGCGTACTATTGATAAACAGTGGCGTGAACATTTAGCGGAGATGGATTACTTGCGTCGTGGGATTCACCTGCGTGGTTATGCCCAAAAAGACCCGTTCCAAGAGTACCGTCGTGAATCGGGTGAGATGTTCAGTGCTTTCCTTGACTCAGTGATGTTGGAAACCATTAAGGTCTTATCGTTGGTTCAAATTGAAGGCGCACAGGATGTGGCTGATTTTGAATCTCAAGATGACCGTCCAACTCAGTTGGAAGCCACACATCCAGCGTCGGCGAGTATTGCGGATGCAATCAAAGGTGGTGCGGCACAAGCATCTCCAACTCAGGAAGGGAGTTCGGACGAAAGCACTTTCCGTCGAGAAGCACCAAAGGTGGGTCGTAATGATCCTTGTCCTTGTGGCTCAGGTAAAAAATATAAGCAGTGTTGCGGTAAGATAACTTAATTTATCTTCACATTACTCGATTTTAAGCCCACCATTTGGTGGGTTTTTTATTTTAAGTTTGATGGTTTCGCGATATGATTTATGGAAACGATTTTATAGATTTTGATTAAGGAATGAACTTGATGGCAACTCAAACAATTATGCACCCAGTCAGTGGTTTTTATTTAGGGGCGACCGCTGCCAAAATTAAGAAAAATGGCAATACAGATTTGGTTGTGATGGAGATGGCTGAGGGTTCTATTACCGCAGCGACCTTTACTCAAAATGCATTTTGTGCCGCACCAGTCACGGTTGTTAAAACACATTTAGATAAAACCCAACCACGTGCTCTGTTGATTAACAGTGGGAATGCCAATGCTGGAACGGGCAAGCAAGGGATGAAAGACGCTTTACAAAGCTGTGCTTGGTTAGCCGATGAGCTGGGTTATACCCCAGAACAAGTTTTGCCATTTTCAACTGGGGTGATTGGTGAGAACTTACCAATGGACAAAATTCAGCTTGGAATTGCACAGGCCTGTGCCAATGTATCTGTGACTGCTTGGAATGATGCGAGTGATGGTATTATGACGACTGACTTAGTGCCTAAACAGGTCAGCAGACAGTTTGATATTTCTGGTCACTCAGTGACCATTACGGGTATCTCCAAAGGCTCAGGAATGATTCACCCTAATATGGCGACCATGCTAGGGTTTGCGGCCACCGATGCCAGAATTACCCAGGCCTGTTTACAGCAGTGTTTGTCGGATGCCGTGAATGTCTCTTTTAACCGTATTACGGTAGACGGTGATACTTCAACCAATGATGCCTGTACCTTAACTGCAACTCAACAAGCGGATATGCCAACGATTGATTCGGTTGATTCATCTGAATATAAGCAGTTTGCTCAAGTGGTAACTGAGGTAATGACTGAATTGGCACAAATGATTGTGCGCGACGGTGAGGGGGCAACAAAGTTTGTCTCTGTGGTGGTTGAAGGTGGGGTGGATACCGAAGAGTGTTTAAAAGTGGCACACACCGTAGCCTTGTCGCCACTGGTAAAAACGGCTCTATTTGCTTCAGACCCGAACTGGGGACGTATTTTGGCGGCGGTGGGTCGTGCAGGCGTTGTGAACTTAGATATTGATGCTATTGAGATCTATCTAGGTGATGTCTGTATCGTTAAAAATGGTGGTCGTGCCGATAGTTATACGGAAGAAGCCGGTCAAGCCGTGATGAATCAAGAAGATATTACAATTCAAATAAAATTGAATCGTGGCGACGTTTCAGATACGGTTTGGACAACCGATTTCTCATATGATTACGTGAAAATTAATGCAGAGTACCGCTCTTAAGTTAACAGCGGTTAAAAGTCTAAAACCAAAAAAGGGATTCAATTTGAATCCCTTTTTTATTGTCTTAAATTTAACGAATAAAGCGGATAAGTTAAGCTTTATTGACGATCTCAGTTAAGACTTCACACAAACGACCGTTTTCATAATCATTCCCGATGGTAATACGCAGATATTGATCAATCTTAGGTTTATTAAAGTAACGTACAATAATCGCTTGATCACGTAACTGTTGAGCAATCTGTTCCGCATTCAGTGAGCTATGTTTAGCAAATATAAAGTTAGCGGCTGACGGCAAGACTTCAAAGCCAAGCGATTGCATGGTTTTGGTTACTTGCTCACGAGAGTCGATAATTTTATTACAGGTGGTTTCAAAATAGTCTTGATCTTCAAAAGCCGCAATTGCTGCTGGGATGGCTAAGCGATCTAAAGGATAAGAGTTAAAACTGTTTTTAACACGTTCTAAGGCTTCAATGAGGTGTGCTTGCCCTAATGCAAAGCCAACACGGATACCTGCTAGAGAGCGTGACTTGGATAGGGTTTGAGTCACCAATAAATTTGGATATTGATTAACCAGTGTAGCGGCTGTTTGCCCTCCAAAATCGATATAGGCTTCATCAACCACGATAACTGCATCGGGTTGCATTTGAAGTAGTTTTTCAACGGCTTCTAATGCTAATAAACGGCCCGTTGGCGCATTTGGATTCGGAAAAATGATGGCCCCACAGGGTTGCTTATAATCATTAATATCAATCTCAAATGAATCGGTCAGTGGAACTAATTTGTAATCAATATCATATAAACCGCAATACACAGGGTAGAAACTGTAACTGATGTCTGGAAACAGTAACGGCTTATCATGCTTTAATAAGCCTTGAAAGGCATGAGCCAAAACCTCATCAGAACCGTTGCCGACAAATACCTGATCAATCGTTAAGTTGTGGTAATCCGCCAGAGTTTGTTTAAGTTGTTCTGCATTAGGATCAGGGTACAATTTTAAGTTTTCGTTATTTGCCTGGGCAATCGCTTGCAGTGCTTTTGGAGAAGGTGGGTAAGGGTTCTCATTGGTGTTGAGTTTAATGAGATTGTCCACTTTAGGTTGTTCACCCGGAACATAAGGGGTCAAAGTGTGAACAATAGGGCTCCAATACTGGCTCATAATGAGGTCGATCCATAGTTAAAATGCAAAGTAGTATTTTACAATATGCACTCCTCTTTTCGCTAAAATAATCAGAAGCAATTTTCAAACTAACCAGGCCTGGTCAAATCAGAGCTTAAACTCGTAGAGTGAATGAATGTCAGTAAATTTAGAGTCAAAACCTTGGGTAGATGTGGCAATTGGTCTATTAACAAAAGACAATAAAGTGTGTTTAAGTTTAAGACAGTCGCATCAGCACCTAGCCGATCATTGGGAGTTTCCAGGTGGTAAAATTGAACAGGATGAGTCAGCTCAACAGGCGTTAATACGAGAGTTCAAGGAGGAGTTGGGGGTTGAAGCTTCGGCCTGGCAACCTTTAATTACGATTCCCTGGCATTATGAAAAAGTATCGGTTCGATTACAGGTTTTTCAAACGGATCAGTTTAAAGGTGAACCTACAGGGTTAGAAGGTCAGAAAGTAGAGTGGTGCCCGATTGTAGAGTTAGCAAATAAATATTTTCCTGAAGCGAATAATGGGATATTAATGGCATTGAATTTACCAGATTACTATATGAGTGTCGGCGCTTATGAGAATGAAGTCGATTGCTTGAATCGCTTTCAAAAGAGCTTGGAAAGTGGTGTCAAACTCGTCCAGTTTAAATCAAAAGGGTTAAGTGAAGAGGTCTTTGTTAAATTAGGCAATCAATTAGC
>JAYENR010000017.1:0-4188 GCA_034722175.1 Pseudomonadota bacterium | reverse complement strand
AAAACCACCTGTATCGCACTTTGTTTTTATGCCTTTCGCATCAGCACGAATGTCTTTTACGCTAGTAGGTTCGGTTCCACGAAAGGCTAATATGACAAAATCACCGTATGATAAGAGAATCGCTTGCGTGGTCTCTTCACTGTAGGTTTCCAGCAGCTCCATATCCAGTAGTTGCAACTCTGCAACAAGTTTTTGTCGTTCCTCTTCATGGTCGTAGCCGAGCAATTCAATCAGCTCGATCACCGCTGATTTTTTCTTTTTACCAAGTAGTTTCTCAATGTGTTTTAAGAAATAGGCTTTTTGTTTAGGCTTGGGTAATAAAGGATTAAACTTAACGTAGGCTAATTCAGAGCAACAAGCCATTAACCAAGCAGTACGATCACTGTACGCTTTACGATGTGTTGGAAATTGCTTAGCTAAAAGGTTTTTTAGTTCTTGAATTTCTTGAACATTGGTTGCGAGTATCTCTGCCATCTCACTATCCTCTTGGTATAAATACGTTAGGTTACGTATTTAGTATAGTCCTACTTTTAGAGTGATACAAATAGATAAAAAGCCGTTTTCTTAAATGAATAAGTTATTGAAGTAATAAGTTGTTTTTAAGTGACAAAGGTTTTTAAATCTCAGCAGGTATGGTCAGAAGAGAGAATGGGTTTTAGAAAGCGTTGTTTTGACAAATTAATAGTTTTGAGTCATTTCTAAATTGGACTGATCACTTGCATAGATGTCATACTCAATGAAATTTGAGTTGTTTAGGTTGAGCAGGTGTTCCGCAACATTTTCCAGGTAAGTTGGACACCTGTGCTTAGCTTTAAAGGTTAAGCCTTGGTGACCTAACAGCTTTAGTACATAGATTTGGATTAAACAGTTTGAATCAGACATGATTTAGGCTCTTGTATTTAAAAATTAATTTAAGTACAGCTTCGCACTCAAGTCTGATTCCATTAAACCATAAAATAAATTCGCTTTGAAATTGAAATGTTGGCAAGCGCGACTTTTAAACAAATATCAACAGGCCTGTTTACTTTCTAAAAACAAGAAAATAAACTCAGCTTTTTTGAAATACATTTAGTCATAGAGCGATCTAGCGCGCCCGAACTGAAAAACTATCGGTGGCTTTAAGTTTGGTAATGGAAGGGTTCGGAGTATTGTGCTCAATTAACCAGGCTAGCTCTTCCTGCATTTTTGAGTCGTCCAAAACTTTTTGCCAAACGCGTTCTGAGACATTCCAACGGTAACCCCGGCTGCGTAACGCATCTTTAACCTCAAACGGGGCACCAGTGGCTTTAATCAAAGATTTACTGACTCTAACCGCTTGCAATAAATAGTGAAAAGCGGGGTGTTGTTGTTCTGAGATAGGGATGGATAACAGTTCGGATAGAGCTTGCACATCGTCTAAGGCGCGGTGAGCACCGTAATAAAACTGACCGACTTTCCAACATAAAAATTCCTGACTTCTTGAACCGACATCGGCTAAGTTTAACCAATCAATTTGAGCGACCGAACAGCCCCAGATTTTATCAACGAACACCTCTGAATAACGCTCAACCACAGGGCGGTCAAAACTGGCATTGTGAGCCACGCAAAGTTGCACATCCGCCAACTCTTTTTCCACTTCTTGCCAGGGAATACTATGGCCTTTTACATCTTCCATAGTCAGCCCTGTCACCTTAGTGACTTCAGCCGAGATCTCGCCTTGAGGTTCTTGCAGATAATTACGTGCCGCTAATACTTTGTAGAACAGGCCGTTTGAATCAAATTCGATGATTTGATAACCCAGTTCTATGATTTCACAGACATCAGTATCCAGTCCGGTGGTTTCAGTGTCGATGACACAGACTTTATGAACACTTTCTGGCGCAGTGGCATGAAATTGCATGCAGGGCTTTAATCTGGACAAGACTTGAAAGTCGCCGGAATCATTTAGCAGTTGGGCACATTGTTGCAGGCTAGGGGCGGTGTTTTCCATAAAGAGACTCAAACGGGGTTAAAGTAATGTCAGAGATTGTAACAAACCCAACTTTTATTGGGAATGACGTGAGCGATGAAAAGAGCCGCGTAACCAAAACTGAACACTATGCTGCTGGCGTAACCAGAAACTCCACAGCAAAAACTGTAGATGCTGTAATAGACTGAGCTCCACTGCGAGTTCACACTCTAAACGCAGTAACTTTCCTTTGGCTATTGCGCGAGTTAAGGTCAGTTGGTAGTCTGGTTGGTGCTGAAAAACGGGAACCAAGAGTTTGGCCAATTGGCGTGGTACATAACCAATTAGGTAGCCGGATGGCTCAGTCAGTTTGCTTTGAATCGGTGGGGTTTCACTTTGATACCAGATTTGAATGGCGTAGGGGTCGTAGGCATTATCCGGTTCAGCAACTAATGTTAAAGTTTGCCCAACTGTCAAAAGCTGTTGTTTAAATGCGCGCTCCGCCGAGTAGTAATAACTGCCTTTTATCGGAAAACGGTATTGGCGTTGCATTTGGTGATCTAACTATTTAAGGGTATCAAGTCCAACTGGTCGGCACTGAGTTGCACGTCAATCGGGCTTAAAGTGAGTGGGCATTCAAACTGCAATCGATAGGCGGTTAATTGTAGATCTGGTCTTTCTGGGTTTACTGTCTGGTCGAGGGTTTCATCACCATAAAGTCGATCTCCAACAATCGCAAACCCAGCTTGTGAGAGGTGTTTACGAATTTGGTGTTTACGCCCGCTCTCAATTTCCACTTCAACCTGTGAAGCATTGAGTGTGGCATCAAACTGAATTAATTCAACGTGGGTGGTTGCCGGTTTGCAATCAATTTCATTTTGATAGGTTTGGCGATCTTTAGGGAATTGGCCATGCACCATCGCCTGATAACGTTTTTTTATCTGATGTTTTTCAAACAGTTTAGTCAGGGTTTGTGCCATCTTTTTACTGTGTGCTAACATTTGTAAACCGGCGGTGGCTCTATCCAAACGGTGAACTAACCAGGCCTGTCGAGATTGGTTTTCGTTCTCAAAAATATGATTCATCTCAACCCAGCGATACAAAGCAGTAAAGTCACCCCATTTAGAGCCTTGTGACAACATGCCGCGTGGTTTCAGCCAAATGCTGTATTGTGTTTTGTCTAACACTAAGGTGGGGGCGGTAACCTGCTTGCTGAGTACCGAAGGGTTGTAATACAGATCAATGACATCTCCAAGTTTTAAGGTTTTTTTCACTCGTCTTAGGCGTAAGGGTTTTTGTTTACCTGAGGTTAACCAAACCGCGCCTTTGCTGAAACAGGATTTGAGTTCGGCTTTGCTTAAGTCACAGACCTCTGTTAAGGCATCAATCGCGTTTTGATGTTGAGTGGTAATGGTTTTTTGGATCGTTTGAGTATTGTGCATAGGCGTAATTTATCAATATTTCGATAAAAAAGGTACTAAAAGGCTTTATTTATAAGTCTTACTGCTTAAAATGTCGGGAGTTAATAAAATGTCTTTATATGGGTTTTTCTTTTGTGAAGATTGCCTATAATAGATTGGATTTGTCGATAAATTCACTTAGCTGATGAGTGGTTACATCACCTGACGGATACGACAATGTCATTATGTTTTGGTTGGTAAATAATAAAAATAGGATTTAAACAATGCACCACAACCTTCTACTTAACAAGCAGCCTGTACTCGATGCGGCACAAACTCTTTTTGCATACCAGTTAGCTGTTGAGCCAATTGAGGGTAAAGAGTTATCGGCAAATGAATGGGAGACCGAAATCCGTTCCTTGTGGTCAGGCATTGAAGAGAATATTGGGTTTGATAGTTTAACGGCCGGCAAGCCAGTTTTTTATCAAGCCCCTTTAGCGGCATTGAAATTAGACCTACTGCCCAATATTGAACCGCTTTCAAGACTGATGGTGGAAGTGGACATTGATCTGCTTAAAGACAAAGCCGCATTAACGGCTGTTAAAGAGATGATTCAAGCAGGCGTGCAAATCGCCGTTAAAAATTACTCACCAACCGAAGCGCACAATAAGTTATTGTCGATCGCTAAATTAGTTAAATTTAATGTTGAAGACATGGCTGATGGGGCGTTGACCGAGTTGTTTAGCGCTCTTCAAGATAAAAACTTAAAAGTGATTGTCACGGATGTTGATACTGAAGAGTCCTATCAAGCTTTAAAAGAGAAGGGTGCGAACTATTTCCAAGGTTACTTCTTTACCAACC
>JAYENR010000016.1:0-4203 GCA_034722175.1 Pseudomonadota bacterium | reverse complement strand
CCGGCGGATTCTAAAAACCCACATCACCGAATCATTTTCGCACACGGCTTTTTTGCCAGTGCTTTGCATGAAATTGCTCACTGGTGTGTGGCAGGAAAAGAGCGCCGATTACTAGAAGACTTTGGTTATTGGTACGAACCGGATGGTCGTTCAGAACAGAGACAAGCTGACTTTGAAAAAGTCGAAGTCAAACCCCAAGCTTTAGAATGGATTTTTTCACGATCAGCCAACTTTGAATTTCACTTTAGCGCCGATAATCTAGCCTTGAATAACCAACCATCAGAAAGCTTTAAACAAGCGATTTATGAGCAAGTAAAACACTATTTAGAAAATGGATTGCCAAAGCGTGCGCAAATGTGGTCAAACACCCTAATCAACCACTACCGCCCCAACCAACCGTTAGATTTAAACGAGTTTACACTTTAAAAAGCAAACCAAGCAGTTACAAACTATCAAACGGACTCACAACACCCTGACCGCCCTGCTTTAAAACATGGGTATAAATCATCGTAGTTTGCAAATCCGCATGCCCTAACAATGCCTGAATAGTGCGAATATCCGTCCCCGTTTGCAACAGGTGAGTTGCAAAGGAGTGTCTAAAAGTATGTGCACTCACTTTTTTATGAATGTCGCACTGCTTAACCGCCCGTTTAATTGCCTTGTTCACAACAGATTGATCAATATGATGACGGCGAATCACACCTGAGCGAGGGTCTTTTGCCAAATTACGACTCGGAAAAACATACTGCCAACCCAACGCTTTATCTGCATTTGGGTACTTTTGAGCTAAAGCAAACGGCAAATACACCGACCCATACCCCTTATCCAAATCTTGTTGATGAAGCGTTTTAACCTTTTGCAACTGGTTTTCAATTAACGGAATTAAATTACTGGCCAAAGGCGTCACACGGTCTTTTTTACCCTTACCATCTCGAACAGTAATTTGCTTAAAACCAAAATCAATATCCTGAACTCTTAACCTTGTCGCCTCAGTAATTCGCAAGCCACCCGCATAGAGTAACTTAGCAATCAAACCAGCCGTACCATCCATAATGGCCAAAACTTGCGCGACTTCTTCTTTAGTTAACACGACTGGAATTCGTGGCTCTTTACGCGAACGACTCGCTTTCACTTCCGTAAAAGGTGCATTTAAAACCTTGCTATAGCAGTACACCAACGCATTTAAAGCTTGATTTTGAGTGGACGGTGCCACATTTTTCTCCAACGCCAAAAAAGTTAAAAACAGCTCAACTTTAGAACTCGCATCAATCAACATGGACTCTCTATCCAAAAAACCATGAAACCTCACAAACCGTTTAACCCAATCACAATAACTATTCTCAGTAGAATACGCATACCCCTCACGACGTAACTGGCTACGCACTTGTTCTGACATAAAGGGGTCAAAGCCCTTTTTTGACATAAAGGGGTCAAAGCCCTTTTTTGTGAATAACTTTACTTATTTACCGCCCTAAGCTATTATCGTTTTATGCCTCGTAAATCTAGATTTTTCTTACCCGACGTCCCCAACCATGTTGTACAACGTGGGCGTAATCGTGACCCTATTTTCTTTGAGTCTACGGATTATTATTTTTATCTGGATAAGCTCCGTGACGCATTAGATAAATACCAAGTTTCGTTACACGCTTATGTGTTGATGACCAATCATGTGCATTTGTTAATGTCCGCACCGACTGATAATGCAATCAGCCAAGTGATGCAGTTTGTGGGTCGACACTATGTGCCTTATGTTAATAAAAAATACGGTTTTAGCGGCAGCTTGTGGGAAGGTCGTTTTAAAAGTAGTTTGATTGAAAGTGAGCATTATCTGCTAGCGTGTATGCGTTATATTGAACTAAATCCGCTGAGGGCAAGGATGGTTCAAGCACCAGACAATTACGTTTTCTCAAGCTATCATGCCAATGCGCTTTCTGAACCTAGCCTTTTGATTACTCCGCATTCTGAATTTATTAAATTAAGTGATAATTTGTTGGTTCGTGGCCAGTATTATGCTGAACTCTTTAACCAAATACTTTCCGATGATTTGATGGAAGATATAAGACGCGGAACTGCTTCAGGCACACCTATTGGAACGCACTATTTTAAGGAAAAAATTGAGTCTACCCTGGGACGAAAAGTTGGCCAAACGCATCGTGGTCGACCACGTAAAACCTAACTTACCCATAAAAAGGGCTTTGCTTAGACTCAATAGTCAAGTGCAACACTGTTAATGTGATCCTCTAAGATTGTATCTATCAACTCTTGAGGTGTATGAAAGTTATGCCTTTTACGGGGTCTCGTATTCAGTAACCATGCAATTTCATTTAGATTGTCTTGGCTGTACTGAGATAAGTCTTCACCTTTAGGTAAGTACTGTCGAATTAAGCTATTAATGTTCTCATTTGATCCCCTTTGCCATGGTGAATGAGGGTCTGCAAAATAGATTTTTATATTCAAATTATTGGACATAATTGGATGCTGAGCCATCTCCGCACCTCGATCATACGTCATGGACAACCTTAAAAAATCAGGCAACTTTTCCATCTGTTTTTCAAATCCTGATCTTACATTTAAAGCAGATTTACTTTCCATTTTACATAAAATTAAGTAACCTGTTTTTCGTTCAACCAAAGTGCCGACACAGGATTTATTTTGAGCACCGATGATTAAGTCGCCTTCCCAATGCCCAGGAATTTGTCGTTCATTTATTTCTTCTGGACGATTGTAAATCCGCTGATCGTCAGTCATTTTTATACTACTGTAATTACTGCTCGGAGACCCGCGAGGACCTCGCTTTGATTTACTTCGCCGTAATGATTTGACCATCATTTTTTTCAAGTCACTTTTAGGGTGAGCATAAATGCAGGAGTAAATTGTTTCGTGACTCACGTTCATATCACTTTGGTTAGGATAAAGACGTTTAAGTGTGCCAGATATTTGTTCAGGAGACCATTGTTTGTGCACTAACCAAGCTTTCACTTTATTGTATAAAGGCGAGTTAATAATAAGCTTCTCTGCTCGCACACAGAGTTTACGTTTCTGAGAGTATCGACGACCAGCATTACTTGCGCAATAATGGGCTGTAGACCCTGTTAAATTACGTTTAAGCTCTCTAGATATAGTTGAGGCTGAACGGTTTAATAGGGCTCCAATAGATCGAATCGACATGCCTTGTCGATACTCGATCATAATGACAGCCCTTTCTTCGGGACTTAAATGATAATAGTTCATTGCTACATTCTGATTGAATGTGTTGCACTTGCAAGTTGAGTCTAAGTTGACCCCTTTTATCTAATAATGGCTAAAGTATTAACTCGCAGATTTGGATAATAAGTGCAATCTAGGAAAGAGAAGCCAGTTGAGCTAAACTCAAAGGCTTTTCCCGACCAAGAGATAAGAATAAAGGGGGTATAAACCAAAGGTGAAATCTAGTTATATCATTGTCATTTTTGGAACGTCTGGCTCAGGAAAAACGACTTTAATGCGACTTCTACAGCATTCCAGAGGCCAATATTCAGTCCATTTTAAGACTTCAGACCGTCCAGAAAGAAAGCTCGGTGATCTTGAATTAATCTCCGATCAGAACTTCAACCATCAGGATTTTGACTACGTTTATCAAACCTACGGACACCGCTATGGTATTCAGCGGAGCCAGATTGATAAGGCGATTCAAAATAACAGGCATCACTTTATTATTTGTAACGACATAACAACCATACAAAGCCTAAAACGAGATTATGGGAATAAAGTCAAAGTAATCTTCTTCTATTTCGATGCGCCAGCAGACGCTATGTTAGAAATTCAGAAGGCGCGCGGAATTCACGATGATGAAATTCGGAAACGTCTAGCAAAAACGGCCGAGCTAAACCGCCACTTTCTAGAATATTATGATCTTTTCGACGGCACACTTGTGAATCACTTTGGGGAGGATACAGATGCATTGAAACGTCGTATGAAAACCCTACTAGAACAATTAGCGAACCAAGATAAAGTTCTACTCTCTAATCTTCGCTCCCTCGCCAGCACGCTTTCTAAATCGATCACCCTATAAATGCTTAGGAGGTCTAGTGATTTAGACATTCAAGCGTTTTTAATATTACGTTTTACCTTTTTGGTGGCTTTACCATCCACACAACCCACCCTACTATTAATAGCAAGATGACTATCTCTAGCATAGCCCAACCCACAGTTACTGCCCTATTT
>JAYENR010000015.1:0-4225 GCA_034722175.1 Pseudomonadota bacterium | reverse complement strand
CCAACGTGCCATCCACCAAGTAATAAAGATCGGAATCACCCCCATCAAAACCGCATTGATTCCAACAGATAAAAATCCTAATCCCGATTCAAAGGTAACTCCTAGTATCGCTAAAGACATTGCCATCAACGCAAACTGGGGGCCAAACATGAGAGTCACAGTGGTCATCATTAAAAAGTGAAAGGTAATACCCTCTCCTAAGCTTGCGCCAAACTGCCAGATTAATAACACAATCACGGTAGCAGCCAACAATACATGCTGCGCGCCCTTATCATCCTGAACCTTATACCAAGGTGCAGTCTTAAACGCCCAAATCAACAGGCCTGCCCAAATCAATAAACTGCCAACCAACCAAGGCAAGCCTAAACCATCTGCTGCTAAATTCATTTTTTAACTCTAATCTTTTGTTACAACCGTAAGGTTTTTAATCAGACCCCATCACCACAGGTAAAAGTCATTAATGACTTCATTTAAAGCTCTGGATCTAAACGTGTACAATATTGCTTTCTATTATAAATGACACAAAACAATGAACCGATTTAAAATTATCTTCGCTCTGTTTTATGATCTTATTCTTTTATGTGCTGTCTGGTTTGTCGCGGCCATTCCATTTGTACTCTGGCAGGGTGAAGCCATACAGTCTAGTCCAGTGGCTAGTTTAGGTTTTCAGATCTATTTAATCGCCATCACCTACCTCTATTTAAGCTATTTCTGGATTCATGCAGGACAAACCCCTGGCCTAAGAACTTGGAAACTTAAAATCATTCGCGAAGATGGTTATCTAATGACTCGCTACAACGCAAACTTACGTTTTATCTTTCTGGTTCCATTATGCTTAATTGGTTGGATTGGCTTATTTATTATGCCGCAACAACAATCTTTGCAGGATATTCTAGCAAAGACTAAAATAGTGCCCATTAACGAAGATTAACTTGTAACTGGCACACCGCCAAGCATATAAACAGGACCCAATTATTTATGGCCACCATTATCATCCACACCAACACCCTTAACTTTGAACAAAGCAAAATACTTGAGCGCAAATTCGGAAAATTGACCTCTGTTAACAACCATTTTCGTGCCGAAGTAGAAGAAGCACCTGCTCGTCCAGAGTTAAGCGAGCTAAGCCAAGCGCTAGAAATGGATATTAACGTCTTACCCGCAAATTTTGATGCACAAGCCGTTAAGTTGGTAATCAGCGATATGGACTCAACCTTAATTAGTATTGAGTGTGTGGATGAAATTGCCGATTACATTAACGTTAAACCACAGGTTGCTGCTATTACTGAAGCTGCAATGCGTGGGGAACTTAACTTTGAAGAGTCATTAACAGAACGTGTGGCACTATTAAAAGGTTTAAAAACCACCGCCCTTCAAGAAGTCTACGACGACCGTCTGGAATTGAACCCTGGTGCTGAGACTTGGATGAAAGGTTTAAAAAGCCAAGACATTAAGTTTGCCTTAGTCTCAGGTGGTTTTACCTTCTTTACGGAACTTTTAAAAACACGTTTAGGGATTGACTACACGCGCGCTAACACCCTTTCTGTTACCGACCATGAACTAAATGGAACCGTTGAAGGCGGAATTATTGGCGCACAAGCCAAAGCAGACTTCCTAATTGAGCTGTGTGACGAATTAGAAATTATGATGGCACAGACCATTGCGGTTGGTGACGGTGCGAATGACTTAATGATGATGCAAGAAGCGGGGTTAAGCATCGCCTATCACGCTAAACCAACGGTTCAAGCACAAGCAGATACCGCCTTAAACTATCGTGGTTTAGATGCAATCTTAGATTTTATCGCTTAAATTTCACAATTTAAACTGATCAGGCCTGGTCAGTTTGATTTGACTAATTTTAGACATTAAAAAAGCCGGAAGGTTCATTAAGAACCTTCCGGCTTTTTTATATAAACCGCTTTATAAAACGATTTAGAACATGTTCGCTTCTGCTTCCGCTACCGCCAAAGAGATGAAGTTCCCAATGGTATGTTCGTAGCCAGGCCACTTTGAAGCCACGTCTTTCATAAATGGTTCCGCCATAATCTTAGGCTTCATCTCAAAGTCAGACAGACCTTCATCGTAGTATTTCATTGCATTATTGTAGATATTCTCACAGAATGTCTGCATATCATCACAGATCGCAACGCCATCATGTGGGCCATGCCCTAAAATATAGTGGTCACATTTCAGGTCACGTGCTTTCTTCATCGTTTCGATTGTTCCAGGGAAAGAACCATCAGCCATGTTCGCAACACGACGCATCGCAGTATCACCCAAGAAAGCAACACTATCTTCAACGGCTTCAACGATCAAATCCGCTTCAGTATGAGCTTGACCAAACTGGTGAATCTTAAAAGTGGTATCACCGACCTTCATTGTTTCACCACCAGCAAACGTTTTAGTCGCTGGCGTAATGATGGTACCAGTAATCCCGTTACCAGAATTACGCTGCATAAAGTCATACCAGAATTCACCCGCTCCACCTTTGATTTTATCAATGGTTGCTTGGTGAGCATAGATCTCTACATTTGGATAAGCTTCTACAAACGCATGGTTTCCTAAAAAGTGGTCACCGTGATAGTGTGTGTTAATGATCTTAACGACAGGCTTATCAGTAATTTTTTTAATCTGACGAATCAGCATTTCACCAATCTGTACAGAAGAACCAGTATCAACAACCACCACCCCTTCACTCGTAATCACAAAACCTGGATTATTGAAAAAAGCATGGTTCTCAACTGATGGTTCAGGATCTTTAGCTAAAAAGTAATAAACGTTATCTGTTACCTTAGTTGGTTCAACATCAAACATTGGATCTGCTTTAAAAGCCATATCATCTGTACTTGCATACAAAGGCTTCAATGCAGTCATTCCAACCAAACCGGCAGACAATCCAAACGCAGACTTTAATAAATCACGACGCTTCATAAATAGACTCCTAATAAATACTTAGTTGTATTTTTCTATAAAAATAATTTCGTGTAATATACCTATCAATGTTAAAAACTGCAAACAATACCCTTCAAACTTCATACTTTCTAACCACTTAAGCATTGCAAATAAGGGTTTGATTTGGCAGACTATGTAGCCACTTTTGCGCAGATGCGTTAATCAAATAAATCCACTCAAAAATCGCCAAAATAAAAGAGCAAAATACCCACTATGGAACTGATCAAACTCTACTTAGACATCACGATATTTGGCATTCTAGGCCTAATGGGATTTATCGCTTTATGGATCACCTTTGAACGTATGTTTTTCTACCGTAAACTGAATATTGCGGACTTTAATCATGCCGAGCTGTTGCAGGTCAGCACCACCAAAAACCTCACCACCCTTTCAACTGTGGGTGCAAATGCGCCGTATGTAGGTCTTTTGGGAACGGTTATCGGAATTTTAATTACCTTTTACGACCTAGGGCAACAACAAACCATTGATACGGGTGCGATTATGACGGGATTGGCACTCGCCCTTAAAGCGACAGCAGGTGGAATCGCCATCGCCATTCCTTCTATTATGAGTTACAACGGTTTAATGCGTCGTGTTGACGTGCTTCAAGCTCAATTTAAAGCCCAACAAGACCTATCAAAATGAAACGTTTCGACTCCATCAACGTTATCCCTTTAATTGACGTCATGTTGGTATTGCTCGCCATCGTGCTACTCACTGCAACTTTTATCGTTAAAGACAGCTTGAACATTGACCTTCCAGAAACTGAAAGCACGCAGAGCTATGTTCCGCCCAAAGATGAGTTGCCGATTAAGTTTCATATTGATGCAAACAACCGTTTTTTCTATAACGAAGAACATTCCAACCTGGACGCTATCCAAAGAACAGTAGCTAGTCTATCAAAAGAACAAAGCATCATTATTCAAGTTGATAAAAGTGCCGATTTTGGCCAGTTTGTCGCTTTAATTGACCTATTAAAAGCGCAGCAACTCAACAATTTAACTATCCTCACTAAAGCCAAACCCGCCTCTTAATGCGTTTCTTTAAGCTCTGCTCCACTCAAGCATTTATCATAAGCCTTGCAATTTACCTTGCACTGCTTGCGGGTGGCTACTGGTTATTTACCCAACCACAACCTGAAGAACCAGAGCTTAAAGCGGTACCTGTTACCTTAGCCATGTTTCAAGTTTCAGAACCAAAACCTGAACCAAAACCTGAACCAAAACCTGAACCAAAACCTGAACCAAAACCTGAACCAAAACCTGAACCAAAA
>JAYENR010000014.1:0-4240 GCA_034722175.1 Pseudomonadota bacterium | reverse complement strand
AAACCAGAGGTGGTAAAACACCCAATGAATTATTTATGGGGCTGCAAGTTGATTTACTTGCAGCTTAATTTAGAAATTGCACTTATTACTTGAAAGCGCGACTTAATAACACTGAATTCAGCGGGCTTAATCATAGCAACACCAACAATAACGATTATATTACCTTGCTCAATATCTGCTTGAGTCATAGTTTCACCAAGGCCGCATTGTATAAAGTAGGCATCATTCGCTTTACTACCTTGAAATGCACCATTTCTAAACAGTTCAGCTAAAAAAGCACTGATTCTTGATCTAATATTACTCCATAAGATAGCCGTATTAGGTTCAAATACAGTCCAACTTAATCCTTTAATAAGACTCGTTTCAATCATATTTAAAGTGCGTCTTACTGATATGTAGTGCAATTCTGAATTTAGCTCAGATAGTAAGGTTCTTGCCCCCCAAACAACCTGTCCATGATTAGGAAGGTTTCTAATACAGTTAATTCCAACAGGGTTAAGCAGTGCTTGTTGTGACTCAGATATATCAACTTGTAAATTGGTGAGATTAACTAACGGATAATTTATGCCAGCAGGCGCTTTCCAAACACCCCGAGAATTGTCATTTTTTGCCCATAATCCTGCTATTGATGAACTGTTTGGAATATTGATTGTTTGTGGAATATTGGATGGAGCTTTTTCTAAACTAAAATTTGGGTTTTGAATGGATAAATAAGGGTGATAAACAGCAGCATAAGAGGTACTTGGGAGTTGAAGCTCGGTAATCCCTCTTAAATTTGTGATATCAACATTAAGAGGTAAATCAAAAATCACCATACAGTTTTTTGTTTGTTCACAGTATTCTATTGCAGCAAGAATAATCCTTTTTTCCTCTGTAGAATTCCAGGTTATTTCTGGAAAAATAAGCATATTGATGTCTTCATCTGGAAGTAATTTTAAGTGTTTTAAAGCTTCAATCTGAGTTAAGTAATCTTCAGTTAAAGGGGTTTTAACTCTGATTTTATTAGGGTCAAAAAAATCATCCAATTCATTTAAGTTAATTAATTGTCCTACACGGCATATATAAGTTCTTGAACCACCGTGTATAAAGAACTGCTGAACTGCTATCCCAAGAGGGGTATTTAAGACTCCAAATTGAAGATTGAAATCCGCAATAGAAGCAATGCAAATGTATTCATTTAATGGACCTTCAGTCGCTTGCCCAAGAAAGCAGGCAGTGGAGGTTGAAACGGCTTTGATTGATCGGTGTGAACTGTTTTTATTCTGTATATAGATGCCAGGTGCATTGTAAGTTGTCATAAAGACTCCTTAAATGGTGGTTAAACAGAGAATTGTTCATTTAATTCTACTCGTTAATTATGAAGAGTAATAATTAAGATTTTTAATCCAACCAGGCCTGTCCAGTTTAAAAGTTTCACGTGAAACAAAAAACCGCCAGTTACTGATGCAAAAGGCGGCTAGTTATAAGCTATAACGGATAATAGAGGGTCAATTAATAAAAATAGGCCCTGTCTTTATTAATTTTATAAGTCCAAGGTAATCCATTAAACTTCCAACCCGATTTTAAACGGTAGCCTTTATTATCACCGCTTTTAAGTTTTCCACCTTCAAAACCATCAGTCATAATATAGACATTTTTATAACCATACTGATCAAGCATTTTAGCGGCAGGTTGCGCACGTGTGGCACCAGAACGACACATTAGAATGTAAGTTGACGCTTCATCAACATCAAGATCAGCTGCTTCATCTTCTAACTGCGAAACAAAGTCAGAGTTAACATAAGAGCTATAGCGACCCTTTTTTTCGTTGAAGTTTGTTGCTTCGTCTTCTGTATAGTCAAATTTAACCGACGGAATCATCATTTGAGCCATAGGGGTATAACCCACAAATTGCCACTCTTCAGGCGTGCGAACATCAACAAGAATAACTTTAGAGTCTTTTTGCATCATTTCGTAAGCTTCTTTGGAGTCAACATATAAACCTTGAGGTGTATGACGTTTTGGATCTTTAGGCGCTGGCGCTGCTAAAGCGTTAATAGCAAAAGAGGTGGTGACTGCAATAGCCGTAGCGATAGCTAATTTTTTCACGGTAAAATCCTTGTTTATATAAACAAATTTAAAATTCCAAAAAGTAAATTATGATAAGTAATTAATCTTAATATATAAGTGAATGATAATATCAGTTTATTATATGATTAATGGTTTATTTCCTATTTATTCTCTTAGTCCTTTCTCATAAGTGTTGCTTTATAGCCATATGGTTTATGATGGAATCAACTGATCTTTAAGGATTGTGTATGAAGTCTCCTAGTTATCGTTTTTATTCTGTTTTTACATTATTGATGTTTCTATCAATATCGCCTTTTTCTGTTTATGCACAAATTGATGAAAAAATCCAACAACTCGACTGGTTCACAATGTTGATGTGGCTGTTTGGTGGTTTGTCTTTGTTTCTGTACGGAATGGAGAAGATGATTAAAGGCCTATTGGTGGTTGCAGGTGATCGCATGAAAGAGATGCTTGCTAAGTTAACTACAAACCGTGTAATGGGTGCATTAACTGGGGCAGGGGTGACAGCTGTTATTCAATCCTCATCCGTCACCAGTGTCTTGGCCGTCGGCTTTGTTTCCGCAGGTTTAATGTCTGCAGGCCAGGCAGCAGGCGTCATTATGGGAGCCAATCTAGGAACAACCGTTACCGCTCAAATTGTCGCATTTAAAGTAACGCATTTTGCGCTATTGATGGTCGCAATAGGGTTTGTGATTCAGTTTGTAAGTAATTTACGTAAAAAAGTGGCGGTTGGGCAGTTGATAATGGGTTTAGGTTTAATCTTTTTTGGGATGAACCTAATGGGTGAAGGTATGGAGCCTTTACGCAGTTATGAGCCATTTTTAGAGTTAATGCGAGAGATGCAGAACCCTCTATACGGTATTTTGGTTGGGCTAATTTTTACGGCATTAGTTCAATCTTCTTCAGCAACCATTGCGATTATTATTGTAATGGCGAGTAATGGATTCTTAACGTTGCCCGCAGGAATTGCTTTGGCGATGGGTGCAAATATTGGTACCACTATTACCGCGATGCTAGCCACAATAGGCAAATCTAGAGAAGCCTTGAGAACAGCTTTAATACATGTTCAATTTAATATTTTAGGGGTATTAATATGGTTACCATTTATACCCGAACTATCAAATATCGCAATCATGATTTCGGCACATGAAGTCATTCAAAATAGTACTATGGCGGATCTTGCAGCCAATACGCCTCGTGAAATAGCTAACGCCAATACGATTTTTAACCTTATTAGTTTGGCTATTTTCTTGCCTTTTATTCCTCTGTTTTTATGGGTGGTGAATAGAGTTGTTCCTGTTCTATCTGAAGAGAGGGTGGTTGGTGAGTTTAAACCTGAGTTTTTAGATCAATCTTTATTGAGTGACCCTAGTTTAGCTTTGCAGGCGGTTAATTACGAACTTGAGCTTTATGAAAAACAGTTTGGGCTTTTTTATCGTCGTGCCATTATGATGATATCAAAACCCAATATGGCGAAACTGGCAAGAGAGGATCTGATTATTCATCGTTTACGAGCCTATCAACGACAAATTTTGAGTTATCTAGGACGAATTGGACAGTCAGAAATGACGCCTGAAGAGCAGCAAGAGCATATGAAGTTAATGAATGTAGTCAATAACTTAGAATCTATGCTTGATGCTATTCAAAGTAATATTTTAGCTGTGGTTCATGAGATGATGCAGGATGAGATTAAGCCAAGTGAAACCATGCTTAATTTAGTGGGTCAGTTTACAACAGAGGTCGGGAAAGCGATTGAAAATGCATTATTGTCTATTTATAAAAAAGATTCTGAAGTCGCCATGCAAGTCATCGCGATTAAGCCGACCATTGATCATTTAATGCAAGAGGCATTGACTCATCAGATTAAACGTTTTCAACCAAATGAATCTCGACTCAATGTATTCCGTTATGAGATGCAGTTAGTTGATGGGTTCAAACAACTACATACTCTATCAAAACGAACAGCAAGACTTCAGCTGGCGTGTGGAGAGCAACAGAAAGAGGTCTCTGGCAATAAAGTAGTCAGTTAATTTAATTACAATCCGCGCTTTCAAGTAATAAGTGCAATTTCTAAATTACGCTGCAAGTAAATCAACTTGCAGCCCCATAAATAATTCATTTGGTGTTTTACCACCTCTGGTTTTTCTAGGTCTATTATTTAACCTATCCA
>JAYENR010000013.1:0-4270 GCA_034722175.1 Pseudomonadota bacterium | reverse complement strand
CCACCGCATCGGGTTCGCATTTTAGGAAACTGACATCTTGATCATCAGAAACGGCAATATTGGCTTGTTCGAGTTGCGTGCTCATTGGCGGATAGATCGCTCTGTCCGAGCCAGAAACCTCGTGTCCCATTGCCTTTGCAATTTGAGCGATGCCGCCCATAAAGGTACCCGCAATGCCTAAAATATGAATATTCTGCTTTTTCACGCCATTTCCTTGCAATAGTGCTTGCTCTCAACCGAGCTAAATTTTAAACTTCTTAAATGAAGAAAACATCCCATACTACTATCCTTACCGAAGCCGAACTTAATCAATTTAGTCAGCAGTTGCTAACCAATGACGCGATTCAATGGATCGCCATTGATACCGAGTTCGTGCGCACCGACACTTACTTTTCTGAACTCAGCTTAGTGCAGATTCAAGATAACTTAGGTCAAGCGACTTTAATTGATCCGTTAGCGATTTTAGAAAACGGCTCTTTAACAGGCCTGATTGATCTTCTCACCGCACCAGGCCTGCTTAAAGTGTTTCATTCGGCTCGTCAGGACATTGAAGTATTGTATCAACTCGCGCAGAAAATGCCTGTCTCTATTTACGATACTCAAATTGCAGCGGTGTTCTTTAAACACGGTGATATTGCGGGATTTGCTCGTGTGGTAGAAGCCGAATTAGGCCATAAGTTACCAAAATCACAGACGCGTACCAATTGGCACGCTCGTCCTCTGACGAATGAACAGATCGAATACGCCTTAGATGATGTGCGTTATTTGGCGCCTCTGTATGAAAAGCAGATTAAACAGTTAACAGCCGAACAGTTAACCGCCATTCAAGCTGATTGCGAAGCTCTGTTAGATGAAAGCCTCTACAAACCTGATCCAAGTTCGGCGGGTAACAAGGTTAAGGGGATTCGTAACTTTAAACCTAAGCAATTAGCAATAGTGAATGCTTTAGCTGAGTGGCGTGAGCTGTTTGCGATTGAGCACAACCAGCCTAAAAAATGGGTTATGAGTGACGAGGTAATTATCGGTATTGCTAAGCGCCCACCTAAGACTGCCGATGCACTCTATAAAGTGCCACACGTTAAATCATCATCGGTTCGAGATTACGGTCAGCAGTGGATTGATTGCATTGACCAAGTATTTGAATCCTCTCCCGACAGTTGGCCACAACCCGCTCCAAAAGAGACACCCCCCTCCGCACAGGAAGCTATCTTAATTAATTTTTCTCAGACTCTATGTCAACAAGTTGCGTTGGATTATAAAATTAATCTTCACAATCTGATTCAGAAACAGGAGTTAGTGAAGTTAATACGTAATCCGCAACAATCGATTCTTTCGGGTTGGCGTTCACTATTAATTGAGCAGCCTTTACAGACCCTATTTAAAGAACAGAGCAGTCTTAAAATTCAACATGGTAAACTATTTTTACGTTCACACGATTAACCGTGTCATTAAAAAGCAATCTAGCAATGAAGCCAGTCGTTTATAATGCCCGAAAACCATTTCGACAGGCGATCCCTTATGAGCAATCCGACTCCTATACAATCTAAAAACGTCATCTACGCCCAAGCAGGCGGCCCAACTGCGGTGATTAATGCCAGTGCGGTCGGTGTGATTGAAATGTGCCGCCGAACACCCGAAAAGTTCGGTCATGTCTATGCCGCTATGAATGGAATTCTAGGCGTATTAGAAGAGCGTTTGGTTGACGTTTCTCATCTGCCTGAATACACCATGGAAAAATTAAAAGATCAACCAGGGGCGGCATTCCAAGCTTGTCGATTCGATCTTGATCCAATGGAAAAAAATCCTGAACAGTACCAGCGTGTTTTAGAAGTCTTTAGAACCTATGACATCGGTTACTTTTTCTACAATGGCGGTAACGGTTCTATGGTGACGGCACAAAAAGTGGCCGACTACTGTTCTGAAAACGGCCACCCGGTGACCTGTATCGGAGTGGCTAAAACCATTGATAACGATTTAGCCTTATCCCATTGCAGCCCGGGCTTTGGAAGTGCTGCCAAATATCTAGCGACTAGCTTATTAGAGTCAACCTTAGATCTATTTTCAATGCACAACACGTCAACTAAGTTTTTTGCACTGGAAGCGATGGGACGTAATACGGGTTGGCTAGCTCTATCAGGTGGGCTAATTAAAACCGCAATTCCAGATGTGCCTTTAATTGTTCTGACTGCCGAACGCCCCTTTAATCGCGAGCACTTCTTAGCCAAAGTGGACTATCTATTCAAAACCAAAGGCTACTGTACTTGTATTGTTTCAGAAGGTTTGGTCGATGAAAAAGGGAATTACATTACCATCGAAAACGTTGAACATACCGAACACAAAGACTATGTTCAATTAGGTGGTGTGGCTCATACTTTAGCGAAGATTGTTAGTAAAGAGTTTGGCTGTAAAACCCACAGTGCCGTGCCTGATTATATGCAACGTGCGGCCAGTCACTTGGTGTCTAAAACGGATTGGCAAATGGCTTACCGTGGTGGTAAAGCGGCCGTTCAAGCAGCGATTGACGGCAAACACGGTGTTTTACCAGTGGTTGAAGTAACGGACTACAATCCTTTAATGTGGCGTTATAAAACCATCAACCTGATGGATGTAGCCGATTTAGAGTATACCGTGCCAGATGAATTTATCTCTAGCGATGGTATGGATGTAACTTGTGCCGCATTAGATTATCTGCTGCCATTAGTTAAAGGTGAAAGACCCGTCCGTTTTAGAAATGGTCTGCCTGATTTAAGCCCGATTGAGTTCGAATGTGTGGAACAACAACTGCCAAAATTTGTGGCGGTTGAATAATAAAATCACTTAATAAAATCGCATTTCAAATCACCGTTTGATTGCCAGTTTTAAGCCTGTTAATGACTCTTGACAGACCTCCTACTTTCGCTATTGTTTTATTGAACTCTCCTAACAATATTCTTTAAAACTGCCATCAAAAATCTTTATCTCGATTTACAGAGGATTGCTTCGTAAGCTAACGTCAGTTTGATATGATGAATAGATGATTCGATATTTACGTTTAAAAACACATCAAATTGGTCGTAAAACAAAACGTTCGGTCTTTTTGAACAGATACTTTCCTCGATTTAAAGACCGAGTGTATTGGGCTGGCGATCGCTATTCTTTTGCCCGTGCCGGATTTATAGGTTCATTCTGTATGATGTTGCCCGTGCCCTTTCAGATGATACTGGGCTCTGTATTTGCGTATTACTTAAGAGCCAATATTCCACTGGCCACTGCCTTAGCTTGGATTACCAACCCGTTAACCATGTGGCCTATTTGGTATGGTGGTTATAAGTTTGGAACTTGGTTCTTAGGCACCCCCGATCTATATGTGGCTTCTTCTAGTATTACAATTGGTTCAGAGATGTGGTTTAGCGAGGTATTTCCACATATTTGGCAACCCTTCTTTTTTGGGAATATGTTGTTGGGTGTGATTATTGGCAGTGCCATGTATTTATTTATTGCTCACTTTCACTGGATTGCAGCTTTTAAAAATCTCAGTAACCGAATACGTCAGTCTAAATAACGTTTACTTAATTCTTTAAAAACACTAAACAGGCCTGTTCAGTTTTAAAATGACATAAAAAACCACCTTCTATTCAATACCCGAAAAAGTAATTAAATAACAAGGTGGTTAGGTTTAACCTTTACACACTTTAAACTGAATGCTTAATCAATAATATCGGTTTCATCAATATCCGCAATCACAGTATCTTGCAGAGTAATCTCGTACAAAACACCATCTACCGTCGTCTCGCCATTAGAATCTATCACGACCTGCAAATCCACCCCCACTTGAGTAAACTCAAGATATTCATTTAACGAGTCAGCATCGGTAATCAATCCAGCCCCTTCCAAAATATCGGTTAAATCTAATTTATCAACGCCATTTTCAAAGTCGGTAATGGTGTCAATGGAGCCTGCATCATCGATGGTCATTTTGAAGATATCGCTGCCCGCATCCCCTGTTAAGATATCCGCATCTGCACCACCGACTAAAATATCATTCCCTAAACCACCGTATAGGAAATCACTTCCCGCTAAACCGTTTAAGGTGTCGGCACTGTCAGCACCGTATAGCGTTTCATCTGCCCCAGTTCCATCAACAGACCCAGTGGCATCCACGGTCAAATTAACGGTAACCGTCTCTCCAGCCGTTGGGGTATTCGTATTCGTGCCAACATCATAAATATCTGAATTGGTTTCCCCCGTTGTTGACTGAGTGGAATAAGCCAACACAGTGAAACCATCGGTT
>JAYENR010000012.1:0-4309 GCA_034722175.1 Pseudomonadota bacterium | reverse complement strand
GGGCATTAAAGAAGAGCCTATAACGGATTATGGCGTTCAATAACGCTATCGACTAACTATTAAGTGATATTTTAAGAATGAAACCAGTTTTAAAGTCAACAGGCCTGCTCGCTTTCACTGTAGCAGCGTTAGCATTGTCAGGGTGTTCAACCACTCATCAAGTTCAAAAAATTAATGATGAAACTTTCTATTTAACTGAATTTTTTAATGAACCAGTGCAAAGCTTTGATAGTTGGTCTTTGCGTCGTCAAGCGAAAGAGCTTTGTCCGAAAGGTCATCACTCCCTATTACGTAAAGCCGGTAAGGCGAGCGAAATGGCCAAAGAGCACGCCTCATGTGCCAGTGGGGCTGACTGTGAGTACGCTTTAGAGTGGCGTATTCAATGTACAGATCGTCCTGAAGAGAAGTTCACTATTTTTGGTAAGAGTTAATTAATAACACTTAAGAACATGATTTAAAACTGAACAGGCCTGGTAGGAAAAATTCTTACCAGGCCTGTTTGTTATAATGGTTTGTGATTTTAATGTGATTAAGTTTTACGACGGCGAGCCATAAATCCAACTAAGCCTAATCCCGCTAACATCAGAGCGTAGGTTGAGGGCTCTGGCACGGCAGAGGTGAGAACAATATTGTCGATCCCTCCAGAGACACCAGTAAAATTAATGGTCATCGCTGAAACACCGGTAATACCACTAAAATCAATAGTACCGTATTTATTTTGATCAAAGTTTCCAGTATCGGCATTAAATGCGTTTGAATAAGTTGAACCAATTTGGGTTCCAATATTATCAAACAAAGAGATTTTTACATTACCGTATGAAGTATCAAAAGTATCAATGCTTTCTAAGGTAACCGCAGTGCTAAAATCGAAATAAAAGAAGCCACCATTAGCGTTATCATCAGGAGTGCGGTTTGATCCATTATTTTCTTGGATAATTAAAATGTTTTCAGGGTTATAACCGTTGGTTCCACCTGTTACGCTATTGAAGTTGGCCATTAAGTCGCCATCACCATTACCAGAGTTATTGGTGTCATAAATCCAAGCCTCATTAATACCACCCAATGCTGAAACGGTTGCTGTTCCAAAGCCGTAGTTAATTGAAGTGACATTATCACCATTAGAAAAACCGGTTTCAAAATCAATCACTGCCGCAGAAGTCATTGAGCTGAAAGAGAAGGCGGTTAAAGCCGTTAAGAAAAGTGTTTTAAGATTAATCATAGCTATTTCCTTAAATTAATAATAATACTAATTTAGGCAACTCGGCCATCATCTAAAAAAATTGTATTTAGAGACCCGTAGCTTTCCGCACTCAACTCACATTGAGATTGGCTTTTACTTAATTTCAATTTATTTTACGCTTTATTTGACGGTTTTCAAAAAACATTAGATTTGTTTAATGTCTTTCTATGAAGATAATTAGGTTGAAAAATGCGAGTCGGACACATTTTTTTTAACCCAAAAGGGGTATGAAATGGTAAAGTTTGATCTCAATTTTGAGAGCGGAATAAAAGGAACAAAGTTTGGTTAAACACTATTTATGGTTGGTCTTGTTAAGTGGGTTTGCAATATGGTCATCTATGCAAATCGCGACTTGGCCAGTGAGTTGGCAAACGTTGTTGTTTTATGCGCCTTATGCCGTTGCAGGGATTGGAATTTTTATTAGCGTTCTGCTAAACAGAATGCAGCCGATCTTAATGTTATTAACGGTTGCCATTACCGTGTTTGCCTTGACCTTTGTTCCAATCGAGCATAAGGCTTTTTCAGTGGATATTCTTTATCCTCTAATTAGCATTTTACTGCCGCTCAATATCTTAATCTGGTTGCTCGTGCCTGAGCGTGGGGTTAAGCATAATACTTATAATATCGCTCTGCTTTCACTGTTTGTTATTCAAGCATTGGGTGTCTATTGGGTAGTACAAACCATGCCATTTGAGTTAATGCAGCATATCTCTACACCCGTAACCGATGAAGAGGGGTTTTGGGTTAAGATTCCGTTATTAGGGAGTTTATTGATGATTCTCGTCGCGAATGTATTGGTTATTCGTTTGGCGATGTTGCAGAAGTTTAAAGTCTTAGATCAGGTCGGTTTTTTTGTTCTGGTGCTGATGGTACTGGGCTTAAACGGCTATGTTGATTACGGTGTTTTAGGATGGTTGGCGTCAATCTCACTGTTAATGATTATTTTGTCGATGATTTTTGATGCACATCAAATTGCCTATACCGATGAACTTACTGGGATGGCTGGGAGACGAGCCTTGTTTGAATCGTTTATGGGCTTAGGGCGAACCTATTCGATTGCAATGGTTGATATCGATCACTTTAAGCAGTTTAACGACAGTTATGGTCACGATATTGGTGACTTGGTGTTACGTACGGTCAGTAAAGTGTTAAATAGTGTCGGTTCTGGCGGGAAAGCCTACCGTTTTGGGGGTGAAGAGTTCACGGTGGTGTTTGCCGGTAAAAATCCTGAGCAAGTTCGCCCGATTTTGGATGAATTACGCAAAGCCGTTGAAGAGACTGAACTGAATTTTACCCATGAAGGTAAAGACACCAATACCACGGTTAGAGTGAGTATTGGAGTAGCCGAAAAAGGCGGTGAATTTAAAACGCCAGAAGAGGTGATTAAAGGTGCTGACCAAGCGCTTTATCAAGCAAAAGAGATGGGAAGAAACCGAGTGGTGGTATTCGGTGATCCGGTTGAGAAAACTATTAAGAAAGGACAGAAAAGTGTCAGACTTCGCAAACGAAAGCCAAAAGCAAAACCTAAACAATAATCAAGAGACTCAGGTTCTACAAGTTGGTGAAAATAGCGATGTAGAGATCAGCTTTAGTTTGTCTATTTTTGAAGGGCCAGTGGTAGAAGAGACTGAAGAGGGTGAAACCTTCCGTTTCAATATTGGCGATGGAACCTTTTTAAATAAGTTGGACGAACTGTTAATCGGTTTAGAGGTCGGTACGACAGGTACTTTTACCATTCCGCCTGATGATGCGTTTGGTCAACGTTCAGGTGAGAATGTTCAAACAATGAATCGTAGTGATTTTCCTGCCGACATGGCATTGGAAGAGGGTCATGTGATTGGTTTCAACACCCCAACAGGTGAAGAGATACCTGGCAAGGTCGAAAAGGTGGAAGGAGATAAGGTTGTGATTGACTTTAACCACCCTTTGGCAGGTTTATTTGTGGTGTTTAAAGCTAAAATTGAAGCGATTCACTCGTAATTTGCAGTAGCTCGTTCTGTATAAAAGCGACTTAATCCCCAGAGTCGTCCATATCTTTTTTGTCTCGATCACCTTGGAAATCCCCTTGGGCACCCTTTTTTTGTGAGTCGCGGTCTTTTTGATGAAAGCTTTGCATGTGACCTTCACTGCAAAAGGTGTCTTTGCCATCGTAATAGGCTTCTGATTGAGGAAGGTGGATGCCACACTCTGCACAACGTACCATCGCCTGAGGACTCTCTTTAGAGGAGGCCTGTTTAGATTGTTGTAATTCTTGTTTTTGACGGTTCTGTTCACGAATAGTAATGATTCTATTAATCGTAAAACGCAGAATAAAGAATACAAGAATAACGAAAAGTAGGAAAACAATGGCTCTCACGGTAAGTCTCTTTGAATTGTTGGTGCAATCATTGTCTAAAAAACATAAAATAAAAGCAATTTTTATCTCAAAACTCTTCCAAATCATTTTGATTGATTCAGAACGAGTTAAAACTTGGAACCGGAGACGTTTTTTCACATGAATCTACATGAATATCAGTCTAAGTCTTTATTCAAAGAATATGGCATTGGTGTACCACAAGGCCAACTTATCACCCAGCTTGATGAACTCGATGCCGCTATGGACAGCGTTGGCGGTGAAGCGTGGGTGGTAAAAGCACAAATTCATGCAGGCGCACGCGGTAAAGCGGGCGGGGTTAAATTAGTCACCACACGTGATGAAGCACGCCAAGTCAGTTCTGAGCTATTAGGTTCTGCTTTAGCGACTATTCAAACAGCGGGTAAGGCCTTACCAATTAACAGCCTGTTAATTGAAGAAACCTTAGCGATTGAAGAGGAGTTGTATCTAAGCCTAGTTGTAGATCGTGTCACACGTACCTATACCTTTATTATTTCTGCCGCTGGTGGAATGGATATTGAGGCGGTGGCTGAAGAATCGCCAGAAAAGATTCTCAGTGTGAATATTGACCCAACGGTGGGCGTTATGCCTTATCAGTGTCGTGAAGTTGGGTTTGCTTTAGGGCTAACAGGTACGGCTTTCAAGCAAATTGGTCAGTTAATGAAGCAGTTCTATCAACTTGCCCTAGATAAAGA
>JAYENR010000011.1:0-4343 GCA_034722175.1 Pseudomonadota bacterium | reverse complement strand
GTCGTCTATTGGTTATCCTTTAGTAGGAGATCCTGTTTATGGTCAGCGTTTACGTATTCCAAAAAAGATGATTGATGAAATTGTTGAGGTGTTACGTGGTTTTAAAAGGCAGGCATTACATGCAGGGGCATTAAGTTTAGCGCACCCGGTGACGGGAAAAATTATGAAATGGAAAGCTCCAATGCCGGATGATATGGTCGATTTGGTCGATGCTCTGCGTGATGATATGGAAGAGTTTGAAGCGATGAGTTATGGTTATGATGACTTTGATTACGGTGTTGAGGTTGAATGGGTAACCGATGAGGACATTCCTAATTAAAGGCTTAAGCCGTGTTTATTAATCCTAACTGGCCAGCAGCAGATAATATCCGCGCGCTCTCTACCACTCGCGAGGGTGGCTTAAGCCTTCCTCCTTATGACTCCTTTAATCTAGCGACACACGTTGGTGATCAGCTTGATACGGTTGAACAAAACCGTCAAATTCTGACTGAACAGGCTTGTTTGCCTGAATCCCCTTTTTGGTTGGAACAGCAACACACTGTTGATGCCATTAATCTTGATAAGGTAAGTTCCACCGATTGGCAGCCCGTTATTGCGGATGCTTCATGGACAACTCACGCTAATAAAGTACCGGTTGTGATGACCGCCGATTGCATTCCTATTTTAGTCACCAACAGAGCAGGCAGTTTGGTCTGTGCTATTCATGCAGGTTGGAAAGGCCTAGCAGACGGCATTGTCACTTCAACGATTCAATCTTTACCTGAAAAGCCAGAAAACCTATTAGTTTGGATTGGGCCGTGCATTCGTCAATCCAATTTTGAGGTGGGAACAGATCTCTTTGACCTATTTGTTGATTTAAATCATGAAAACAGTCAGTTTTTTAAACACATTAAGTCTCAGCCAGTCGTAAAATATTTAGCAGATCTACCAGGCCTGCTCAGTTTAGAGTTGCAAAATTTGGGTGTAACTGATGTTTATGACAGTGAGCTTTGTACTTTTACTGATAAAGATCGTTTTTATTCGTATCGTAGGGACGGTCAAACAGGTAGAATGGCTAGTATGATTTGGATGACAGACTGATCTCCAAGTTGTGAATTTCTGTTTAATCTAAATAGGCTCTAATTCAAGGAGATGCTCACGTTTTTATGAAAAGCTCTTTTGCTGCTTTATTTAAAGCTATGTTAGGTTCTTTACGGGACTTAATGCCGATTATTCTTGTCATTGGCTTCTTTCAGCTTGCTGTCTTACAGCAACCACTTCCTAATTTAATTGACCTCCTTATTGGAACCTTCTTTGTTGTTTTAGGCTTAACTTTTTTTGTCTATGGTTTAGAGATGGGGCTGTTTCCAATCGGTGAAAGCATGGCCAATGCGTTTGCTAAAAAAGGCTCTGTACTTTGGTTATTGCTATTTGCATTTGCTTTAGGTTTTGGAACCACCGTTGCCGAACCTGCCTTGATTGCGGTGGCGGCAGAAGCCTCTAAGGTGGCGGCAACGGCTGGTGCGATTATCAATAGTGAAGAAGCCATGAAAAGTTACGCGGATGGCTTACGTCTGACCGTGGCCTTGTCTGTTGGTTTTGCGATTGTATTAGGGGTGTTCCGAATTATAAAAGGTTGGCCAATTCACTGGTTTATTATCGGCGGCTATATAATGGTGGTCATTATGACTATGTTTGCGCCAGAGGAAATTATAGGCATCGCCTATGATTCTGGTGGAGTGACCACCTCGACTATTACTGTGCCCTTAGTGACGGCTTTAGGTGTTGGCTTAGCTTCTTCCATTAAAGGCCGAAATCCGATGATTGATGGTTTTGGATTGATCGCTTTTGCATCTTTAACGCCGATGATTTTTGTCATGGCATACGGGATGGTGATCTAAATGGAAATGCTGATGTTCTATATTGATCGCTTTTTTGAAATCCTATTCGACACGATTGATGATGTTATTCCGATATTGGTGATTTTGGTTGGTTTTCAGCTGTTTGTTATTCGTAAAAAAATTCCTAACCTTAAGAGAGTCGCGATAGGGTTCTTTTTTGTTTTAATTGGTTTAGCGTTCTTTTTACAAGGATTAGAGCAGACTCTCTTTCCAATTGGCCGTTTAATGGCTGAACAACTCACGAATCCGAACTTTATTTTTGGCCAAGAGATGGTTGGTGACTTTAGTTTTACTTGGCAGGATTACTACTGGGTTTATATCTTTGCGTTTGCGATTGGATTTAGTACCACGATTGCTGAGCCTTCACTGTTAGCGGTTGCTATTAAAGCTCAGCAGGTTTCGGGTGGGGCGATTGGAACTTGGGGTTTACGTCTTGCAGTGGCATTAGGTGTTGCGATAGGGATCTCTTTAGGAACCTTTAGAATTGTGACGGGTTATCCAATTCACTGGTTTATTATTGTTGGTTATATTATTGTGGTAATTCAAACCTTTTATGCACCCAGAATGATTGTGCCATTGGCGTATGATTCAGGAGGCGTGACCACTTCAACGGTTACGGTTCCTTTAGTGGCTGCATTAGGTCTTGGTTTGGCAGAAACGGTTCCTGGCCGCAGTGCCCTGATTGATGGTTTTGGTTTGATCGCCTTTGCCAGCTTATTCCCAATTATGTCGGTGATGGCGTATGCTCAGATTGCAGAGTACCGTTCACTTAAAGCCCAACGAATTCAAGCGGAAAATCGTTTAGATGAAGAGTCAGCTTCGGATATTAAATTACAATCAAACAGCAAAAAAACTCAGTCGAAAGAGGTGGAATGATGCGGTTTAAACTCATAATAGCATTTGTAGAAGATAGTAAAACAGTCGAGGTTATGGATGCGGCTCGTGAAGCGGGTGCGACGGGTGCCACAGTAATCAATAATGCACGTGGTGAAGGGATGGAAGCCCCTAAGACGTTTTTTGGTCTGAGTTTAGAGACTCAAAGAGATGTGATTCTATTTTTAGTAGAAGAGCATTTGAGCCGAATAATTTTGGAACACATTGAAAAAGTAGGTGAGTTTAATGAATCACCAGGTTCGGGGATTGCGATTCAGATAGATGTTGAAGATGCGGTTGGGGTACAGAACCAGATGGCAACTTTAGTGCAAAAAGTAGAGGGTGAATTATGAGCCAGCCTATAGTACGTGTTAAAGAAGTCATGAAAATTGAATTTGATTGCATTGATGGTATGACTACCGTTGCAGATGCATTGAACACCATGAAACATAAAGAGACCAAGTTATTAGTCGTTGATAAACGTGATGATAATGATGAGTATGGAGTAGTTTTAATTAATGATATTGCCAATCAAGTTTTAGCCAAAGACCGTTCACCAGTTCGAGTGAATGTCTATGAGATCATGACCAAGCCCGCAATTTCCGTACACGCTAATATGGATATTCGCTATTGTGCTCGTATGTTCGAAAACGTGGGGGTATCGAGAATGCCTGTTACGGATAACGGAAAGATTGTCGGGGTAGTCAGTTATACTGATTTGGTATTAAAAGGGCTTTGCAAAAGCTGTTAGTTTTAGGTGAGGTTATGACCTAAAAAAGGGGCTATCTATAGTGAAGCCCCTTTTTTCTTGCTTATGATTTATATCACTGTTGGTTAGTTTCCAGTTTTTAAGAAGTGATCCATAGACTCAACATCTTCAGGAGAACCTGAAATAACGATACGATCACCAACACGGACCATGGTCTCTTTATCTGGGTTTTCTCCACGAACATGACCACGAGCAATGGCATCTACTTTTGTGCCTTTTTCTTCAAAAGGAATGTGTTTAAGTCGCTTGCCTACCGCATAGGCTTTGTCATCCATTAAGACACTGTGAATAATACCGCTCATAACTGCGTGTGCTTCCAAAGGATTATCATCTTGACCAGGATAAAAGTTTTCTAGCATTTTATAGCGGTTTTTACGAATTTCACGTGTCTCTCTTAATACTTTATGGGGAGGCTGACCAATCATAAGTAGTAGATGAGAAGAGAGCATAATACTTGATTCAAAGGTATCCGGTACCACCTCTGTTGCACCAGCCTCAAAAATTTCATTGATATGTGTATCGTCCAAGGAGCGAACTAGAATTGGAATATTTGAGTCAAGACGTCGAATGGTTTTTATGATTTTTAGTGAAGAGTGGTAATCACTAAATGTCACAATGACTGCTTGTGCTTTATTAAGTGCCGCAGCGTGTAAGATTTTCTCTTTTGATGCATCGCCGTAATAAACACGCTCCCCAGCATTGTGGGCTTCAGAGACACGAAGTGGATCCATATCCAATGCAATAAAAGGTTTATTTGCGTTATGAAGAAAGCGGCTCACTGTCTGTCCTACACGGCCGAACCCACATAAGACAATATGATT
>JAYENR010000010.1:0-4367 GCA_034722175.1 Pseudomonadota bacterium | reverse complement strand
GGAGTTGATGGCAGCCATTCAAGCATTTGAAGTGTTAAATCGACCTTGCCAAGTGAAAATTACGACTGATTCACAGTATGTTAAAAATGGCATAACTCAGTGGGTAGCAGGTTGGAAGAAAAAGGGTTGGAAAACAGCCGCCAACAAACCTGTAAAAAACCAAGAACTTTGGCAGCGTCTTGATGCCGCTATTCAACCTCATAAGGTTGAATGGTTTTGGGTGAAAGGCCATTCTGGTCACCCAGAAAATGAGCGAGTTGATGAGTTGGCGAACCAAGCGATTGATGAGCTGCTCAATCTTTAATTCTGTATAACCTATACAGATTCAAATGCTTATAATGACTTTTTAATTTTCTAGTTAACTTTTTTTGGTTAGTGTTAGTTTCATTGATGACAATATAAATAGGGCTGTCCTAGATAACTAGTTCAGTTCCTTTTTAACCCATTGATTCAATTGTCTTAATTGTTCTTTTGGGCCACTGTTGTTAAATCGCCATTCACACTCTTTCAAAAAGAGGTGAAAGTACTCTCTTGGAATGCCATTAAATTTGCGCATATTGTGCTTAGCTTAATTCTAAAAATTCTCAATACCATTAATGTGATTTGTCTTATTTGCAAACTGTTCACTATGGTTTATTCAATAATGCTTAAATTCAGATACATTAAGTGCGTTATAGCTTCTCCAAGTATCTCTATAAACAATGCTGGCTGGCTTTACTTGTTGGCGAATAATCGGGATTAAGGTATCGGATTTAGTATCGGGGATGTCAACCGTAAAATCTTGCCATTCCGCTTTAAAAGCCCCAATACGGGCACTTTAACAGCTGCCCCCCGTCCTCGTTTCCCTTTGTGAGCCTTTCGCCAAAATAACTTTCATCCGCTTCTGCTTCACCTTCAAGCAATTCAAGGTGCTCACTATTGTCGTAAATTAGTTGTCTTAAGCGTTGAAAATAATAACTGGCGGTTGTCTTATTAACGCCAACAAGTGACGCAGCAGTTCTGGCTGTTCTATCAGCAACAAACAACTTAATTAACTTACTTTGTTTGTATCTGCTACGTCTACTTTTTCTCATGTAACCATCTTAGATAATTTTAGTTATCTAGGACAGCCCCAAATTTAAATACAGTAATCTTAAGTAGGTAGCCAGGAATGTTTAGAAATCAGCGTTTGATTAAGCCAAAAAGTATATCCCTGCTACTTACTTTGATTGTTGCTTTCATTTCTTTCGTTAGTTCGCAATACTCTTTTTTCGTTGGCTAGCTTCTAGCATTACTGGCAATGGCGGCAATTATTCTTGCCATGCACACGAATTCAATATGGCCAACTAGAAAAAAATAGAAAATCTATATGTATTTTCATTGTTTTGGGGTTTAATTATTGGGTTACTTTTACCATTTCTTTTACCAACTTATCTCGACGGTGATTGGAGTGGAATTTATGAAATGTTCATGAATTAACTTTCATAATCCAAAGACAGGCTAAAGAATATTCTCAGCAGATACAGATAAACTACGTAAAAATAATAAAAAAGTTAACCAAACGCTCCACACGGCCCCGCTGATGCTCGCCGGTGAGCTCTTCGTAAAAAAAAGGAAACGCATGGGGTTTATGCTGAAAACTAGAAATCTTATATTACGTGATTTTTCTATCGATGATTTAAACGGGTACGTTGCCTTTACTCAGGATGAAAAATATCAACGGTTTTATAGCGAAAGTGATTGCTCATTGGAAAAATCAAGAGAACTCGTTGAATCCTTTGTTGAGCAATCTTTAGAGAGTCCACGAACTAAATATCAGTTGGCAATTACAGAGAAGGGGAAACAGGAAATTATAGGAACTTGCGGTTTAAGGCTTGAAGCAGAAGGCCAAGCGTCTATCGGATGCGGGGTGGCTCGTGAACAGCAATGTTCGGGGTACGCCGAAGAGGCAATGTCTATGTTAGTTCATTTTGGTTTCCAAGAACTGGAAGTTCATCGTGTTTATGCAGAGACTATTGAGGAAAATAGAGCTGCTATCAATCTATGTAAGAAATTCGGTATGCGAGTTGAAGCTAAGTTCATTGAACATAGATATTTTAAAGGGCGGTGGTGGAATACTGTCCTCCTCGCTCTACTGAAAAGTGAGTGGTCACGTAATATGTCGAAAAATTGCGTATAACAAGGCAAATTCAGCCGATGCCTTCAGTCGCTACCGCTCCTTACGGTTGGGCTGATTTTCGGCGTTAGAGTTAATAAAGGTGTATCCAAAATTGAGCATTAATAAAATAGTTATGCTAGATCGTAATATTGTTTCTTTGATAAAAGATGCCAATTCAAAAAAAAAGCAATCTAGAAACGAGCAAGTGGCAATGCTCCGTTGCCTAAAAACAAATGATCGAAAAGTAATCTCCGTCACAGCAAAAGTGTTTTCTACATTTTGTTCATAGCTGACTTCCATCAATACTCTTACATTGCTTTGTTATTGAGCTTTATTAACTTTTTACTTGTTCAAGAGAGATGATTTCAATACCAATATCTCTTATTCTTTTCAAAATACCATGTAGTTCTGGTTGGTCATGGATGATGGCAAATAGAATTGTTTTGTTGTCCAAAACTATATGACAACACCTATCTTTAACTTCACTGAGTGCATGAGTTTCTAGTTCACCTCGCAAATAAATAGTATAAATGGAAAATGATTGTTCTAGTACCATTGTTGAGTCCCCTGAATATAATCGTCCAAACCACGCAATAGTATTAGTGGTTTGGACAGATTTTTTTACCAGCTATATCCAACCGTCAAGCCAGCCATTGTTCCCGAGGCATCAACTGATTGGTTTTTAAGTTCAACATTCGCTTTTGAATAACGTATATCAGCCCCAACTGTCAGTGAATCCGTTACGTAGATATAGGCTCCGGTTCCAATCCAACTAGAAACATCGTTATCATCAAACTCTTCTTTTCCTGAACTATTTTGGTTTTTTTGGATGATGCTACTCAAGGCAACCCCTCCACCCACATAAGGGTGAATACGACAGTCTTCGAAGTTAAATATTTTTCTAGCCCCCACATGCGCTTGGGCAGAATAGGTTTTTTGATTCAGACCTGATACAGAATCTTCATTTCCAGTTGCAAATAGGTCAACAGCAATGCTGACTGGCCAGTCTGTTTTTTTAAAATCCGTAATGATACCAATGGCACCATGTTCGTCACTATTAGCCCAACCGTCTTCTTGGATACCTTTTTTTCCAAGATAACCGCTGACATGTCCTGTCCATTCAGAAGCGGTGGCACTATTAATATATCCAAACCCAATGAGAGCAATGACTGTTTGTGAGATAAATTTTTTCATGATGTTTTCCTTTTATCAATTTACATTTTCCTAAAGCTCTTTTGCCTTAAGTTGTGAAAATTGTATAAAGTGAGTTCATCAAGCTCATCACACGATGATGTGATTGTGCGATGTGATTTGTGAAAAAATCTTTGTAAGAGAAGTTATGGAAACGTCAGAGATTAAGCTCTAAGGCTTTCCGGATTGCAGCTCGTCGATTATTAACATCTAATTTACTGTAGATGTTTTTGGTATGCGTTCTTAAGGTATTAAGAGATACAAATAACGAATCAGCAATTTCAGGGCCCGATAAATCGGACTTCAAAGCCTGTAAAACTTCAACCTCACGTCCACTCAAGGGTTCAATTAATGACGTTACCCTATTTGTTTGATTGTTGTTTTGTGATTTGTTATTCAGAGGGGCGGTCTGATGATTATTCTGCTGTGTTTCGAAAGCTTCAAGAAGCCATTTTGCTTCAGGTAAAGAGTCAATTGTCTTATGAAGCCATTCCTGATAGTCATTGAACAAAGCAATAAAGAGATAGAGTTGGTTTTGAGGTTCACTTTGGTTAAGTGCGAATATTAGTTTTTCAGCCGCTTTTTCAAAGTGTTTTTTTGTTAAATATAACTTTGATAAAAAAAGCTCGGCTTCGATGATGAACCCAGTTTGATTTTTTGAGATTAGTTGTTGCTTTAGAAGCTCAAGCAACTCTATCATTTCATCCAATTTTGAATCAGGTTGTTCCGTTTTGTATTGCTTTAACCTTAGTCTCGCTAGCGTTAGAATTAGAAAGGTACTGTTTACCAGTTTTTCTTCATCAAGTTGTACTGTATCGGCCCATTTTTCAGCCTTTTCGAGTCTACCTCTCTGAATTTCAAATCGAGTCTCCCACAAATCAATGGGTGCAAAGTCAGGAGCAGGGCTCGGATGTTTGACCGCTCTTGCTTCATCTAACAGGTCACTTGCCTGCAAATAATCACCTTCTTCAACAGCCAGAAAAGCACGGATAACATACCAGTTGTGTGCAGACTCTAAAAGTTTTGCTGATTCACCTAA
>JAYENR010000009.1:0-4380 GCA_034722175.1 Pseudomonadota bacterium | reverse complement strand
CATTGAAGCAACCTTAGACTCAACATACTCATACTCTAGCTGATCCAAGGTTTTATGGAATAAAGCCTGCTCTGACTGGATCGTCATCATAGCGATCAACGCCACAGCTGCCGGAATAAACAGCATAGGTGCAACAGCTAATATTTTAATTAAATTTTTTTTTCCGGTCATTCCATTAATCCAGGCAAAATTCTTGTTTATTATGATACAAACAATAATAAAACCAAAGCATATAAGACTTTACTAATCTTAATGTTAAATAACGCCGCTCAGAAACAAAAAAGCACCCAGTCGGGTGCTTTTAAATAAACAAAGTTAACAACGAGAATTAACTTTCTGCTTTACCACTGGTTGACACGTGATAATGTGGATCTTCAGAGACATTCACTTCAATTAAGTCTTTTGCATCCTCTAATAATACCTGACATTCAGGACTTAAGTGTTGTAGCACCAACTTTTTATTTGCCGCTAAATACTTTTTAGTTAAACCGTTAATCGCTTCAATTCCAGTATGGTCATAAACACGCGAATGTTTAAAATCGATTCGAACACACTCTGGATCGTTTTTAGGATCAAACATGTCAATGAAGTTTTGTGCCGATGCAAAAAACAGTGGCCCTTGAACCTTATAGGTTTTTGTTAACTTCCCGTCAATCTCTTCCATGCTTTCTTGCAACATAATACGCTGTGCGTGCTCCCAAGCAAAAACTAAAGCTGAAACCACAATACCTGCAATCACAGCCACGGCTAAATCAAACATCACGGTCAAAACTGTCACCATTACCATCACAAACGCATCGGCCTTGGTCATGCCGCGCATAATATTCCAGCTCGCCCAGTTAAAGGTCGCAATCACCACAAAGAACATCAATCCAACCAAGGCGCCAATTGGCACCATCTCAATCCAAGACGAGGCAATTAACACGATGACCAATAGGCCTAAAGCAGCGCTAATTCCAGACCAACGTCCCGTCCCGCCTGAATTGACGTTAATCATAGATTGACCAATCAATGCACACCCCCCCATAGTTCCAAAAGAACCTGCAGTACAGTTAGCCGCACCTAAAGCGATACACTCTTTATTCGCCTTACCGCGAGTTTCAGTGATATCGTCAATTAATGTCATCGTCAGCAAAGATTCAACCGAACCGATAATAGTCAAAATCACCGCATAAGGTAGAACAATCCACAATGTTTCTAACGACCAGAACCCCTCAGGCAAAGTCGTAAACCAACTCAACCCCTGGAAGCCACCCTCAACACCGTCACCGTAAATCAGTGATTCTAAGGTTCCAGAAACAGACGCTTTATCACCTACCGTAACGGCATTAATATCAAAGAAAATTACCGCTAAAGAGACTAATACAATCGCAGCCAAAGCGGAAGGAACCGCTTTAATAATTTTTGGCAAAAGATAAATAATGGCTAAGGTAGCGACAATAATCATAATCATGATATTTAGGCTCGACCCCGTTAGCCACGCCCCTTCAGCATCTTTAAACTGAGTAAACTGAGCGACTAGGATAATTAACGCCAGACCGTTTACAAAGCCGAGCATAACCGAGCTGGGCACCATGCGGATAAACCGCCCCCACTTCATTATGCCAATAAAGATCTGGAAGACCCCCATGAGAATAACCGCCAAAAACAAGAACGAAGCCCCATGCTCCATCACCAAATGCATCATAACGACCGCTAAAGAACCCGCTGCAGCGGTGATCATTCCAGGACGCCCACCAAAAATTGCGGTAATCATACCGACGATAATCGCAGCATACAGTCCAACTAATGGATGCACACCCGCCACAAAAGCAAACGCCACCGCTTCTGGCACCAATGCTAATGCAACAGTAATCCCAGACAGGGTATCGTTCTTGTAGGTTTTCCAATTAAATGGCTGAGTTGTTTGATTCATGGGGACTCCTAATTAAAACTGCTGCAAATTCTAACAAAAACGCAGTACAATTATCTAATAATCAAAGATTTATAAGGAGCTTATGATGTGGATAAATCATATTGGTGAAATTGCAATGGGCTTTTTTGTATTACTTATTGTGATCCACTTTGCACTGCACTTCGTCTTTAAAGCCCAGCGAATTAAAAAAGACAAACTCACAAAAGAGAGTCTGAAATAAAAAACCACCAGGCCTGTTCAGACTCAGTGGTTTTAAAATGACCCGCTTATTTTAAAATTAAGCGATATAAGAGCAGCAGTAATCAGCAATGGCGTTTACTTTAATGCCGAACTTAGAGTTGGCAGGCACATCAAAACTGCTGCCATTTGGAATCGCTTTCCACTCCGTTTCACCAGGCAGTAACACCTCTACATCACCTGATTGCATCTCCATGTTTTCAGCTAAGTCTGTTCCAAACTCATATTCACCCGGCATCATAATACCCAATGTTTTTTTAGAACCATCAGCAAAAATAACCGTACGGCTTGTAACCTTGCCATCAAAATAAACCGACGCTTCTTTTAAGATGGTGACGTTTTCAAATTTAGACATTTCCATTCCTTTTTCTTAACTTTATAAATTGCCGCTAATTATAGCGACAAATTGACTTCGTACCAGCCTTATTCAAATTCAACAGGTCGCGAGTCTGACCAGGCCTGGTTAGTTTGAAATCGAGGTTTTTCGACCTTCAGGGTTAAACATCATTTGATAACGCACTGTCTCGACGCTTCATAAAATAGGTTGCCATAAAAATCTCTCTTAAAAACAGACCCAATGCCAACATAAAGGTACTCATACCAGCAATAAAAAACCCAGCAATCAAGACTGCACCACTAAATTCAAAAAACGAACTTAAAAACAGCGTCATAATCACCGCCGCCACCAAAAAACCAGTTGTCGTACAAAATAGAATTGCCAAATTCATATTACGGGCACGAATCCCTAAATAGTGACGCTGACGTTTTAAATCGTTAACTCGCTCTTCTGACAAGTCTGAAGCTCGACGATTGCCCCCATCTTAGTTCTGAACCTGCAAAAGATGAGTATTGATCTTTTCCACCCGATCCACAATTCTAGATAGGCGTTGCGATAACACTCCCAAAATCGCCCCAACCCCTGCTATTAAAAACACGGGAGCAACCGACAACTGAATCAATTGTGAAACCGTATTTACCGATTCACCCGAACTGATAATATCTAACACAAACTTTATTGAAACCCCGTTCTATTTACGAATATGGCCTTCACCAATGAACTCGATCTGATAACCGTCTGGATCTTCGGCAAACGCAATAATGGTATTCCCCGCATTCATTGGCCCCGCTTCACGAATGATTTTCCCCCCACCCGCTTTAACTGCTTCGGCCGCTTTATACACATCCGGTACTTCCACGGCAATGTGCCCATAGCCGCTTCCTAGATCATAGCTGTCCACACCCCAGTTATAGGTCAACTCCAAAACCGTGTTCTCTTCTTCGTTACCGTAACCTAAAAAGGCTAAGGTGAACTCCCCTTTTGGGTACTCTTTTTGACGAAGCAGCTGCATGCCCATGACTTCGGTATAAAAAGCGATCGATTTCTCTAAGTTACCCACTCGTAACATGGTGTGTAATAAACGCATAACGTGTTCCTTTTAAATTCTGTTTTTATAATTAAATTAGTGGTGTTTGGTGTCTATGGGCTTCGTTTTGAGTATCAGCAAAACAATCACCGCAAAAGGACCAAACAATAAGCCCAGCGTGCCCCAAAAGACCGATTGTCGTTGTTTGGTTTTTGCCAACTTATGACACCAAACAGCAAATAAAACACTGATTAAAACAATAATGACATTAATCATACCTTAACCCCTCGCCAAGCAAAAACAAAAGCAAGCAATACCATAAACGAACTTATTCCATAAGCCAACTCCGCATGCCCCCATGCCCAAGCATACCCCGCCATCAACATGCCTAAGGCACCACCTAAACCGTGACTGCTGGCGGCAAAAATGGCCTGACCTTTACCGTGGTGTCGGCCTTGAAAATATTCATCAATCAGGTGTATAGCGGCAGCGTGGAATAACCCAAAACTGGCGGCGTGCAATAACTGGGCAAACAACATCCAAACAAGGTGCTCGGCTAAATAGGCATTCATTAACCAACGAATCAGCGTTAAACCAATACTCAGTAAAATCAAAAAACGTACTGAAAAGGATTTAAACAGTGCGGCCATAAAAAAGAACACCGCCACTTCGGCAATCACACCCAATGCCCATAGCCAAGCAATCAAGGTGCTGTCATAACCCAACTCTGTTAAATGGATCGTGAAAAAAGTGTAATAGACCCCATGCGATAACTGCACTAAAAAACTGACAACCAACAAGCTCCAGACCGCAGGTTGTTTTAATATATCCTTAAAACCTTCAGCCTGTGCAATATGCTTTTTT
>JAYENR010000008.1:0-25960 GCA_034722175.1 Pseudomonadota bacterium | reverse complement strand
AGTAATCATTAATCTTTAGAAGTTAAGGGGCTATTTAGCGCCTTTTTTTGTTTTCTAAAAAGCGATGTCGGAGTATATTGAAGGTGATTTAATTAAACTTTTTAAATGGTAAGAGCCATGGCCACACTTAAACTGCGAAGTATCGCAATTGACACCTATAAAGAGAACGTTGCTTATCTGCATCGTAACTGTGAAATCTATCAATCTGAAGGCTTTCAAGCACTCAATAAAATTGAGGTTCATGCCAATGAAAATGGTCAATCGGTGGTGGCTGTTTTAAATGTGGTGGATGATAAATTGATTGTTGCACCAGGTGAACTTGGTTTAAGTGAGCAGGTCTTTGAACAGTTCGGATTACCTGAGGGTTCAGCGGTCACAATTTGCCCCGCGACACAGCCGCACTCCTTATCTTATGTGCATCAAAAAATAGCGGGTGGCTCGCTTAGTTATGATCAATATATAGAAATTATCCAAGACATTGCCAATAACCGTTATTCCAAAATCGAGATCAGTGCTTATTTAGTGGCCTGTGCAGAGAGCGGAATGAGCCGAGATGAAGTGTTATTTTTGTCGCAAGCCATGGTTAATACGGGTGAACGTATGCATTGGGACGAAACATTGGTGGTTGATAAGCATTGTATTGGAGGCATACCAGGCAATCGAACCAGTATGTTGATTGTGCCGATTGTGGCGGCTCATGGTCTGTTTATGCCTAAAACCTCAAGTCGTGCTATCACTTCTCCAGCAGGCACTGCCGATACTATGGAGGTGTTTAGTCATGTTGAACTCAGTACCAAACAACTGCAAAAAATTGTTCGCCAATTTAGAGGGTGTTTAGCATGGGGTGGGACGGCCAAACTGGCGCCAGTAGATGATGTATTAATAGCGGTAGAGCGTCCGTTATCGATGGATTCTCCTGGGCAAATGGTGGCGTCGATTTTATCCAAAAAAGTGGCTGCTGGAGCAACCCATTTGATTGTCGATATCCCCGTTGGCCCGACTGCCAAAATCCGCTCACAATCTGCGGCAATGAAACTGCGAAAACTGTTTGAATATGTTGGTGACAATATGGGCTTGCAGTTGGAAGTGGTTATTACTGATGGGCGTCAGCCGATTGGTCGAGGTGTTGGTCCTGTTTTAGAGGCAAGAGACGTCAAACAAGTGTTAGAGAATGATCCTGAAGCTCCACAAGGGTTAAGAGAAAAAGCACTGCAACTGGCTGGCAGAATCATTGAGTTTGATTCTGATGTTCGAGGAGGACAAGGCTATGCCATTGCACGTAATATTTTAGATTCAGGGCGTGCTTTAGAGCAATTTAATGCGATTGTTCAGGCACAAGGAAAGCGTGATAAACAAGTCGAAATTGGTTCGTTAAGTTTTGACGTTTTAGCGGATAAAAGCGGACGAGTTGAGTCTATTGATAATTTTCAAATAGCTCGAATTGCCAGCTTGGCTGGAGCCCCCATGGATAAAGGAGCGGGATTAGATCTATTTAAAAAACTGGGTCAAAAGGTCATTAAAGGTGACTTGCTGTATACCGTTTATGCTGAGTTTAGTTCAGATTTAAACTTTGCCCAACAAGCGGTTAATCACTTCTCTGGCTTTAAGATTACAGCGTAATAAGCTTTCAAACTCTTTAGTTAATGAGTTGTTTGTCTTACTTGCTTGTTCGCTTGTCGTATTTATCAAAAATCTAGTCTGTTTAAATTTTAAATAAAACCTTAGTGTCAGTGTGTTTATTGTTTTTCTAATGGTAAACTATTTAAAAAACTAATGAACAAGAACCTATGTAAGAAGCGCCAATGATGGATAAAGAGTATGACATTTATTTAGTGTTAGGGTCACTGGTGATCTCTTTCTTGACTAGTTTTCTGGCGATTTCATTTGCCAGTTTTATTGTGTGGCACAAAAAAAGCAACTCCCAGTGGTGGTTGTTTGGTGCCGCTCTCAATATGGGACTGGGTATTTGGGCTATGCATTTTGTTGGTATGCTGGCGCTTCACCTCTCTACTCCCGTCGCATTCGAACCTATTCGAACCCTGTTTTCGGCAATCATTGCCGTTGTTTCTGCCTACTTGGCTTTTTGGACTCTGGTCAGTGCTGATTTCAAAAACCAGGTGCAACGCAAACTCTTTGGAACCTTTGTTTTAGGTTCTGGGGTAGCAAGCATGCATTACCTAGGTATGGATGCGATGCAGATGTTTCCAACCATACAGTATGATCCTAGCCTATTTTTACTTTCGTTAATCATCGCTTACAGTGCTTCATTTATTGGGTTAAGTCTGTTCTTAAAATCCAGTCAGCAAACTAAACAAACCTTATTTTCGGGTGCTAACTTAGTTTCAGCATTGGTGATCGGTGGCGCTGTGTCCGGCATGCATTATACCGGCATGATTGCAGCAACCTTTGACTACAACTCCTATTGTACGGTTCTTGAAGAAGGGATTCGCTTTGGTGCTTTATCTGTGATGGTTATTGGCATCATTGTCGTCATGTTATTGCTCTCATTTGCATTGATCGCTTATGAACAATATATCGAGCTTCAAGAGTTAGAAAATAATAAAAAGCTATACCGTAAAGTCTCAAAAGAGGTTGAAAAACGTACACAAGAACTTGAACAGCAAAAAGGTATGAATGAGCGTCTTTTAGAGACCATGGATGCAATTGTAGTAGTTTTGGATCGCGAGGGAAAAATTAACCAGTTTAATCAGACTGCACAAACTGCAACGGGCTATACATTTAAGGAAGTTAAAGATCGTTTTGTCTGGGAGGTTTTAATTCCTTATGAACAGATAGACGGGGTTAAAGCCGTTTTTAATCAACTTAAGGCGGGTCAGTTTCCAAATCAACATCGAAATGACTGGGTTTCCAAACAAGGTGAAGTGATTACGATTGATTGGCGAAATTCTGCACTGTTGGATGAAAAGGGAGAAGTTGATTATATTCTAGGAACGGGCGTAGATGTTACGCAGATGATTAAAGATCAGCAGGCATTAGAGCTGTCCGCCGTTGCTTTTAATACTCAGGAAGCAATGGTGGTGACGGATCAATACGGCAACATCTTGAAAGTGAATCAGGCCTTTGAAGTGATTACTGAATACAGCTTAGATGAGGTCTTGGGTAAAAATATGCAAGTTATTCAGTCAGGTCGTCATGACAAAGCTTTTTATCAAAAATTGTGGAAAGAAGTAGAAGTATATGGTTTTTGGCAGGGAGAAATTTGGAACCGCCGTAAGAGTGGAGAGATTTTTCCGGAATGGTTACGAATCACTAAAATTATGGGACAGCAGGGAGAGGTGGCTAATTATATTGGTAACTTCTCAGATATTTCACAGCGCAAAAAAATAGAAGAGGAGTTAGAGTTTTTAGCGTTTTATGATCCAGTTACCGAACTGCCCAATCGCCGCCTGTTTAATGATCGTTTAGAACAAGACTTATTACATTGTAAAAATGGCAGTCACGCATTGGCGGTTCTATTTATAGATTTAGATAACTTTAAGCACATCAACGATACCTTTGGGCATGCGTTTGGTGATGAACTGTTGTGTGCTTTCAGTCAAAAGTTACAAGATTTATTGTCTGACGACATTACTTTGTCGAGATTTGGTGGTGATGAATTTGTAATTATATTTTCCGAATTGCATGCTTCTATGGAGACCGCCATGTTCCAATGCGAACATATGGCACAGATTATTTTAGAGGCATTAGAAACAGGCTTAGAGGTTTTAGGTCAGCATATTTTTGTGTCATCCAGTATCGGTATCGCTATATCATCAGATTGTAAGACGGATTCTGACACGTTGATGAAACAAGCTGATACCGCTATGTATCAAGCTAAAAACATGGGCAAAAATACCTTTAGATTCTATACTGAGTCAATTGGTGAAAGCATGGCTGAGCGCTTTAATATGGAAGCCGCTTTACGCCAAGACCTGAGTCTAGATCGAGGTATTTTTGTGGTCTATCAGCCGCAATATAATGCACAAAAAGTGATTATTGGTGCCGAAGCCTTAGTACGTTGGGATTCCGCAATTTATGGCATGGTTTCCCCCGTACAGTTTATCCCCGTTGCTGAAGACAGCGGATTGATTGATGAATTAGGGATGTTGGTTGTTAATAAGGTGTTAGATGATATTCAAACATTGGGAGGGCTATTTCAGACCTCTAGTTTGCAACATATTTCTATCAACCTAAGCATTAAACAACTGACCGATCCTAATTTGGCTAATCGACTGCTTACCAAGTTCCAAGAACACGAAATTACACCCAATAAAGTGCGTTTTGAGTTTACAGAAAGTGCTTTTTTAGATAATGCTTTAGACCCTAAAACTCTATTTTCAGAAATGTCAGAGATTGGCTTTACTTTCTCACTTGATGACTTTGGAACAGGTTTCTCTTCACTCTCCTATCTAAAAGAGCTACCAATTTCTGAATTAAAAATTGATAAATCGTTTGTGGATGGCATTCCACATGAAGAGAGTGACACGACCATTTGTAGTGCCACTATTGGCATGGCACTAAAGCTAGGGTTAGAACTGGTGGCTGAAGGGGTTGAAACTCAAGAACAGTTTGACTGGTTGGCTGAACAAGGTTGTGATCTATTGCAAGGTTACTTAATGAGCCGTCCTATTCCTTTTGAAGAATTTAATAAGCTATTAAAAGAGTCGAATCAGTAAAAGATGTTTTGTTGTGATTAATTTAGATTAGGGTTGATTTGACAATTATTAAAATTGACCAGTCCTGTTCAGTTTGAAAAAGCCCAAAAACCTCTCAATTTATTGTCGATGTTATTGTATTTAATCACAATTTAAATACTCACTAATTGAAGCCCGTTTCTATATAAGAAATCCATTATAATAAGGCATCCAATCCTTATATGCGCCCGTAGCTCAGCTGGATAGAGCGTCGCCCTCCGGAGGCGAAGGTCGGAGGTTCGAATCCTCTCGGGCGTGCCATTAAATTTTCTTGCTACTTTTCTACTCTTGCTTGCTGTGCTCTATACTTTTTCTCTATTTAGCTACGCTTATTTAACCCACAGCTAGGTGATCGAGATTTAACGATAACACCGTCTATTTGTTTGCCAAGTAGGGATGAGACTTTTTTATGTGTGTAGCTCTGAATGAGATCAGTAACATCGTTTTCAGAGGTGATGCCCATAATTCTTATTTGTTTCTCTATTTATACCAGTTGAATGGGTTCACGTGGTGTTCCTTAAACGGGTGCTTCTGGACAGAAGGGAGAAAAGTCCGCATAGTTTGTAAGCGGGTGCTTAACAAAATCGCTTTCTGCATACTCACCGTTATAACGATATTCTGTTCCTAAAAGTCAGTCGGAAAGCACAATTTTAAGGCGTGGAAAAGACAAAGTGTCCACCTTATAAATAAAAGAGTGGGTTTAAGTTTATAAGAAGCAATGTCTAATTGAAAGGTGTTTGGAAAACTAAGCAGGCCTGGTCAGAATAAATTTATGATACTGAAAAAAACAAGCCGCTGAATGAATAGCGGCTTTGGTTGAGTTATTTACTGATTTTTAGTTGTCTTCATCCGGTACAAACTTAAGAACATTACCGTTAATGCAGTAGCGTTTGTAGCTTGGAGCAGGGCCGTCTGGGAAGACGTGACCTAAATGGATACCCGAACTGGCACTGCGAACTTCAATACGGCTCATGCCGTGGGTAAAGTCTTCGTGTTCGGTAATAGCGCCTTCAACCGGGTTAAAGAAACTTGGCCAGCCGCTATTGCTTTCAAATTTGGTATCACTGCGGAACAGTGGCTCACCCGTAATTGGGTCAACAAAGGTACCAGGGCGTTTTTCATCTAAATGCGAGCCGGTAAACGCACGTTCAGTGCCTTGTTCGAAAGCGATCTGCTGCTGTTCTGGGGTGAGGAGCTGGAATCCTAACCACTTCCAAAAACGCGGTTTGTCACCGTTATAACCTGTAAAACGTGATTTTTCCTGTCCGTTTTCAAATAAAACGATGGTGGGCGTCGCAAATAGCGTTTTTTCTAGTTTCCAGCCGCTTGGTGGGTTGGGGTTTAAAGTGGCCACAATCGATACTTCTGATTTCCAGCTGTCTAGAATTTCTTTTTTAAACTGTTTACAGAAAGGACACTCTTCCGCTTCAAAGACCACTAGTTGACGTTGCAGGTTTAAGTCAGCAGGGTTTAAAACAGGATGTTGTGGGCCTTTTGATTTTTCTGACCCCGGATAGGCCACCCCAGTGCCTCCTAAACCACAATAGCCATTTGGATTTTTCACCAGATAATCTTGATGGTACTCTTCCGCTGAATTATAGTGACGAAGGGCGGCAATCTCGGTGGTGATCTCAGGCAGACCTGCTTGAGTTAAGGCCACTTGATAAGCATTGCGAGTATAGTCCGCAACCGATTTTTGACCCTCATTGGTGTAATAGATGGCACTGCGATAGTTGCTACCCACATCATTCCCTTGACGATCGCCTTGGGTTGGATTGTGATTTTCCCAGAACTTAATCAAGACGGTTTCTAAACTGACTAAAGCGGGATTAAAGGTGATTTTAATGACTTCGGCATGGTTACGTTCGCTGACACGCCCCATTCTTAATAGTTGCTCGTGGCTTAAAATATCCTGATAACCGACTTTGGCGATGTCGCCACCCGCATAGCCGCTTTCGACATTGATGACGCCAGGCACTTCTGACATACGTTTTTCCGCGCCCCAAAAACAGCCCATGCCTAAGACGATGGAATCGGTTTCCATTTGAGTGGTAATGGTGTCATTTTTTGCAGTCATCTCTGGCTCCTTGGCGCAGCTTTGAAGGGTAAAAACCAGTGGAATCCAGGCAAGCAGTAGGGCAGCTTTGGATATCCAGTTGTATTGAGTGTTCATAACTTATTCCTTGTGTAGTGAGTGGTGCTCCAAGCAGAAATCAAGTCTGGCACGATTGGAGTGGATACTTATAAGATCGGAATAAGTGGTTTTTATTTCTAAAAATCTTATTTTAAATCGCTTTTTGTAGACGGTTTAGGTCTTTTAAAATTTCACCAACGTGGGTTTGCGGGTCGACATTACGGTAAATTTTGGCGATACGGCCTTTTGGATCAATAATAAAACTGTGGCGTTTGGCAAAACGTAAAAACCCTAGGTTCAGTAACGCATCGTATTGTGTTGCCACTAAGCCTTTTGGATCGGCTAATAGACTAAATGGCAGTTTAAATTTGTCGGCAAAGGCTTGATGATCGCTGACAGAGTCCACGCTTACTCCTAAAATTACCGCTTGCTGGCTGATAATGGCGTTGATATTATCTCTAAAGCTACACGCCTCTTTGGTGCACCCCGGGGTGTCATCTTTAGGGTAAAAATACAGCACCACCCATTTGCCACGGTAATCTTCTAAGTGGCGAATTTGTTGGTGTTGATCGGTTAGGCTAAATTCAGGCGCCAGTTGACCAATTTGAATTGAATCGGCCAGTACAGATGCGGGTAGAATAAAGCTAAAAAGGGCACTAAGCAGGGTTTTCACAGTTTAAACTCCTAGTAAGTTATTCCTAGTAATTTACTTGGTTTTTAACGGGCTGTAAAGCCGTGCTGATAAAGAGTTTTGAGAGTGAAATTTGAAACTCACCAGGCCTGTTCAGTTTAAAAAAGACAAAGTTGAGAGTTTGATGTTAAACAATGCAATTGTAATTACCGGAGCTGGGCAACGAATTGGCCTGTACTTAGCCAAACAGTTTTTAACCCTAACCGATTATCCGGTGGTATTTAGCTATCGCACACATCGTGTTGGTGTGGATGAACTGCTGGCTTTGGGGGCGATTGGTATTCAGGTGGACTTTACTGAAACCGATTCGATTGATTCATTTTTTAATAAGCTCACAGCACAAGTCAGCAGTATTCGTGGCGTGATTCATAACGCTTCGGTTTGGGCTAAAGATGCCCAGATTGAAAACGATGCTTCACTGTTTGACGCTATGCTTAAGTTACACATTGAAGTGCCTTACCGACTTAATAATCAGCTTAAGCCTTTAATGGATCGTTGTGACCAGCCTTTAAAAGACATTATCTCTATTACGGATAGTACAGTCGCGAATGATACGCATATTGCTTATTCTGCGAGTAAAGCGGGTTTGCAAGATATGACTAAAAACTTTGCAAAAAAATATGCACCAGAAATTAAGGTGAACAGCATTGCACCAGGTCTGATTCTATTTAATGAAGACGATTCAGAAAGCTATAAAAAACGGCGTTTAGCGCAGTCGGCAATTCGCATTGAACCAGGAGCAGATGTGATCTGGCAAACGATCCAATATCTAATGAAAAGCCCATATATCACAGGTGAAACGATTGTGGTGGATGGGGGTAAAAAATTGATTTAATAACCAGGCCTGTTCAGTGTTTAATTTGAATAAGCCTGGTTGATTTGGATTCACGATATTTTATAAGCAGTCTAAAACGGGCAGCCCATCGCTTTGGCATTTTGTTTAACTGTTTCCCGCTCTTTCTGATCGCTTTCGGCATCAAAATCATCACGTTCATACCAGCCTTGAGTGTGTTGCAACACCACATCGGCTAGGGCTTGAGCATGGTCTGGTCGATCATTTAAACAGGTAATGTAACCAAACTTTTCGCCACCGGCTTCTTCAAAGTATTCGCGGTTCTCTTCGCCAATCTCTTCAATGGTTTCCAAACAGTCGGCAGAGAAACCAGGGCAAATCACTTGAATGTCTTTAATGCCTTGTTCAGGCAACGCTTTCATCGTTGCATCGGTGTAGGGTTTAATCCACTCCTCTTTACCAAATAGAGACTGGAATGTGACCTTGTATTCGTCTTTGCTTAAGCCTAACTCTTCTGCGACCAAACGCGACGTCACATGACATTCACAGTGGTAGGGGTCACCATTATCTAAATAACGTTGCGGCACACCGTGATATGACATGACTAACAGTTGTGGTTTGCCGTTGATTGCTTGAAATTCACGAATCGAATTTGCCAGCGCTTTGATGTAACCGGGGTGACGGTGATATTTATTTACAAAACGTAACTCCGGTACCCAACGCCAAGTTTGCAGTTCAGCCGTTACCGCATCAAAGGTTGAGGCGGTGGTGGCAGCAGCGTATTGCGGATATAAAGGTAATACCACAATGCGTTGGCAACCTTTCTCTTTCAACTCTTTCAAAGCGCTGGCAATGGATGGGTTGCCATAACGCATCCCTAATGCAAATTCAACACGACCTTGAAACTGCGGACGTACCTGTTCGGCAATCGCATCCACTTGGCGTTGGCTGATGTTTAATAGAGGGGCGCCTGGACCTTCTGAATCCCAAACAGTTGCATAGGCTTCAGCCGATTTAGCGGGGCGGGTATTCAGAATGATACCGTTCAAAATCAAACGCCATAACCATCGAGCCGGAGGCGGTTCCACCACGCGAGGATCCATTAAGAACTCTTTTAAATACGGCTTTAATGCTTCTTTGGTGGGTGCATCTGGAGTACCTAAATTTGTAATCAGTACGCCAGTTGCACTGTCATCACCGTGTTGATAATGCGTGGTATTTTGGTATAACAAAGTGTCGCTCCCGTTAAAAGAGTTGGGTAACTCAGTTTCAATTCGTTAATTGGCAACAGATTATACGTAACCTAACCCTAAAACACTATTCTGTTGTTTTAATAGGCGGTTAAGCTTGGTTAGAGAGCGGGAATTATATTTAGCGATTTTTAAACTGGATAGGCCTGGTTAGATTGTTTCTGTTCTTTTAGCATCTATTGTTACTTTATTGCTTGTCCAATAAAGTAACCAAAAAACGAACCCTACTTCAATCATCGAAGTTCTTCTAAACTCATTCACTGAATATTGCTCCCTCGCTCGTGCCCGTAGGAAATGCCCTTGGGGTACTCAAACAACGCAAATTTTTAATCGCGTCCTTCACTAAGTGTCATCACGATTTATCCAGAAGGGGATTCCCTTCAGCAACAAAGTAACCTGGCCTGTTGGGTTTGAATTTAGTCTTGAATAAGGTGTTCTGAACCCATTAAATCTTCATAGGTTTCACGTGGACGAATCACATGAGATTGATCGTTTTGAACCATGATTTCGGCGGCACGTGGACGACTGTTGTAGTTTGAACTCATGGTGAAGCCGTAAGCGCCAGAAGACATGACCGCTAAAATATCCCCTGCTTTTAGGTTTAACTGACGATCTTTACCTAAGAAATCACCCGTTTCACAAACAGGCCCAACCATATCCCATAAAGCTTCTATGCCATCTGTACGCGGAGTAACGGGCACGATTTCTTGATAGGCTTGGTATAAAGCAGGGCGAATCAGATCGTTCATCGCAGCATCAATAATCGCAAAATTTTTGTGTTCCGTTGGCTTTAAAAACTCCACTTCGGTAAGTAACACGCCAGAATTACCGGCAATCGCACGACCCGGCTCGATAATGACTTCAACACTACTGTCATTTAGCTTGGTGATCAGAGCCTGAATATATTCAGCAATCGGTGGTGGGGTTTCGTTAGTGTATTGAATCCCTAAACCGCCACCTAAGTCTAAGTGGTGAATATCGATACCCATATCGGCTAATTGAGTTTTAAGATCTAAAACACGTTCTAACGCATCAACAAAGGGCGCAATCTCCGTTAGCTGAGAACCAATGTGGCAGTCAATTCCAATAGGATTGACGTGTGAACAGGCGCTGGCATCGGCATACAATTCAGGTGCCGTGTTGATGTCGACGCCAAATTTATTATCTTTTAACCCCGTTGAAATATACGGATGCGTTTTGGCATCCACATCTGGGTTCACTCGAATTGAGACATTGGCGATTTTATCCAGACGTTCGGCCACAGCTTGGATACGGTCTAGCTCGGCGTGTGATTCGATATTGAAACAACGAATCCCCACATCTAAGGCACGTTCGATCTCTGAAGACTGTTTTGCGACACCTGAAAAGACGATTTTTTCAGGATCGCCGCCAGCACGCAAGACACGTTCAAGTTCACCCTGAGAAACAATATCAAATCCAGCCCCCAACTTTGCCAATACATTCAATACAGCAATGTTTGAGTTGGTTTTAACCGCATAACAGACCAAGTGTGGTTGTTCACCAAACGCTTGGTCAAAGGCAGTCCAGCGGTTCTCTAATTCGGTACGAGAGTATACATACAAAGGTGTTCCATGCTTTTTTGCTAAGTCGGCAAGGCTGACGTTTTCAGCATAAAGGGTGTTATTTTTTAGTTGAAAAGGCTGTGTCATGGTGTGTCCTGTTGTGTCGTCTGGTTGTCTATTGGTTTAGCTGGGATATTCATGTTCTCAGTCGGTTTATCTGTTTGCTCTTCTGGCAGATAGAGTGGGCCCTTTTTACCACAGGCACTGAGGCTCAGTGCAAGGATGAAGGTTGCAATCACGACCCTCCAAGTAGAAGAAGATTTTAGCGTGTTTTTTTGTAAACCAAATTCAGCCATTTTTGTGACTCTGTTTATCAAGTTGAGACTTTGTTCGTACATCTGCTCGTGCAATGGTCTCAAAATCGTTAAAATGAGGACTATTTTATCAGAATTACGAGACACACAATGCAAGAAGCATCAAACGACCCAGCCATTATTTTACACCCTCCAAAAACAGCCACCACAGCCGTGATTTGGTTACACGGTTTAGGTGCAGATGGTCATGACTTTGCTGGGATTGTTGAGCAGTTAGGGTTTCCAGATGAACACACCACACGCTTTGTGTTTCCTCATGCACCTGTGCAGGCAGTGACTATTAATGGTGGCATGGAGATGCGTTCTTGGTATGACATTCGTTCAATGGATCTATTGGGGGATGTGGATGCGATTGGAATTCAGGGGTCGTGTCATCATATCTATGATTTGATTCAGCAACAAATAGAGCAAGGTATTGAAGCTGAAAAGATTGTGATTGCAGGTTTTTCGCAGGGTGGCCTGATCGCTTTGCACGCAGCTTTGAGTTATGAAAAACAGTTGGCAGGTGTATTGGCACTATCGACCTATTGCCCCATGTACGAACAGTTTTATAGGCATTGTTCTATGCCAATTATGATGACTCATGGCTTGATGGATAATGTGATTCCAATCACGATTGCTGAGCACTCTATGAAAGCGCTAGAGCATAAAGGTTACAAGATTGACTGGAAAACCTACCCGATGGAACACCAGCTTTGTTATGAAGAAGTGGAAGAGATGGGACGATGGCTCAAACAAGTGTTGGGTTATTAATAATTTTTTGAATGGGATATACCAATGAAAAAAGTAGAACAGCAGTGCCAAGATTTTTTACAGAGTCGTCAAAGTTTGCTGTTGAGTACCCAAGCAGTAAGTGGTGAACTGGAAACCAGTGTGGTGCCATTTGTGCAATTGAATGAAGGTGAGTTTGCTATCTTTGTGAGTGAATTAGCCCAACATACTCAAAACTTATTGGTGCTCGAAAAATTGCCAAAATCAAACTCAACAGGCCTGGTAGCTGGATTGTTATTAGCCGATGAAAGTGAAACCGAACAGATGTTTGCCAGAGAGCGTTTGTCTATGCAACTGTCCGTTGAACGTATTACCGAAGAACCGTTGCGTTCAGACACAATAAGTAATATGCAAAACCAGTTTGGAGAGGTGGTTGAGGTCTTAAGAGGTCTACCTGATTTTCATTGCTTTAAGTTAAAGGTGGTATCAGGCCGGTATGTTAGAGGGTTTGGTGCGGCTTATGAGTTTGCAGCTTGCCCATGTCAAGGGTTGCAGGGTATTAAGGGTCGTTAGGCCATATTTTTACGATTATTCATAATGCGGGCTTTTTGTTGTTTCACAAGTAAACATCCTTTAATCCACTCTGCAAAGGCAGGGTGTGGATTAACCATCGCTTGATAGAGTTCTGCGGCATTGCTGCCTTTCATGCCGTAAGCAAATGCAGCGATTTCAATGAGTTTATCAATATAGACATTTGGAAACAGTAGTGAGACTTGAAAATAGCTAATTTTAGTCAAAATGACCGTGTTTAATACCTGGTTCCACTGTTGTGGGGTCAAATCAAAATTATTCTTTAGGAAGTCTGATGGGCCGTTTTCAAGCATTTCAAGCATCTGTTTTAAAGATGAGAAACGGATTAAGTCCAAGGCAGCATCTCTTACCGAGAACGGGAGTTCATCCATAAAAGAGGCGTCTACTTCATGATTGCTACCTGGCATAATCGTTCCTTAATAGGTCTTAAAGGCGTTACAGTGCAATGTTCATGCACTCTTTAACTTCTTGTTTTTGAATTTGTAACTGTAAATAGTCTTGATGTTGTCCATCAGGAAATTCAAAGTTAATGGCAACACGTTCAGTATGAGCAACTTCATCGGTTCGAGTATCAACCACACTGCCTTCAAATTCAATAATTTTATCGTCTTCAGGAAAATACAGTAAAACATCAACGTGCTCGTATTGAGCAAAACGTTTACCTAAATGTACCGCAATTCCACTGGCACTGATGTTAGCCGTTTTTAGCTTCCAATCATCAGGGTGCTGGCGTAAAAAGTTATCGTCATTAATTAAACGATAGGTTTCTAAATAAGAATCCATGTATTCCGACATATGTAATAGAGCCTGAACTAAAGGAATTTTTGCAAACTTAGGCGCTTTGAAAACCGACATCATTTCATCAATTTTAAAACCGATTGGTAGATGACCATCTACGTAAAATTGAGTGGGTGTGGACTTATCAATACTGTTCACTAAACGATTTAAAAAGGCCAGATATTTATCTTCAATCATTTGTAGATACTGATAGGTTTTAGGGGAAGAGGGGTTCAGATTGACCGCTTTTTTGAAACCCTGTAATCGATCCTTAATTTCCATCCAATAGCCTGGATCGGACTTAGGGCTAGTCCCTTCTGAAATGGAGAGTGCACAGCGCCCAAAAAATTCGATAAAGTCAATAATTTCTTCAAATACAGGGATAAGAAGCTCTGAGTGTTCTTGGATTCGATTGATCCAATTGATGGCTTCCATTTTCTGTCCGGCCACTTTAGCGTGGAAACTGGCGGGGTAATAGTTGGCGCCTGTAGCGTAAATTTCACGGTCTTTAATGGGAGAAGTCGGCACAATAAAATACCGTACCGGCATATCAATGCGGTAAAAACGTCTGGAATTGCCTTTTCTAAACCATTGGTTCATTGCCATGGTGTGATTTCTGCCTAATCAAATACTATGTTTTATTCTATCCATCGAGCTTTTATAGCCATTTGACACGGCTTTTATCTAAAACTCAAAGATTCCATTCTATATAACTTGAACGGGGATTGATAGTGATACAAAGCATTTATCACGCCAAAGATAATGTTCGGTTTGATTCGCTTGAGAGCAACTGACAGAGCACTGGCCTGTAGAACAACTATCGCCAGGGTCAATGACTTGTATATGACCTTGATGAATCAGATGCGACAACATGCCTTTTGCACTGTCTTCTGTCAGGTCAAAGTGGTTTAAAATATTATTTAAAGAGACATCATGATGCTGTTTAATATAGCGTTTAATGTTTAATAAAATCATAATGATACTCCCTTATTCTGGATTAGAACGAAAAGGTTTGCCAACTTTTCTTAAGGTTAAGGCGATGGCAATAAAGCCACTACTGATGATTGTGATCCAAATTAACGATTGTTGTGGGTGTGAACTAAAGGTTGCCAGCTGATAGAAGCTGACTGCAACGCCGTAACCTAAAAATAGGCTCCAACCGCCACTGTATAATGCCCAACGCCAACCTAGCTCTTGTTTGATTGCACCAAACGTAGCAACACAAGGAAAGTACAGTAAGATTAATAGCATATAGGCATAGGCACCAATTGGGCCATCAAAGTATTGAGCCATTTTGTCGAGAGTTGATAGGGTAAAGCCTTGTTCTTCGGCAATCGCTTGTTTGTCGCTAATGCCTTCAATAGACTGTAAACCTAAAGGGTCGTTTACATCGGTGATAATGCCGGGCAGGTTTGCTGGAATGGTCATGGCAGCTTCTGATAAAGCCCCAAAGAAATCGTAGCCATTAGCACTTTCTTCAGTTTGATGCTCTTCCATGTTTTGATACAACGCATCTAAAGAGCCAACCACCACTTCTTTTGCCAATAAACCGGTGAATAACCCAACTGTGGCAGGCCAGTTCTCTTCGGTGATTCCAATCGGTTCTACAATCGGTGTCGCAGCGATGGCAACCGTGCTTAATACCGAGGTCGGTTGGTTTTCATGGCCAAAGGTTCCATCGGTTCCTAGGCTGTTAAAGAAGTTTAAGGCCAGTACAACTAATACAATAATTTTACCGGCATCGAGTATGAAACTACGTAACTTGTTACGGGTGTTTAAGGCAACATTTAATATGGATGGCTTATGGTAAATGGGCAGTTCCATTAATAAAGTCGGTGCTTTACCTGGCAGTAAAGTATGTTTAAGCAATAAAGCGGTTAACACTGCGGCTAAAATACCGGCCGCATATAAAGAGAAGACAAACAGTGCGGCATAATCGGCAAAAAAGGCCATCGCAAACATGACATACACGGTTAAACGTGCACTACATGACATAAACGGTGTCATCATAATCGTCATGATTCGATCGCGTTGATCAGGTAGGGTACGGGTTGCGAGTACTGCAGGTATATTACAACCAAAGCCGACAACAAGTGGGATAAAGGCTTGTCCTGATAATCCAAGGCGACGCATTAATTGATCCATAATCAGTGCGGCACGTTGCATATAGCCAGTCTCTTCCAAAATGGAGAGTAGCAAAAACAGAGCACCAATTACAGGAATAAAGGTAGCGACCACTTGAATACCGCTACCTACTCCTTGGGCAAGCACGGCAATTAACCAGGAGGGGGCGTTAACCGATTCTAACAGTGCAGTTGGCCCATCAACAAAAATGGCTTGCGCGCCTAAATCAAAGAAGTCGATAAAGGTATTACCAACCGTAATGGACAATGAAAATACCAAATACATGACGAATAAAAAGATCGGTAGTCCCCAAATAGGGTGCAAAGCCCAGCGATCTAAGGTGTCGGTGGTGTTTCGAGTAAAACGATCAGTATGCACTTGGCTTGCATGTGACGCATCATGGGCAAACTGAAAATATAAATCTGAAGAGATTAACGACAAGTCTTCTTGGTAATGACTTTCTAATTTATCTTTTTCAGATTTGCAAAAACTGCGTAATTCTAGAGGTGCACTTTCCGGTTTAATCAGCATTTGCAGTGTTTTCCAACACGAGTCTGAGTCCGGTTGTTCTTGAAGATTACGAACTGCATGCACCGATGAGTGTAAAGTGTCAGGTAAATCAAAATGTAAATCTGAGGTTTTATTTAATAGGGTTGGCAGTTGTTGTTTAAGTTCATCGACACCTTGGTTGTAATAGGATGAAACTGGAATAACAGGACAACCTAAAGATTTGGATAGCTCATCAGTATCAATTTGTAGATGACGCTCTTTTAGCAGATCCATACGGTTTAACACCACGACAACCGGAAGTCCCATATGCAAAAGTTGGGCGGTTAAAAACAGTTGGCGTTCTAAGCTTGTGGCATCGACCACATTAATAATTAAGTCGGTCGGTTGGCACTGTAAATAGTCCAGTGCGACTTTTTCATCTAAACCGGTATGGCTAAAACTTTCTAAGCTATACACGCCAGGTAGATCAATGAGATGAAAATGTTTTTCACCGATATCCATAAATCCAGATTTTTGTTCAACGGTCACGCCAGGCCAGTTCCCAGTGGTTTGTTGAGCGCCCGTTAAGCGATTAAATAGGGTGGTTTTTCCGCAGTTAGGACTCCCTACTAGCGCAATCTGGTAGGCGTGCTTGCCAGGGGTAGCATGTTTTTTGAATTTTATTTTTGGTTTAACTACGGTCATGATAAAACGTCAACTTGAATGGAATCGGCAATGTCTTTATCTATTGCAAAACGGCTACCATCAACACAGACGACGAGGTTTCGCCCACGCGCTAAGATCAGCTTCACAATGCTGTGGGTATGGAAGCCTAGGTTGACTAAACGCATTTTGGTCTCTAAATCGCCTTTTAATGCGGTGATTTGACTGGTTTGACCAGCACTGCACTGTAAAAGGGTCTGATTTTTTTTGTTCTCTTTCATATGATTGCAAATGATAATGATTTTTATTTATGTGTAGAATACCAGACAGAAATCGATAACTCAATATTATTAGGGCTTTTTACAGGAGTTAGAGCCTTAAAGGTTTTTTGGAATAAATTTGGCTGATTGCAGTTCAAAAATACATTTAGAGATCTTTGCACGAGTGGGGTGCGAAAGAAAGAATGAGGAAAAATTTGCCTGATTGCGACGGAAAACGTGGTGAATAGCCAGCTATTCACTAGTTTTTCAACAAAAATCTGGTGAATTTTAACCATTTTTATTCGTGCATTCACTCGTGCAAAGGTCTCATTTAATCATTATTGATTTTTGAGCAGATACTTAAAGTGAGATGTGTTGGTTTAAGTTCTGAATACCCTGTAGGTAAGTCTGCTTAACCGTTTTTAAGATGGTCAGGTATTATCGAATGTATAAGACGTTAAAGAAATTGTCACTAAGTTAAAACCGATGTAAAAATTTAAACATCGGTTGGTTAGGATTAACTGGTTTTCTTTTGTACTTTATAAAGTGCGACTTCACCAAGCCAGTTAGGTGCGATTTTCATGCCTAAAGTACTGCGATGTTCTGAGTTCACCACTGCACGTTCAACCACTTCAATGCCCTTTTCTTCACATAAGTCTTCAAAGTCATTAAAAGTACACATGTGAATATTCGGGGTGTCATACCAGTGGTATGGCAAGGTATCCGTTTCAGGCATACGACCTTTAAAGATCAACTGCGCGCGCATACGCCAATGCCCAAAATTCGGGAAAGTAATAATACTTTGTTTGCCCACCGTCAGCATATCGTCTAGCAGTTCATCAGGGCGAGTTACAACTTGTAGCGCCTGAGTCATAATCACGTAATCAAACGAGTCTTCATCAAAGTAATGACAAATATCGTGATTGTTTAAGTTACTTTGAATCACATTGATGCCGGCTTCCATAGCTTCAATGTTTTTATTGGAATCGAGCTCCATACCATAACCCGTGATCTTGTGAGTATCGATTAGGTGTTTTAATAACTTAGCGTCTCCACACCCTAAATCAAGTACTCGTGAATTCGGTTTGATCCAGTCGGAGATCAGTTTAAACTCTGGAGAGATAGAACTCATGATTGATCTCCATTTTCTGAAGTATGAATTTCAGATTTAACACGTTGCATATACGCTCGAAATACGCCTTCATAATGTTCATTTGGCAGTAAGAAGGCATCGTGACCGTGTTTAGATTCTATTTCGGCATAACTAACGTTAGCGTCATTATCTAACAGGGCTTTGACGATTTCGTGAGAACGCTCTGGAGAGAAACGCCAATCGGTGGTAAAAGAGACTACTAGAAACTTAGCGGTCGCGTTGGCTAAGGTTTTGGTTAAATCATGATCAAAATCGGCAGCCGGATCAAAGTAGTCTAGTGCTTTCGTCATTAACAGATAAGTGTTGGCATCAAAGTTCTGTTTGGTTGCAAACTTCTCTCCCTGATAACGTAAATAACTTTCTACCTGAAATTCAGCACCATAGTTATACTGCAATTTATCTTCACGCAATTCACGGCCAAATTTAGTCCCCATCATGTCGTCAGAGAGATAGGTTAGGTGCCCGAGCATTCTCGCTAAACCTAAGCCTTGTTTAGGTGTGGTGTTATTTTCAATATAGCGACCGTCATGGAAGTCCGGATCAGACATAATCGCTTGGCGAGCCACTTCATTAAAGGCGATATTCTGTGCAGACAGCTTTGGCGCTGCGGCAATGACTAAAGCATGGCGAAGTTTATCTGGGTAATCGATCGCCCATTGTAGGACTTGCATGCCGCCCATTGAGCCACCGATTAAGGCTGCCCATTGATCAATGCCTAAGTGCTTTCGCAGTTCATTTTGGCTATTGACCCAGTCTCGGCAAGTGACCATTGGAAAGTCTGGACCATACACTTTGCCTGTATCTGGATTTATGCTGGTAGGGCCGGTACTGCCTCGACAGCCGCCAAGATTGTTGGAGCAGACGACAAAAAATTCATCAGTATCAACGGGTTTACCAGGGCCAATGTAACCACTCCACCAACCTGGCTTGCCATCTTTATCGACACCCGCAACGTGGTGATCACCACTTAATGCGTGACAGATTAAGATTGCATTAGAGGCATCTGCATTGAGTTCACCATAGGTTTCATAGATTAGTTCGTATTCAGGCAGAACCGCACCACTAACCATATTCAGAGGAGAATCAACCTTTAAAAATTGCGGTGTCGTGACCGTACTATTTTCGCTCATATCTGTTTCGTCCTAGCCAACCATGCCTTGGCCAAGTTGTGCGATGCTACCAACTACAACTATTTGGAAGAGTTTGATCGCCAAAATAGCGACAATTGGAGATAAGTCTATTCCCCCCATTGGTGGCACCACTTTTTGAAACGGTGCCAAGATAGGACGAGTCATTTGATTGAAAATCTCAGTATTTGGATTGTGGCCAGGCGAAACCCAGCTCAAAATAGCTTGGATAATAATCAGCCAGAACATCATATCAAGTAGTTGATTCATAATTTCAGTGATGGAGGCGACGATAATTAAGGCTGCCCCAAAATCACGTTGTGTCAGCATGCCAATTGTCCAGACAAAAATGGCTTGAATGGCTAAAGCCGTGATAATGGCAGCCCAATCCCAACGACCAGGAGTCCCCACCAACTTATTGGCAGGAGCACATAAAGGATTGGTGACTTTAGCCACAAACTGTACAATTTGATTACGCCAGTCTGCGTGGGTTGCTCTCATTAAAAAGCGTAACATTAAAGCAAAGATGACCATACCGATCACAAACTGCAATAAAAATAGGCCACCTTGACCAACTGGGGAAGTCATTGTTTCCATTAGGCGTTGCCTCCTAGTTCATTGGCTAATTCTTCAGCACGGTTATTCGCCGCTTGCATCGCTTTTTCGACCATGTCACGTATGCCTTCGGCTTCAAAGGTATTGATGGCCTGTTCGGTCGTCCCTTTGGGTGAGGTCACCTTTTTTCGTAAGGTCGCACAATCATCACGGCTTTCTAATACCATTTTGGCGGCACCTAAAGCCGTCTGCATAGTCAGTAGGTGAGCGGTTTTAGCATCTAAACCCAGTTTTTGAGCCGCATCTTCCATCGCTTCCATAAACAGAAAATAATAAGCAGGGCCACTCCCTGATAGAGCGGTCACTGCATCTAACTGAGTTTCTTGTTTAACCCAAATGGTTAGACCAGCAGCACGCATAATGTGTTCGGCTTGGTTTTTTTGTTCATCAGAAACCTGCTGATTGGCAAACAGACCAGTCGCGCCACTTTGAATCAGAGCAGGGGTGTTTGGCATGGTGCGAACTACGGCATTATTGCTGCCTAGCCAGCGATCAATATCTGCTGAACGAATGCCCGCTGCGACGGAGATCACTAATGGCTTTTTAGCTTGTGTGCTAGCTTGAATGTTTTGACAGACATGTTCTAAAATTTGCGGCTTGACCGCTAAGACAATGATGTCTGACTGTTCAATAGCCGTATTGTTGTCTTCTAAACAGTGAATGCCAAACGTTTCAGTGATGTTGTTTCTCTGAGCTTCAGTCGGATCGGTTGCTATGATGTGGTCTTTAGAATAACCGCTGGCAATCAGTCCACCGATTAGGCTTTTGGCCATATTACCGGCACCAATAAAACAAATAGTCGCATTCATATTAGGCTGTTTCGCTTTAACAAATTAGAATCAGCCTATTATAAAGGATTCGTCGTTAAAAAATAGCCATAGAGTTGGCTTTTAAGAGCTGAACAGGCCTGGTCAGTTTTTTAAGAGCCAAAAATAACAACACCGCGTGAATGCGGTGCTGTTGGTAAAAGCTTTAAGGGGTTGTCGCTGTGGCCTGTGGTGCCAGACTCTCGACAATGGGTGGAGTCTCTTCATACATATATTTAAAGCGACGTACAAAACTGTCACCCTCAATGCCGTGTTCTGGATCATCCGCATGCATGGCATACACAAAACTCGGCTTAATGGTTTGATAGAACAGATCAACGGTGATGTTATAAGGGGCGGTGCCACCTGTAATATCAACTTGATAGGTTAAGGTATCTTTTCCGTCCGACCCGGCTGCATCTTTGCCTGTGGCAAAATCTGAATCAGAATTAGCCAAGCCCACAATTCCGTCATCTTTGATGTCTGGATCAACTGGGTTGGTGTGTTGATTTGCCAAGGTCCAACCTTGTGGTGGGATGCGATTATCTTTCAGGTATTGTCGGGCGTGCAATATAACATGAGTAATATTTTGATTGACGTCTCCTAACACCCCTTCATAAATCGCAACTTGCTCAGGGCTGGTGATGGTATTTCGATGCGGCTCATAACAGCCATCAGCGATGGAGTCAAAGCCGTCTGCTTTATAAATGTCTAAACATTTGTAAGCGGTAAAATCTTCGTCTTTTGCTAGTCGACCTTTTTCATCAACCGCACCCGATTCAAAAATGGTTGCCCCATTATTATCGGTGACCGTCATATGAACCCACATACGGCGAGATGGATAACTGGTTGGTAATTTATGTCCCGTATTATTGGTAATGGTGACCGGAACCGTTAAAGTGTTATCGGCGATTGAAGTGGCACCAATGGTTAACACTGCTGCAGATTGCAGTAATGTACGTGTCTCTTCAATTTTCGTGTCAAAACCAGCTTCATTTGTTGAGTCTGCAATCCCTAACTCTTGCATATAGGTTTTTAATAAAGACAGTAGATAGGTGTTACTACCGACAAATTCGTGTGCCGAAAATACGCTGTCCGGTTCAGCGGCTAAATCACCGTCACTCGGTCTCAGTGCTGAGTTATCGGGTCGGGTTGTAATGGCGGTTTTGTAATCTGGGTCTGGGGTTGCCATGTGACAGGTCTGACAGTTTTTACCATCATCTGGATAACGGCTATTCAACCACTCCCAGTATGGGGTTTGTTCTGGAAATTGAGCTATTTTGTCACCAATCATCACCGGGTTACCCTCTAAATCTAATGAGGGGGTATAGAGGTTATGGCAGCTGGCACACATCGCAGAGCTTCCGATATGAGCGGCATACTCCGGTGTGTATTGAGTATTGTTTTGCATAGCTTGGCCTACTGGGTCGTTAAAGGGGCCAAATATACTTGGATCGACACCGTTATTTTCGGTTTCAGATTTGATTTTGTAATGGCCACTCATGCTCTCAAGATTGCCTAAATTATCCGGTTGAATTTGGTGGCAAGCCGTACACGCAATCCCTTCGCGAGCATGATGATCGCCCATGGCTGTTGCAAAAGGATAGCCTCCATCTTCGGACAGGCCTGTTGGGTCTTCAACCAGTAATTCAGGGTTTTGGTGTGCGTGGGTATAGGCCATAGGGGCGTGGCAACGCATGCAGGAGTCTTCAATAAAAACTTTTTTATCTGGAAAAACGTGGGTTTCCTCTTCAACCACAGCATTAAAGTAAGGGTCATTTAACGCATGCGCCATGGTTGAATGTCGCCACCCAGTGACTGGGCTAATATCCTTGCCACTGTAATTCATCACTGTAGTGGTACCTGTATGGCAGCTCGCACAAGTATTAGCCTCGGTAAAGACACTTTTAGTTCCCCAGTTGGCACTGTACGTAGGGTTGTTAAACATCGCGCTGTGCTCTGCATCCAGTAAAGTGATGCTAGCTTCAGTATCTGCAATAGTCGCATTGATCGGATCGGATAGGTTGATTACAAAGGTTTTAGTGCTACTGGTATCACGACCATAAACTAATTCGATGGTAATGGTTTTACTGGTTTCACCCACTGCAAATTCAACTGTTCCAGTTGCAGTAATGTAGTCGGTGGCGGCTAAAGCGGTGCCATCAGCAGTGGCATAATTCACGCTGATTACCTCGGTACTTGCTGCAGAGAGTGTCAATCCCACTTCAACACTTTGAGCACTGTCGATAGTTTGAGTATCTGCTATAAGAATAGAAGGTAATACCGTTTCATCTGAGTCTAATAGAGTGATATTAGATTGGGAAGTTTCCAATGTTGCATTAACTGGGTTAGAAATGTCTACTAAAAAGTTTTTAGAAGTACTCGTATCTCTACTAGCAACTAATTCTATAACTATCGTTTTATTGATTTCTCCAACTGCAAATTCTATAGTGCCTGACTGGGCTATATAGTCTGTCGAGTCTAGTGCAGATCCATCCAGGGTAGCATAATTTACGGTTACAATTTTATCGCTTATTTCAGATAGCGCCACTACTATTTCAACGCTAGTTTCTGTATGAAGTGCTTGAGTGTTAGAAATTGAGATGGTCGGTAGGGTTGGGTCTGGATCCGCTGACGTGTCTGAAGAACCTCCACCGCCACATGCCGTGAGTAATATGGCAAAGAGGCTGATGATAACCAAATTGAGGTTTGGTTTTACAAAAGAAAAAAATCGTTCCATTGCATGGTCCTTGGGTCTTATAGTTTAGACAAATTTAATACGTGGTTTGCCTTACAGCACTTTGAAGGAGGGTTGGTCAAAGAACTTGGAGGTTTTTATTGATTGAAATCAATAATAAGGTCATTACTTAGGCTGATAGCAAAATTAAAGTTTTTTTAGCCAGAGCCGTTAACATTGATAAGAAATAAAAAATATAAAAAATCAGAGACACAAGGGCAAGGGAATTTATTTCTAAGTTTGAGGCCAGAACAATGGTAAATATAGATAATCCAGTAGTGAATCGTTTGTGGGATACATCCACTTCCTCAACAAATGATAAAAAATCAGATTTAAGTACTTTGTTACAAGCTAAACAAGATGCGGATCGTCAAGTTCAATTGGCAAATCAGAAAGTACCAGGTGCAAGCGATGATATGACAACGTCTGATCAAGGACGTGTCATGGCATCTCGTATGCAACAATTTGAACACGCTTATCAATATAGCGAAACGATGAGTATTCAAATGACGACTCAGGAAGGGGATGAAGTGACTCTTGATTTCCGTCAGATGTATGCAGAATATCAGTCCTATAAAGAAGAGCAGCAAGGTGAGATGGGGCCTCAAGGTGTACGCTACTTTGAAAGTCGAGAAGCGATGGAAATGACGGCGTTTGAAGAACGTTTTGCATTTTCGGTTGAGGGCGACCTTAATGAAGCTGAATTGGGTGCGATCTTTGATGTCTTTGAACAGGTAGATGCATTAGCGAGTGACTTCTACGAAGGTGATCTAGAAGTGGCTCTGCAAAAAGCGGTTGAACTGAATATCGATTATGGTCAGTTGCAGAGCATGAGTTTAAGTATGACTCAAAGTTCGGTTGAGGTGACGCGTTATCAGCAAGAAGCGATGGCACAATATCAGCAAATGCAAGACCAAATTGAAGATGTCGCACAGGCTGTAGAAGGTTCAGGTCAAGTCTCAGACTTACCGCCTTATCTACAGCAGTGGCAAGCCACCATTTCTCGTTTAGAAGAGCAGTTTCAGCAAGCTCAAGCCATTATGGACAGAATAATGGCTAAAGTATTGGATGATCGCTTTCCACAAACGGATGAAGCAGGACAGCCAAGTGGCTGGCTTGAAAGAGTGCAAGAGTTCCATCAACGATTACTGGAGATGGCACAAAGCCAAACCAGTAGTGATGAAATGCAAGTGGATGATGTAACTGAAGAAACCGTAGAGCAAGTTGTTGAAGCAACGCCAGAGGCATTAGAAGCTGAAGAAAATGTGAACAGAGAGGCTTCAGAAACTCCGGCAGTGGCCGTTACAGTTTAATAGAGAGGTAACGAGTGTCATGTTTGACATGACATTGAATAAGTTACCCTTTCTGTTGAGGTAAGAAGGCTCTCTAAGAAGCTGACTGCTGAAACAGGTCAAAAAGGAGAGCAGGCCGGGATGGTTTTACCACCTCGGCTTTTTTCTTTTCTACAATCAATCAATGCGAATCTCGCAAAACATCGTCTGAAAGTTTTCCCCAAAAACTGCGCTCTTATTTATTAGGGCTTGCCTGTTTTCTCTCTGAGACCTTTATGCTTTTATTATCTTGTGCAAAGGAGACTCTCTATATTAGTAAAAAATGAAACCTAATTTAGCAGAGTTTGAATATGGTAGGCTGATTCCACAATGCATTTGGAGAGTTGCTATGCGTGACGCCTTTCTTTGGACTTCATCAATTTTGCTACTACTAACCGCTGGGTTAGCGAGCCTTTGGCCAAACACCACTTTTTTATTGGTTATTGTGGTGTTGATCAGCTTGAGCGGCTATTACGATATGCTGCAAAAGAAGCATACTATTTTACGCCTCTATCCGGTTATCGGTCGTCTTCGTTATGTCTTTGAGGCGGTGCGTCCAGAGATGCAGCAATATTTTGTAGAGGATGATGTCAGTGGCACGCCTGTTAATCGTGAATTCCGATCGCTGATATACCAACGTGCAAAAGGGGTGCAGGATACTCGTCCATTTGGAACTCAATTCGATGTTTATCGCGTGGGTTATGAGTGGACAAACCACTCTTTAAATCCCTCTCTCCTTCTTCAAAAAGAACCTAGAGTACTGTTTGGTGAAGGTCGGTGTTCTCAGCCTTATCAGGTGTCCCATTTTAATATTTCTGCAATGAGTTATGGCGCTTTAAGTAAGCACGCGATTCTGGCTTTGAATATGGGGGCGAAGATCGGTGGTTTTTACCACAATACGGGTGAAGGTGGAATTAGCCCTTACCACTTGAAAGAGGGGGGGGATCTAGTTTGGCAAATTGGGACAGGGTATTTTTCTTGCAGAACGCCACAAGGCTTATTTGATAAAGCGTTATTTGCCAAAAACGCTCAGCAGCCCAGTGTGAAAATGATTGAAGTTAAATTATCACAAGGTGCCAAGCCTGGGCATGGGGGTGTTTTGCCCGCGGCGAAACTG
>JAYENR010000007.1:0-4409 GCA_034722175.1 Pseudomonadota bacterium | reverse complement strand
GTTCAACAGGCACGCCAAAAGGAGTGCAGCACAGTACTGGTGGTTATCTATTAAATGCACACTTAACCAATGAGTGGATGTTTGATCTTAATGATAAGGATGTATTCTGGTGTACCGCTGATGTGGGTTGGATTACAGGTCATACTTATGTCGCTTATGGCCCATTATCGGTTGGTGCAACTATGGTTATGTTTGAGGGAGTGCCTACTTATCCTGATGCAGGACGTTTCTGGCAGGTTTGCCAAGATCATGGTGTGACCGTTTTTTATACTGCACCGACAGCGATTCGAGCTTTAATGAAGTTTGGTGGCGATTTGCCAAATCAATACGACCTTTCTAAATTACGTATTTTGGGAACCGTTGGTGAACCCATTAATCCAGAAGCTTGGATGTGGTATCACGATGTCATTGGTCGTGGTGTCTGTCCAATTATTGATACCTGGTGGCAAACGGAAACCGGTGCTCATATGATTGCTCCTTTCCCTGTTACTGCACTGAAACCGGGGTCTTGTACTCAAGCTTTACCCGGTATTGAAGCGGCAATTCTTGACGAAGAGGGCAATGAGCTTGGACGTGGTGAAGGTGGTTTATTAGTTATTAAGAAACCTTGGCCATCGATGATTCGAACCGTTTGGGGTGATGAACAGCGTTATAAAGACACTTATTTCCCATTGAAAGACAGTAATTATTATGTGGTCGGTGATAGTGCCTACCAAGATGATGATGGTTATTTCTGGATTCTAGGCCGTGTTGATGATGTATTAAATGTATCTGGTCACCGTTTAGGAACCATGGAAATTGAATCCGCTTTAGTTTCTCATCCACAAGTCTCAGAAGCGGCAGTTGTTGGTCGTCCGCATGATGTTAAAGGTGAAGCGGTTGCTGCTTTTGTCGTTTTAAATATTGATATTCCTAAAGCTGATGCTCGTAACGCTTTAATTGCAGAACTGCGAGATCACGTCGCGAAAGAAATCGGTCCTATTGCCAAACCGGATGACATTCGTTTTGGTACCAACTTACCTAAAACCCGTTCTGGGAAAATCATGCGTCGTCTATTAAGAACGATTGCTAAGGGTGAAGAGATTACTCAGGACACCTCAACTCTCGAAGATCCAAGTATCTTGGATCAATTTCAAAAGAAAAAATAACTCGCATTTCTAAATAAATACCTAATTTAAGTAAATTGGGTTATTTATATAATGCCATGTTTTCATATTTGGGTTTACCCAAAGATCAACTGTTGTGCTGGGTGGGCAGACCATTGCAACAGAATATAAAAAAACAAAATGTCCAAAATAAATCTATAAAAATAATGAGGAAAAATATGTCAATGACAAATTTTAGTTTCTTAGAGGAGATGTTTTATGAATAGTAAAGAGAAATTTGCGGTCATATTGCTGGCCATTTACACCGTTTTATACTTTGGGATTGCACTGATGGTTAGTGCAACTTTTAAAGATATCGCTGCTACACCGGTTGCAGGTATGCCGCTGGCAATTTGGGGCGGGTTGTTGGTCATCATTAGTGGTGTCATCATTACTCGTATGTATCTGAATAAAATGGATTCTGAGGAGAACGAATAATGGAAAATCTTGTTGCTCTAATTATCGTTGGTCTTGGTATTGCGCTATCGATTTGGATTAGTTTTTATCACCGTGGTTCCACGGGGAGTACGGCTAACTTTTATGTTGCTGGTGGTGGAATTTCACCTCGCGTAAATGGTTTAGCAATGCTGGGTGATTACGCTTCTGCGGCGAGTTTCTTAGGTGTGGCCGGTGCGGTTGCGCTTATGGGAGTTGATGGCTGGTGGCTTGCTATCGGTTTCTTTGCGGCTTGGATTGTGGTTCTGATTGCAATCTCTAGTCCACTTAAGAACGTGGGTAAGTTTACAGCAGCTGACGTTTTGAATGCACGCTTCTCTGAGCATTCAAAAAAGATTCGTACCGTTGCGATGTTTTCCACTTTAGTGCTGTGTGTTATGTATCTAGTTCCACAAATCGTGGGTGCGGGTCACTTGTTCGGTCTGCTTCTTGGTTGGGATTATTTACCGACTGTATTGGTGACAGGGTCATTGATGGCGTTATTCGTAATTATCGGTGGTATGAAAGGGACTTCATATAACCAAGCGATTCAAGGTTCAATCCTGTTTGCTGCGATGCTTTTCTTACTGGTTTTCGGTGTCATTCATCTGTTTGGTGGTAATCCAGCGGGTGTGATTGAAGCTTCAGAGACGATGGTTCCTGCTAAATTAGCCGCAACCAATCCTGAAGCCGTTGCAGCCGCTGTTGCCGCAGCAAGTCCGGGTGAAGCAGTTGATGCGGTACGTGCCATTATGGCGGATGCTCCATCTGCAGTAACGCCAGGTGTAGGTCTTCGTGACTTTGCTAACCAAGCCTCTCTTGTTATTGCTCTGTTCTTTGGTGTATTAGGTCTACCTCACATCTTGATTAAGTTCTATACGGTATCAAACGCTTCTGATGCTCGTAAATCAGCTGAGATCACTATCTGGGGTCTAGCGGTATTCTATGCAGCTATCTTCTTCGTTGGTCTAATAGCAATGTATGCTCTATATCCAGAACTATTGCAAATGATTGCAAATGGTGAAGTAGGTAAAGCTAAGAATATGACTATGCCGATGTTAGGTGACATGCTGGGTGGTCAAATCCTAATGGGTGTGATTGCTGCAGGTGCGATGGCGGCGATGTTAAGTACGTCAGCGGGTTTATTAATTTCTGCAACTTCTTCTCTAGCGCATGACTTGTATAAAGGTGTTATTAATCCTAACTCTACAGATGAACAAGAGCTTAAGTTTGCGAAAATCGGTGCTTTCTTCCTAGCAATCGTGGCGATTGGAATGTCTGTCTGGTTAAAAGAAGAAAACGTAGCGATGCTTGTAGGTATGTGTTTTGGTATTGCAGCTTCTACTTTTGCTCCAGCACTGGTATTTGCGGTTTGGTGGAAAGGTCTAACAAGCCAAGCGGTTGTATATGGTATGGCAACAGGTTTGGTACTTTCTCTACTATTCACATTCTCTAAGTTCTTTGGACTTAAAACAATGTTAGGTTTAGATGTATTAGTCAATCCAGCTCTTTACTCTGTTCCAGTTGCTATTTTGGTTACAGTGGTTATCAGTAAGATGACGAGTGACAAAGGTAACGTTGAAGAGTTTATGGCGAAAGCGCACGCAAAATAATCTACATTATTTAGTGTTACAACAGAGGGGGCTTTATGCCCCTTTTTTATTGTTAAAAACTTGTTTTCTATCTATTTTTTAGTCAGTTATTGCTATTACATTCACGGTTTTTCAGAGTATGATTGTAGTCATCTATTTAATTGATTTTGGAATGACATGGCCATCACTCAACAGAGAGATTTTCTAGCACAAATCCCACCGTTCGACCAGCTTGAAGAGGCACTGTTAAACGAACTTGCCGACAGTATGGATGTGGTCTATCTACCGAATAAAACCTTAATTAAATTTGACGAGCGACAAGAGCAAAAATCACTCTACCTTTTAATAAAAGGTAAGGTCGCTGAAATTCAAGATGGTGAAGTGACTTCTCGCTATAGTGTGCGTGGTTTCTTTGGTGATACTGATGTGTTAGCGGAGACTCAACGCCAAGCTCATTATGAGGTACAAGAGGAGGCTATTGCTTATAAGCTTCCAGCTAAACTGTTTTTGCGAGCCTTTGATCAAAGTCATGATTTTGCCCACTTTTTTAACTCCTCGATTGTCGAAAAGTTAAACCGTATTCATGAGGCGTTGCAGTCAGCTACCTCAACAGAGGTGATGATGGATACCGTCTGTTCAGCACCGTTACAGCCTTATGTCTCATTAAATGAAGCGTGTACCTTGCATCACGCAGCACAGTTGATGGTAGAGCATCGAACCGATGCCTGCATTGTTGAGTTTGAAGAGTCAGAGATCGGTATCGTCACTTCAACCGATATTCTGAAACTCATTGCTAAAAGAGAACCGGGATTTGAGTCTCTGACTTTGGATGGTCTAGCGAACAGGCCTGTTCAAACGGTTCATGAATTTGATTATCTGTTTAATGCCTTGTTGAAAATGACCCGTTTTCAAGTTGACCGTCTAGTGGTTAGAGGCGATCAAGGTTACAAAGGCTTTTTACATCAGAAAGACTTGATGAGCCTGTTTGCAAACCAGTCAGGCCTGGTGTTGTTGAAAGTTGAGCAAGCACAGAGTGTGGCCGATTTGGTGGTGTTAGGTGAGCAGATTGATGGTTTGATTGGTAACCTGAATCGTAAAGGCATTAAAACGCATTATATCGCCAAGCTCGTGAATGAATTACACCGCAAGATGATTTATAAGCTGGTTGAATTTCTGTTGCCAACCCACTTAAGAGATAAGGTATGTCTTTTTGTAATGGGGAGCGAGGGACGTTCTG
>JAYENR010000006.1:0-4410 GCA_034722175.1 Pseudomonadota bacterium | reverse complement strand
TTCGCATCTCTGTTTCCGATATGAATCGTGATGTGTACGACACTTTGAGTTTAACGGTTGCGATGCACCCGTCTGAAAATCTAGAACGTATGATGTCAAGAGTCTTGGCTTACTGTTTGAATACTCAAGAGTTTTTAGAATTTACTAAAGGTTTAAGTGCGATTGAAGAACCGGATATTTGGCTGAAAACCTTAGATGATCAACTTATGTTGTGGATTGATATCGGGGAGCCGGCAGTTGATCGAATTAAGAAAGCAACCCGTTTGGCACGAGCGGTTAAAGTGTATAGTTTTAACAGTAAGTCGGATGTTTGGTGGGAACAGAACCAAGCCAAATTAAAAGACCTAAAAGTGGATATCTATCGTTTGGATAATAAAGAGATTCAAACTTTGGCTGGTTTGGTAAAACGTACGATGGATATGTCGGTGACCATTACCGGTGATTCCGCTTACATTGCCACTGAGCAAGGTGAGTGTGAGGTCAATTGGATGACGCTGCAAGCAGTTTAAGTGTGGACTCCTTTGCATTGATTGCCAGATTACTTCATCATCTGGTGAATCAATCAACAATAACGATCTGATTTGAACCTAGTTGATTTGCTTGAAAAATGGCTTCCACAGCTTTTAATTCAACTTCATCTAATGAGCTCTTATCTACTGTAAATTCTGAAATACCAATACTGGCAGTCACTCTAATGGAGTGATTTGAGAAGTCGACACTCATATTGGCAATCGCCGATTGTATCTGTTCTGCACGTTGTTTAATATTTTGAACATCCGAACTTTCCAGTAGTATTAAAAACTCTTCTCCTGCAAAACGGAATAGGTGATCTCTACTTTTTAAAGAGTGTCGCAATAGTCTCGCTACTCTTTGTAAAACAAGATCTCCAGTGGCGTGCCCATAGGTTTTATTGACCTGTTTAAAGTTATCTAAATCAATCAGTAAAGCGAATGTTTGAGGGGAATTAATATGACTTTTATGTTCGGTTTGCAGTTGGCACAACTCATTGAAGGCTCTTCGGTTTTGTAACCCCGTAAGAGCATCAATTTTGGCTAGTTGTTCGGCACGTTCTTTTTCTTTTTCATTACTCTTAAGACGGTCGACTAGCGCAAAAGACAATAATATTGAATCAACCAGCATTCCAAAGTCGACGGCCTGATAGCCTAAATCGCTATAAGGGATGAGCGCCATTACTGTCAAGGCTGTAATGGAGGTTCCGATTAAACCCGCAGTGGTTCCCAGCAAAAAGAAGCGCGCATAGGTATTGCCTTTTAATAGTGATAATAGGGCAACAGAAAAGACAAATCCACTGAAGACGATAGACATCGCTATCGACAGCATGACATGATAATGGTAACCAAATAGGGACGAAATAATAAGGGTTGCGATAAAGCTAATAATTAAAATATTTAGACTTTTGTAGGCAAATGGAATGTATTTTTCTAAATTTAAAAATGAACGTGCAAACAATAACCCAAAGATAGCAAATAAGAAAATATGAGTAGATTGAAGCCAGTTTTGTAAAGTCGGCATATCAGGGAATAACCACTGGTAGCTATAGCCATTATAGGTTGCATTCATTATTAAAAATGAGGTTAGATAAAGAACATAAAAAGCGTAGTAGGGCAGCTTGATATTAATATACAGAATAAAATGATAGAGGATCATCGCAAGCAAAAAACCATAGATGAACATCGATAAAGTGACATCGTGGAACTGATCTTGTATTAAGGTTTCACTTTCTAGGATAGAAATAGGCACAATAAAGGGATCGCGTGTTTTTACCTGTACATAGACGGTCGAAAGCCCGGTTTCAAATTCATGTTGAATATTAGGATTGTGGTGGTGTATGGCACGCTGCTTAAATGGGTACAGGTTTCCTGCTGTATAGCGGGAGTGTTGTTGGTATGGCGAAACCACTAAAACCTCTATGCTGTCTAGCCAAGGAGTTTCAAACACAATGACACGTTTTTCAAGACTCTCTTTTGGGTTCATTACATTGAATTTGTAATATAAGGTCGATTGAGTAAATAAGTGAGTACTCACATCATTTTTTAATGGGCTAAAAATATTTTGTGGAACGGTGGTTATTTTCGAAAAGTCGAGGGTATTTTCGGTATCTTCATAAAACTCGGTAAATTTCCCAATTTGATAATTTGGATACGAAATATCAACAGCAGGCAGCGCCGCTTGTACTTGTGACAGCAAGGCAAAAAGAGTGAAAATAAAACTTAATATTTTGAGCATCACTAATGATAATTCAATCGGTTTTTAGAAAGTGAAAATAGTATCACAGCCAATGAATAAAGAAGTGTAAAAGGCTTGAGGAATGCTTGAGAATAGCAGGGTATTTGTTTAAAAAAAGGGGATGTAGTAGGTGGAGAAGTGAGAGGATATAAAAAAAGCCCATTAAGCTCAGTAGTTTTCCCTTTTTTACCAGGGAGACCGCTCTTAATGGACTTTATTTGAAGGTAGGAATTTAGCTCTTAAAACTCAGCGTCGTAATAGACTTTTTGAACGTCATCCAGTTCTTCAAGCAGACCGATAAACTTTTCAAACATCTCTAGGTCTTCACCTTCAATTTGTTTGGTCATGTGTGGTACAAATTGAATTTCATCTACTTCGAATTCGATTTCTGGAAAGGCTTCTTTTAGAGCAATTTTAGCTTTGGAGTATTCTGTGTGCGGTGCAAATACGGTGATTTTTCCATCTTCTGCTTCAATGTCTGATACATCTACATCTGCCATCATCAAAGCTTCCAACGCTGCTTCTTCGTCATCGCCTTTGAACACTAAAATGGCAGCGTGATCAAACATGTGAGCGACACTGCCTTGAGTACCAATTTTGCAATTGGTTTTAGTGAAGCAGTGACGTACATCACCAAAAGTGCGATTAGGGTTGTCTGTTAAACACTCAATAATCACCATTGTATTACCAGGTCCGTAACCTTCATAACGTGCCGGGGCAAAATCTTCACCACCGCCACCTTTGGCTTTATCAATGGCTTTCTCAATAACGTGAGCAGGAACTTGGTCTTTTTTAGCGCGGTCAATTAAACCTTGTAGAGCTAAGTTACCTTCCGTTTCTACGCCACCTGATTTAGCGCATACATAGATTTCACGACTGTATTTACTGTAAACCTTGGCCTTCTGATCCGATGTTTTTGCCATCGATTCTTTTCTGTTTTGAAAGGCTCTTCCCATTGATCTGCTCCGTGGTATTTTTTGAGAATGTAAATTCTACACAATAAGCCTTTGTATTTGGAGTGATTTGCCCAATTTGATAGTGACTTTTTATGTTTAGAGGGGGAATTTTCAATTTTAGCCTGTGGCTTGTTGTATAGTTGCCATGAATGAAACAAGAATAGGCAGTGGAGAAGGGTATGAACCGGCAAAAGGCACTTAAAAAGAAATTTATGCGTAAGTTAAAACAAGCCAAAGCCAAACATTTTCCCAAAAATAAAGAGAAATACATCTCTAAAGCTGATCGTGAGGCAATGGCAAAAAAAGAAACGATAGAATCTACAGAAAGTTAGAGCAAGTTAGAGCAAGTTAGAGCAAGTTAGAGTAGTGGCTAAACTCATTTTAAAACATTCAGCTTTACCTTTTTAGAGCCCGTTATTACGGGTTTTGTTATTTTTAACCTATTATTTATCATGTTTTTTATATAAGTTGTTTTATTTTAGGCATTGAATGTTTCTATCGGCTTATGGGTTTAAAGGCGTAGAATGAAGTTAAGTCGCTTCTGGGCGGGAAGTGACCAGACACTCAATATCTGAATAAAGGGGGGACGAATGAAACCTATTTGGATTTTAGTTGCAGACAGCAGCGTTGCTCGTATCTTTACTGCCGAAAACTCGGCATCTGATCTTATCGAAATTGAAACATTGAACCATGCAGAAGCGTTGCTTCATGAGCAGGAACTGGTTAGCGACGTACCTGGGCGTGCAAATGATGGCCCAAGTGGTGGAAACCATGCCTATACGGGTGAGGTTTCACCTAAAGAACAAGAAGATTTGAATTTTGCTAAACGAGTAGTCAAATACTTGTGTGATGAATTGAATCAGAATAAATATGAACGTTTGTTTATTGTCGCCGCACCTGCGTTTTTAGGGGATTTACGCAACTCCTTTACTAGCCGTGTTGAAAAGCAGGTGGCTTATTCATTAGGTAAAAATGTAGTAACACAAACACCGCAAGAGATCAGGGCACATTTACCACATTCTTTAGTGTAAATAGCTTATAAAGGATCCAATAAAAAAGCCCGCTTCTTAACAGCATAAGAATGAAGTGACCCCCAAATGTTGGACACCAACCTTGGGGGTTTTTTCATGTCCAAATACAATCGAGAATTTAAACTGGCGATTGCCAAGCAATACCTCTGTCATGAATCCAGTCGTTCGATTTCCAA
>JAYENR010000005.1:0-4439 GCA_034722175.1 Pseudomonadota bacterium | reverse complement strand
TGTATCATGAGCATGCAATGCAAAAATATAAACGCTCCTGTATTGAACCTAATATTGATCTTTCTTTTGATAATATATTGCAAAAGTTAGAAATTCCTAATTTAGGGCAGCATGATGCTTTCAGTGATGCCTTAATGACTTCCCTTATTTTCCTTAAATTACAAAATGATAGGACGTATTAATATTTTGTGAAATTATGTTGGTTAAAGTCCGTTAACCTTGACAAAAAAGTTAAAAAGCTGTATTGTTCACGCAGATTTTTTAAAAAGCTTTCTTAAGAGGCGTTAAAAGTTCATTTTTAACGTCGGCTTAAATTTTAAAAAACCCCGTCTTTACGGGGTTTTTTGTTATTTAAACTTAAGAAATATACAGTAAATGGAATAAACGACACGTGACAATTGAGCAAAAATTAGAAGACCTATTTAAGCCGGCTATTGAGTCAATGGGCTTTGAACTATGGGCGATTGAATATATGGCCGCAGGCCGTCATTCAACCTTGCGTGTATTTGTAGATAAGTTAGGTGGAATTAATGTTGATGACTGTGCCGCGATTAGTCGTCAGTTAAGCGCCATTATGGATGTTGAAGATCCTATCTCTGATCGTTACATGCTAGAAGTCTCATCACCTGGATTAGATCGACCTTTAATTAAACCAGAACACTTTAAGCGCTATGAAGGTAAGTCTGTACGTGTACGTGCAGCGATTGCGATTCTAGGGCGTAAAAAAATTAACGGTAAGTTGGTTAAGGTGACAGATGAGCAAATTGAAGTCGAAGTGGAAGGTGAAATTTATGAGATTCCTTTCGATTTAATCGATAAAGCGAACCTAGTTGTCGAAATTTAAGAATTTATAAGATATCCAAAAGTATTAAGAGCGAGTGAAAAATGAGTAAAGAAGTTTTAGCCGTTGTTGAAATCATGGCAAACGAAAAAGGCGTAGATAAAGAGATTATCCTTGATGCGATTGAAACTGCGTTAGCGACAGCGACTCGCAGAAGTCATGATGATGAAATTGATGCACGTGTTGAAATCGACCGTGAAACAGGTGATTACAATACTTTCCGTCGTTGGGAAGTGATTGAAGATTCAGTTGCTATTGAAGATAATGTAGGTTGGTACATTCGCGAAATGGATGCGGTTGATGAAGATCCTAATATTGAAGTAGGTGAGTTCATTGAAGAGCCAATCGAATCAATTGATTTCGGTCGTATTGGTGCGCAAACAGCTAAACAGGTCATTATTCAAAAAGTTCGTGAAGCAGAACGTAAGAAAGTGGTTGAAGTTTATGAGAAGCGTGTTGGAGAAATCCTAACAGGTCAGGTTAAGCGTATCGATCGTGGTGATGTAATTCTTGATATGGGTGACAACGTTGATGCGGTTATTCCTCGTAGCGACTTAATCAACCGTGAAGTTTTCCGTATTGGTGATCGTGTTCGTGCTTATTTACAAGAAGTGACGTTCCGTCCTCGTGGAGCTCAGCTGTTTATGTCTCGTTCGTGTAACGAAATGTTAATTGAACTATTCAAAATTGAAGTGCCAGAGATCAGTGATGATTTAATTGACATTATGGCTTCGGCTCGTGATGTTGGTTTCCGTGCTAAGGTTGCGGTACGTGCCAATGACCCACGTTTAGATCCAATTGGAGCGTGTGTGGGTATGCGTGGTGGGCGTGTGCAAGCGGTAACCAATGAATTAAATGGTGAGCGCATCGATATCGTACTTTGGGATCCAAATGATGCTCAATACGTGATCAACGCAATGGCTCCGGCTGAAATCAGTTCAATCATGGTTGATGAAGACAGACACACAATGGACTTAGCGGTAAATGAAGAACAGTTGTCGCAGGCGATTGGTAAGAATGGTCAGAACATCCGTTTAGCTTCTGAGCTTACTAAGTGGGAACTGAATGTCATGACAGACGCTGACATGGCTGCGAAACATGAAACAGAATCTGCAGACCAGATTACAACGTTTGTAAATGCTCTAGACATTGATGAAGACTTTGCTGAAGTCTTGGTTTCAGAAGGCTTCGCAACATTGGAAGAGGTGGCTTATGTGCCAACTTCAGAAATGTTAAGCATTGACGGTTTTGATGAAGATATCGTTTCTGAATTGAAGCAGCGTGCTAAGGATGCGTTATTGACGAAGGCCATTGCCGACGAAGAAAAGTCTGCACTGGCAGAACCTGCTGAAGACCTATTAGCCCTTGAAGGAATGACTCCTGAAATGGCAAAGCAATTAGCAACCAACGGAATTATTACTCAAGAAGATTTAGCTGAATTGGGTACCGATGAATTATTAGAATATGTGGAACTTGATGAAACTGTAGCGGGTGATTTGATTATCAAAGCACGTGCACCATGGTTTGAATAAGGTTAAGGGAGAGTCGCAATGGCAGAAGTATCGATAAAACAGTTTTCAGAGACACTCAACCTTTCTGTAGATAAATTACTTTCACAGCTAAAAGAGTCTGGTGTGAAGGGTAAAAAAGCAGAAGATAACTTCAGTGAAGATGAAAAACGCACCTTATTAGCTTATTTAAAAGGGTTGCATGGTGACACAGGTGAAGAAGCGCCTAAAAAGGTAACGTTGCGTCGTAAGCAAACGTTAAACCTTTCATCAGGTTCAGGTTCAGGTTCTGGAAAACGTACCGTTAACGTTGAAGTCCGTAAAAAACGTACTTACGTTAAAAAAGAAGAAGCAGAGCAAGTAGAAACAGTTGAAGAAACCCCCGTTGTCGTTGAAGAAGTGGCAGCTCCAGTTGAAACAGTGGTTGAAGCACCTGCTACTCCCGTTGAAAAAGTGGTAGAAAAACCAGTAGAAGCACCTGTTGAAGTGGTTGAAAAACCGATTGAAGTGGTGACACCACCACCTGCACCAAAAGCAGCGGATAAAAAGCCTAAAAAACAGCACCGTAATGAAGACCGTAAGCCTGAGGCTCACAAAGGTAAAAAAGCGGCACCAAAGAAAAAAGCATCTTTGGGTTCAGAGAACTTACGTCGTATGAAAAAACGTAGAGGTCATCAGCCTGCTAAACAAGCGGCTGCAGACAATGAACACGGTTTTCAGAAGCCTACAGCTCCGGTGATTAAAGAAGTTAAGATTCCAGAGAGTATGAAGCTTTCTGAATTAGCGGATCAAATGTCGATTAAAGCGGGTGAAGTCATCAAGTTTATGATGATGGAATTAGGCACTATGGCAACGATTAACCAGATTCTTGATCAAGAAACAGCGATGTTGATTGTTGAAGAGATGGGGCATAAAGCCGTTCCGTTCAATGAAGTGACCATCGAAGATGAAGTTGTAAACCAAGAGTATCATGGTGAAACAGTTACCCGTTCTCCAGTTGTGACCATTATGGGTCACGTTGATCACGGTAAAACTTCTTTATTAGATTATATTCGTAAAGCAAAAGTTGCTCACGGTGAAGCGGGTGGAATTACTCAGCACATCGGTGCGTACCATGTAGATAATGATAAAGGTGGTATTACCTTTATTGATACCCCAGGTCACGCGGCCTTTACAGCAATGCGTGCACGTGGTGCAGAAGTAACGGATGTGGTTGTAATCGTTGTGGCGGCGGATGATGGTGTGATGCCTCAGACTAAGGAAGCGATTCAACATGCTAAGGCCTCTGGCGTTGGTATGGTGGTTGCAGTTAACAAAATGGATAAAGAAGCGGCCAATATGGATCGCGTTATGCAAGAGTTGGTTGCTGAAGAAGTGGTTCCTGATTCATGGGGTGGTGATGTGCAGTTTGTTCCTGTTTCAGCTAAAACAGGAATGGGGATTGATGACCTGTTAGATGCCATCTCATTGCAATCTGAAATGCTTGAGCTTGAAGCGCCGACTGAAGGTCATGCTAAAGGTGTCGTAATTGAATCTCGTCTTGATAAAGGGCGTGGTCCGGTTGCAACAGTTCTGGTTCAGTCAGGTACCTTGAAAAAAGGTGATATTGCTTTATGTGGTATGGAATATGGTCGTGTTCGTGCCTTAATCAATGACGCTGGTCAAACTGTAACTGAAGCGGGCCCTTCTATGCCAGTCGAGCTTTTAGGTCTTTCAAGTGTGCCAGTTGCGGGTGATGAGATGATCACGGTTGATAACGAGCGTAAAGCCCGTGAAGCAGCAACGTTCCGTCAAGGTAAGTTCAAAGAACTTAAAATTGCTCGTCACCAGAAATCTAAGTTGGACAATATGTTCAATAAGATGGCTGAAGGTGAAGTTCAGAACGTTAATATCGTTCTTAAAGCCGATGTACAAGGTTCGATTCAGGCCATTTCTGATGCCTTGATTAAGCTTTCAACTGACGACATTAAAGTGGTTATTGTCTCTTCAGGTGTGGGTGGGATCTCTGAAAGTGATGCTAACTTAGCAGTGGCTTCAGATGCCTTGATTTTCGGTTTTAACGTGCGTGCAGACACATCTGCACGCACGTT
>JAYENR010000004.1:12245-26116 GCA_034722175.1 Pseudomonadota bacterium | reverse complement strand
AACTCTCTGTCTTAGACGGTGGTTTAAAAGCCTGGCAAAAAGTGGGTGGTAAAATTGAAATACAGCCCAATACATTGGAACCGTCAACCTATCAAGTATCAATACAGCCTAAGAAATTTGCCAGTAAATTTAAAACCTTAATGGCCACCAAGCAGGAAAACACCCTTATCGTTGACGCTCGTCCAGAGCAAGAATACCAAGGTCTGGAATCAAGAACCGACCAGTTTGGGCATATACCAACGGCTATCAACTTGCCATGGAAACAACTGGTTGAACCGTCAGACAAACCGCCAACAGAAGAGAGTTATTTTCGTTATAAGACGTTAAATAAGCTACAAGAACAATTTGAAATAATCCCAGAAAATAAGAAAATAATCCTCTACTGCAATGGCGGGCGTGAATCATCTGTTTTATACTTTGGATTAAAGTTACTTGGCAGGGAAGCCGCTCTCTATGATGGTTCTTGGTTTGAATGGAGTTCAGACAAAAGTTTACCAAAGACCTCCCCGGTTAAACGGGGTCAAAACGAGTCCCATTAATGACATTACGTTTTAAACTTAATTTCATACTTGTATTACTGTTGGTTGTCACCAACGGAACAGTTGCTGCATTATTGTTAGAAAAACAAAAAAACTTACTGTCCGACAGTATTTCACAGCAAGCGAGTGCCATTAGTACACTTATTTCTCAAGATACCCTTAAACTACTATTGTTAGATTCACCCGATGCAGCGGCTGACATTACTCAAAAGATTGAAGCGGTTGAAAACCTAGCGCACTTTGAACTCTATAATCAAAATAATAAAAATGTCCTGACATTTCTCAACCCTAACCATAAACACTCAGATGACCACCATTTAATTGCAAAAGACATTCCCTTAACCTACTCTGGCGAGTCCTTTGGACACCTAAAACTGTATTTCTCTCGAGACTTAATTGATGACCACCTCACTGAACTCAACCTATTTTTAGTGGAACTGTTCTTTATTATTTTGCTCTTTACCTTTTTATTTGCGTTATTTATCGAACGTTATTTAACTAAACGTTTATTAAAATTGAATCAAGCCTTGCACACGACTGCAACAATCCATGATTTTTCTATTCGACTACCTGAAAACAGCCGTGATGAAATTGGTCAAGCCTATCGACATTTTAATGACTTGATTAATAACACTGACACTTTAACCACAGCGTTACAAAACCAAGTCATTCATGACAATTTAACCGACCTATATAATCGCTTTTTTATCTCACAACAACTATTAGAACGATTTACCCACGAACCTTTTGATAAAAATCGTATCTATGCCTTATGTTATTTTGATTTAGATCAGTTCAAAATCATCAACGACAGCTACGGTCACTCTATCGGTGATCAGTTCCTAAAATCTCTGGCAACTCGCTTAAGCCAAGTTCAAAAGGAAGTGTTAGGAGATACCAAAAACTATCTGGCCCGCCTGGGTGGTGATGAGTTCGCACTGTTAATTGAAGACACCAATCAAAAGCAAATAAAAGAGGTTTTACAGCAATTCCAACAGGCCATTCAACGCTTTGAATACAACTATTCAGGCCACGCACTCAAAGCGAATGTGAGTATTGGTAGTATCTTGTTTAACAATAGCTACCAAGATAATGAAGCCTTGTTATCTGCTGCGGATACTGCATGTAACCAAGCAAAAGCACGTGGCCGTGGGCGCATTGCCACTCACTGGATTGACAGCGAAGAATTGGCTTCAGAAAAAAATATATTAAGCTGGTTCCATCGAATTCAAACAGCTCTTAAACAAGAAGATTTTGTGGTCTTTTTACAACCGATTACACCTTCTCAAATTAATGAAAATAAAACCTCCTCTTATGAGGCTTTAATTCGCCTTAAAGAGGGAGACTCAATCCTTTCGCCTTTCCACTTTATTGAGCCTGCTGAACGTTTTAATCTCACCCCCGAAATTGACTTCTATATGGTTGAGAAAGTCACTCAGCACTTAAAGCAAAACCCAGGGTTTTTAGATGACATTAAACACATTGCCATCAACTTATCTGGCATTACCTTAAGCTCGAAGCAAAGTGCACAGAATATTATTAATATTATTGAAGAGTCAGGCATCCCTTTTAACAAACTTTGCTTCGAAGTCACAGAGACCAGCGCGCTTTCCAACTTTGACAAAGCCATTAGCTTTATCGAAAAGCTGCGTGAAAAAGGCTGTAAATTCTCTTTAGATGATTTTGGAACAGGCGTTTCCTCATTTGATTACCTCTATAAACTGCCCGTTAATTACCTAAAAATTGATGGCAGCTTTATTACTGACATTGCGACAGATCCAGTGAAAAAAGAGATGGTCATTGCGATGCAAAAAATAGCTGTTCTGATGGAACTGGAAACCGTTGCTGAGTTTGTGGAAAACCAAGAAATTGTGGAGGAGCTGGATCAGATCGGTATTCACTATCATCAAGGTTACCACTACAGTGCGCCCGCCCCTTTTGAGATCTTTGCCAAATAACTTAAACAATCATTTTAAGCACAAAAAAGTGAGCAGAGCCTGTGCTGTTTAAAGTCTGTAATGACATCCAAGCACCACACACATTCTAGATTTAAAAATCGTATTTCTGTTTAAAACCGCAACTCTCTGAGAGCTTTGGAAACCAGTCAGGCGCAGTGTAATAGGCCTCATTAACCGGCTTTAGAATCTTTTCTCTGTAAGAGGAGTAATCAAACCCCTGCCCTTCTAGCCAATAGTAGGTTACTTCATCGGAAACCTTTAGGTCTGTTACCTTATTGGATTTGAAATAGCTGGCGACCTTCTCAAGATCTTTTTTATGTGCAATAAAAATCGATAAACTTTGACCGTCCATCTCCTTAAAGTTAGTTTTCTTATCGTCTTCTCGACCGTATTTAGAAACACTCTTAAAGACATGCACATTATCATTACCACAGTGATACGAAAGAACGGATTGGCTGCTGTAATCTAAAGTAAAGAAAGTACTATCCGTAGGAATCAATTCACACACCTTTTCTGGCTGAGTATAGAGCATCACTTGATGTTGCTGTTTCGGAGAGACCAACTGATCCACAAACAATAGAGCAACCAATAAGCCTCCCCCAATCACTAAAGAACTGAAAGCATTAAAACGATACAAGTTTTGTAGTTTATCTTGTGAAAGACGACTGTATAACAGATATAAAATCGTCACTGAAATCAGCGGCCAATGCAACCCTACCTGATTGGTAAAGCTGACCAACAATAAAATAGCCAACAACGGCAAACTGGCGTAGAGTGCCAATCGCAGTACCCAGCTATCTGTTTGCTTCTCTGGACTTGATCTATCACGAATTAAGTAATGGATTCCTAATGGCGATAACAACAGACCAATCATCACTATATAGCTCAAAACATGAGTAATATCAAAAACACTTTCTTGAGTACGGGAGAAAAAATTAAACAGAATATTGTTCCAACAATGCGTGGCATTAAAATACAAATTCTCTGCCACAAACAGCAACACAATCGCCACCATTAAAGCAATCTGTTTTAAGTTATGTTTTTTCCAATAGACAGTGCTGTAAGCCAACAGACCTAATAGCATAAAGGCAGCGAAGTATTTAGATAAGAACGCCATTCCCAAGAATAGGCCTGCCCAGATTACCGTTAGCCAGTTGGGTTTTGCTAACGCTTTTGCGAAAAAATAAAAGCCCACAACGGCAAAAAACACTAACACTGTGTCATTGGCCGTGACCACAAACATCAACGAAATTGGCGATACAAAGAAGGCTAATCCAACCCAGTAAGCGACCTGTTGATCTATATTTGGGTGCAACATTAATGTTCGATAGAGTAGATAAGCGATCATCACTGCAGAACCAAACGAAAACATGCGGTAAAACACGAGATTGTCATACAGACTACTTAAAGCAAATAACAGCCAACCCACCGCTGGTGGATGATCATAATAGCCTAGCGATAGATCCTGACCCCACACAATAAAGTAGGCCTCATCTCCCGTTAAAGGTACAAACCAAATCAAGGCTAATTTAAGTAGCACAAACGTAATCAATAGCCAGCGTTGCTGCAGGTCCATGCTTAATAGACTAGCCTGTTTGGTGGAAGAGGTTTCAGGGTTCACGAATGAAGTTCTCGCTTAATGATTGGGGATGAACACTATGTGTCCATTTAATGAATTAGATTAGGACAGAAACTCAAACAATAAGTAAGCAACGACTACACCAGTGACAACGCCGCCAGCAATCTCAGCTTTGGTATGCCCCATTCTTTCTCTTAAAATCGGTGCTCCGTCATCGGTTTGCAAAGCATTGATTGCTTGAGCCTGTTTACCAACTTGTCGACGTAGACTATTCGCATCCAATAACACAATAAAAGCCAAAGCAATCGCCACTCCAAAGGCAGGATGATCAATCCCTTCTTTAAAGGCAATCAATGCCGCCATACTGCTGACAATCGCACTGTGATTGCTTGGCATACCACCATAACCAATTAAACCAAATGCCCACTGTTTGGCACGAATGCTATTAATAACAAACTTACTCGAACCAGCAACTAACCAGGTCACAAACGGGGTAATCAGATAGATGTATTCCATTTACATTGTTCCTGCTGGCCACAATGCCCAAAACGAGGCCACAACCCAGCCGAACACCGTTAACATTAATTGCTTGTCATTTAATAACGTATCCGTTGGTGATTCCCCCTCTCCGAGAAACTCCACAATATACCAATAACGGAATAGACCAAAAATTACAAAAGGCACCGTCACCACCAACTCAGGACGAGCCGACATGACAAAAAAGCTGTAAAACAACAAAGCACCGGTGGCTGAAATTTCAGCAAATTTATCGACAATTGAAACCGAGTACATTTTAAGCACTTTACGCGCACTGTCACCACTTTGGGTCAACTCTTGACGACGTTTAATCGCGGCTAAAAACAGTGCCAAACTTAAGGTGGTCACAAACATCCAAGACGAAACCGGTACATCAATGGCCATCGCCCCTGCATAGACTCGTAAGACAAAACCAATGGCAATGGTAAAGATGTCCAATACTGGCTGATGTTTTAAATAAAAGCTGTAAGCTAAATTTAAAACTAAATAGGCGGCAATCACGGCCATCACAGCCGGCTGAACAAAAAGCCCTACCGCTAAAACACCATACAAGCCCACCAACAAAACCTTTGCTTGATTGGGTTTAACCTGGCCTGATGCTAAAGGGCGTTTTTTTGATTTGATGGGGTGTTGGCGATCCTCATCAATATCTCGCAAATCGTTAACAATATAGGTTGCAGAGGAGGCAATAGAAAATAGAGTAAAGGCCATTAAGGCTTGCGAAACAGCTAGCATATCCAAAAACAGACCCGCAAAAATCAACGGCGCAAACACAAATCCATTTTTAATCCACTGGCGCGGTCGCATCAACTTGATTAGGCCAAGTAATACCGATTTATTACCAGTAGCAGAAGTGTTAGAATTCATCAATTAATTACAGCCTTTGTTGTACTTGTTCGGTTGCATTGTTTGTAAACGAGAAGCCCAGATAAGTAACTGTTCCATGTCCTATTTAAGAGCCCCAAAATACAAATAATGAAGATTGCACTAATGTACACGATTTTTGCGGTAATCTCTACCATCGCAAACATCCTCAGCCAAGATCTTAGCTTTAGAATATACGATGGTTTTGGCTCTCTTTGGCTAGGTATTTTTATAGGAACCGGAGTTGGCTTAGTGGTCAAATATGGCCTCGATAAACGCTATATTTTTCAATACCAAACGACCTCTATTCAACATGGTAGCAAAACCTTTTATCTCTACACCGTGATGGGGTTGTTTACCACGGTGATTTTTTGGGGATTTGAATACGCCTTTGATGCCATTTATCAAACCACTGAGATGCGCTATGTCGGCGGTGTAATCGGCTTAGCCATTGGCTATTTTGTAAAATATCAACTTGATAAACATTATGTTTTTATCACCAATGAGGCCAAATAATGCAAATATCAGGCTGGGGGCAATACCCAATCGTTGACGCAACGATCAGTCAGGCGCACTCAAAACGTAAAGTCAGTGAGCTACTGCAGACATGGACAACAGATGAAGAATCTAATCCCCCCCAGTTAATTGCAAGAGGTTTAGGCCGAAGTTATGGTGACAGTGCGCTAGCGCCCCATGTTTTACAAACCCACCATTTAAATCATTTTGTTGAATTTAACCCTATGACTGGGGACATAACATGCTCAGCTGGAATCAGCTTTGCTGAAATATTAGAGTTGTTTGTGCCTCGTGGTTGGTTTTTACCCGTCACCCCTGGGACCAAGTTTGTCACCGTTGGCGGTGCCATTGCCAGTGATGTGCACGGTAAAAACCATCATATTGATGGTTGTTTTAGCCAACATGTTTCATCCTTACAAATTGCCTTAGCAACTGGCGAGATCGTTTCCTGTTCTCCCTCTGAAAAACCGGAACTGTTTCATGCTACTTGCGGTGGAATGGGGTTAACAGGCGTGATTGTTCAGGCCAGCTTTAGACTGATTGCCATTGAAAGTGCCTTTATTTCTGAACAAACCTTTAAAACGGCTAATCTAAAAGAGACATTGGAGCTGTTTGAAGAGCATGAACCCAGCACCTATTCAGTCGCGTGGATTGATTGTTTAGCGACCGGGGATAAATTAGGCCGCTCTCTGTTAATGTTAGGCGAACACACCTCTTCCGGTGAATTACAAGCACATAAAGACAGAAAACTGAATGTTCCTGTGAATATGCCAAGCTTGTTACTAAACCCGTATTCGATACAAGCGTTTAATACCTTGTACTACCATAAACAAACGCAACAACACAGCATAAGAGATGTGCATTATGAACCGTTCTTTTACCCTTTAGATGGCATTCAAAACTGGAATCGTCTCTATGGCAAAAAAGGCTTTACCCAATACCAGTTTGTATTGCCAAAATCAGCTGGCTTAGAAGGCATGACTCGAATTCTGCAAGAAATTGCTAAATCAAAACGCGGCTCTTTCTTGGCTGTTTTAAAGGCCTTCGGTAAAGGCAATGATAATTTATTGAGTTTTCCAACCGAAGGTTACACCTTGGCTTTGGACTTTAAAATTGATGACAAACTTTTTAGCTTTTTAGATGAACTTGATCGCATTGTACTTGATTACGGTGGCCGCCTTTATTTAACAAAAGATGTGCGTATGTCAGAAGCTACATTTAAGCAAAGCTATCCAAATTGGGAGCAGTTTCAAGCCGTGCGTCATCAATATGGTGCCGACCAACACTTTCACTCCTTACAATCAAAACGACTAGGCCTCTAAATTAGTTATTAAATACGGCTTTAACCCAGGAACCCAACATGAAAAATATTTTAGTCATCGGTGCAACCTCTGCCATTGCAAAACAAACCATTCGCCTCTATGCCAAGCAAGGAGCAAACTTGCACCTAATGGCAAGAGATGAAGAGAAGCTGCAAACGCTTGCTCAAGATGCTTCAATCCGTGGCGCCGCCTCTGTTACTGTTCAAAAACTGGAGGTCAATGACTTTGATGAACATGAAAAGCTCATTGATAATGCTTTTGAAAAATTAATGAGTGTGGATGTGGTATTGATTGCTCATGGCTCCCTGCCTGATCAACAGGCATGCCAACAACACGTTTCTACCACTTTAAGAGAGATGAACACCAATGGCTTAAGCACGATTTCGTTACTCACATTGCTAGCCAATAAAATGGAAAACCAAGGCAAAGGCACCATCGCTGTCATTACTAGTGTGGCGGGAGATCGCGGACGCCAATCAAACTATGTGTATGGTGCAGCAAAAGGGATGTTGTCAATTTTTTTACAAGGTCTGCGCAACCGTCTATTTAAAAAAGGCGTACATGTAGTGGATATTAAACCTGGTTTTGTCGACACACCCATGACCGCCGATTTTCCTAAAGGGGCTTTATGGGCTAAACCTGAAACCATCGCGGCTAGCATTGTTAAAGCGGTCGAAAAAAAGACCAATACTCTCTACACGCCTTGGTTCTGGATGGGCATTATGCTGATTATTCGTAATATCCCTGAATTCATTTTCAAAAAAATGAAGCTTTAAAAGTCCCTTTGTAGCGAAATAAACAAAAATATCAATATGAACAGCATGATACAGACAAAAAAACCAACCCAAATATCACCGCAAAAAGCCAGTTTACTGCTGGTGGCATTTATGACTTTATTACACCTCATCGTTGCATTTGTAGCAGAGCTAGGTGGTGATGAAGCGCATTATGCTCTGTATGGCTTAACACCTGACTGGAGTTATTTTGATCACCCTCCAATGGTTGGCTGGCTACAGATTATCCCTATGTGGTTGGCACCCTATGATTGGAGCGCTCGTCTGGTGCCTATTGCGTTATATGTCCTACTTAACTATCTGCTTTATCAAGTGACTGTCACATTTTTTAACGGTTCTGAAACTGAGCAGGCCTGGTCAAAAGCGCTACAGTCCACGCAAACCAACCATTGGCTAGGCTTTTGGAGCTTAGTTTTACTCAATACCAGTTTATTACTCGCCTTAATGGGCATAGCAATGCTACCGGACAATCCGTTAATGGTGTCGGTGCTTGCTTTAGTATTGATCACCCGCAAACTTCTAATCGAAGAGAAATTAAAATATTGGCTCTTGCTCGGAGTATTTGTTGGCTTGGCTGCACTCTCTAAATATACTGCCATTACCGTTATTGTTTCATTGCTATTAGTGATGATTATCGAGAAACGTTGGTATTGGTTAAAGTCGGCAGGTTTATGGTTAGCCATTGCTATTGCAACCATCATGATTAGCCCCATTCTTTATTGGAACGCAACCAATGACTGGGCTTCGTTCCTATATCAAATCCATCACGGAACAGGCAGTGATACTTGGGAAGCATTAAGTTTTGCTCGTACTCAAGCGACCCAGTTTATTGTCTACACCCCCTTCTTATATCTGCTTGGTTGGTGGATGATATTCAAGCCTAATAATTACAAGCATGCAGCAAGCCGCTTGTTACTGCTGTTTTCACTTCCTGTTATGGGTCTATTCGCTTGGGGATCGGGTTTTGAAGAGAGTCTGCCACATTGGGTGTCGTTAGCTTGGGTACTGCTGATTCCAGTCATTGTGAATTGGTTATGGCAAAAACGTGATAAGACTTGGGTCAAAACCATTTCAATTATCCATATCGTTTTAGGTACAACCTTAGTCTTAGTGGCGCATAGTCTGTTATTTAAGCCGTGGATTCCAATGGAAGATCATACTAACCCGATCGCAGGCGATTACGGCTGGCCAATCGCGTCTCAAACGGCTCTAGAGTTGCAAAGCCAATATTCCGATTCACCAGAAAAATTACCCTTGTTTGTCTCCAATTGGAGTTATGCTAGCCACCTAGTTTGGTATGCTCGTCCGCAACCGGTCTATATTACCAGTGCCAAACAGACTCAATTTGAATTTTGGTTTGGCCGTGCTAAAGCGGGAATGGACGGGTTATTAGTGGTACCGCATTATGACAAGGTTCCGCCAAGAACAGGTAAAAAGAACCAATTTGAACAGTGTGACCTGCTCAAAGAGCAATCATTAAAAGAGAGTGGCTCAATCGTCGTCACTTATCGTTATTATTACTGTCAAAACTTTATCGAAAAATGAAACTAACCAGGCCTGCTCAAATAAACGTTTTACAGACCCGACAGAAAACAGAAACCCTTTAAGCTGTGTTTTATAATAACGACATGGCTTTACTCTCTAAATCATCCGCTGGATAGGAAATTTTTAACTATGCACACGTTTTTATCATTCGTGAAAACTCTATTCCTATCCCCAGTCACTAAGCCAATACTGATCGCCCAGAATATTATTCAACAGCCTGATAAGGCCTACCCTGTCGTTGATTTTTTAAAAGGTTTAAGTGTTTTAATGGTGATCTTGTTTCATGTGTTTTTTGCCGTCTTCTTTCTATTTAAAAAAGACGTCGATAAACTCAATGCTTTTATTGAAACGATTCCAACAGAACTCTCTTTTATCCTTGCGTTTGATAAGGCAGTCGACATCTTTTTTATGTTAAGTAGTTTTTTATTAAGCTATGGGCTCTTAAAGGTTTACAGTAAAAAACAAACGATCGGAATTCGACGCTTTTATTTACATCGCTTCTTCCGCATCTACCCTCTGTTTTTGGTTGCCTTACTGCTCTACGGATTGGCCGATCTTGATAAATTAATCAAAGACGGTTGGTACAGCTTACTGTTTATCGAAAATATCTTCAGTAAAGGTATTATTCCCGTACAGTGGAGTTTGTCGATTGAGGTGCAATTTTATCTTCTACTGCCTTTTTTAATTCTATTTATTGCCAAAAGTCAGCACCCAATAAAGTGGTTACTGTTTTTAACAGGCCTGTCAGTACTCATGCGTTTTGCATTGGCATATCAAACCCCTGAAATTTATCAAACTCACTGGATTGCCGCTTTGAATCAGCCTGTGGGTAAGGTGTATATGGATACCATGTACTATGTGATGGAAACTCGCCTCACGCCTTTAATTCTAGGGATGCTATGGGCGGTCATTTTATGGCGTTACCCAACTAAAAAAATTACAGTCAGTAAAATACAAAACTTAATACTTTGGGGGATTGCGCTCACACTTATTTACTGGACACTGCGTTTTCCGGTTTACCACGCCCAGTCACCTTTCTATTTAGAATTTAATGAAACACTAAACTTAGCAATCATCACCCTACATCGAGTCATATTTAGTGGTGCACTCTTAGGTTTGATTTTACTCTCACACTATCAAATCTCTCACTCAACTCGCAACCCACTTACACAATGGAAAGGTTGGCGCTTGCTTTCCGAAGTCGCCTACCCCATGTATTTCTTTCATTTTCCATTTATTGCCTTAGCTTGGGTCATTGTTTTAGGCACGGTTGACCCTAAAACCATCACGGAAGTGTCTTTATACAATATTCCATTGGTGTTTCTATTAGCGCTATTCTTCACACTTTACCTCTCACTATGGCTTAACTTTTTAGTTGAAGCACGATTTATCCGAATTGGAAAACAGATTGAAACTAAATGGTTTGGCGGGCATAATGAGCCCCGAAATAGTCTAAAACAAACAAAAACTTAACTTGAGACCCCCCATGATATCGATAATTGTCCCGACCTATAAAGAAGTTGAGAATCTGAAGCCTTTAAGTGAAATGATTCAACAAGCGTTAGGGGAACGTAGTTACGAAATCATTATAATGGATGATAACTCTCAAGACGGTTCATCAGAACTCTGTGCCGAACTTGCCGCGACTCACCCAATTCGTATCGTGACCCGTACTGAAGATCGTGGGCTATCACCCGCCGTGATTGATGGATTTGATCAAGCACAAGGTGACTATGTAGTCGTCATGGATGCCGACCTCTCCCACCCTGCAAGCGCTATCCCGCAAATGATTGATCAATTGCAATCAGGCGAAAGTGATTTTGTATTAGGTTCACGCTATGTACCTGGCGGATCAATTGATGACAGTTGGACATTATGGCGCTATGTGAACTCTGCCGTTGCCACACTCCCCGCTTTACCTTTAACCCGTGTCAAAGATCCAATGTCTGGATTCTTCTCTGTTCGAAAATCGGACATTCCTGCACGAAATGAATTGTCTCCTATTGGTTATAAAATTGCCTTAGAAGTCATGGTTAAAGGGGAATTTGAAAAGGTAAGTGAAGTTCCGATCCATTTTGTGGATCGTATTCATGGCGAGTCAAAACTCACCCTGTCTGAACAATTGAAATACTTGCGTCATCTGCGTCGACTTTACCAACATAAATTTAAAACCAAAGCAGAGTTCTTCCAGTTTGCCGCAGTTGGAAGCAGTGGCTTTATTGTCGATTTAGTTGTCTATTTAGTATTACAGATGTTTGGAGTATCCCATACGGTTGCACGTGCGATCTCGTTCTGGCCTGCTGCCTCTTGGAACTGGATGTTGAATCGTATCATGACATTCAATCACCGTGAAAAAACCAAAAAACGTACTCAGTGGGGTGCTTTTGTTACCAGTTCCTTATTAGGCTTTTCGGTCAACTACGGAACCTACTACACCTTAACGACCTATGTGCCCTTCTTTCAAGAGCACACCATTTTGGCATTAATTATCGGTGTATTAATGGGAATGGGCTTCAACTTCACCATCTCAAACCTATTTATCTTCAAAAAGTTACGTGAAGATATCCGAGATGAAAAGTCAGGTTCGTAAAACCAGGTCAATAACACCTAATGTGATCATTTTCTAAAGGCTAATTGCTGTCTAATCATCTGATCAAACGCATTGATTAACGGCTGGAATTTTTCTGGATTTTGTTCCAATTGAGACAAAGCCTGATAGATCGCTTCTACTGTCGACAAAGAACCTTGATCCTTCTGTTTACGTATTTGATAGTTTGAAGGCGTTTCTGGCTGTAACTGCATACGGTTAAGAGGGTGTAAAAAAGCATTCTGCATCATCATCTTATGAGTTTTACGCCAAGTTCCATCTAGCACCAATAGTTTTACTTGCTCCAAAGGAACGTCTGATCGTATTTCTTCAACCTTAAACGATTGAGGTTGTTTAGCACCTGATCGCTCTTTTAAGGCCTCTGTTTCTGGATAGAGTATAAAAACCTGTCCTTGATTTAGCCAATCTTTTAAGCTCCGTTCTTCGGTAAAATCTTCACCGATCCATAGGTGACTATTCAGTAAACTCAATTTGGCAATTTTAGCGGTACCTTTAATTTGAGACACTTCGGTTGGGTGCTGCAAAATCACAACTTCAACCCTGTTTTCAATCGGTTGAATCCAATGACACAGACAGACTTTTTCTGGTCGTTGGCAAGTTGGGCAAATAACTCTCGGCATTGTTAACTATATATAAGGTTAAAATAGAGTATTTATAATACTAAACACTTGATGAAAGCACATGACTGAATGTCAGTTTGAAGCGCTGGATCAATCACAGATTCCAATGCTTAATCACTTTTTAAAACAAAATCGTCAACCCACTGCTGGGCGTGGTGATTGGAATTTTTGGATTAAACAACAAGGAAACATTATTGCGGTTGCTCGATTGATTCCCATTGATGGCAATTTCAATAATGGATTGTGGCTGAGAGGCGTGTTTGTATTAGAGGCCTATCGGCATCAAGGAATCGGCAAGCAGTTAATGCAGCGAATTCATCAAAACGTTGAAAAAAGAGTACAACTGATCTCACAAGAAACTGACCAGGCCTGTTCTACCTGTATTTATGCTTTTCCGCATGGTCATCTAAACGAATTCTACACCCCTCTAGGCTATAAAAACTGTTTGCCTGAGACATTGCCAACTTCATTGCAAAAACGCTTTAATCAGGCTAAAAACAACGCTAAAGACTGGTTATGCATGTACTATGAAGTTAAATGCTAAATTCTAAACTGACCAGGCCTGGTTAAATTCAAAATCGAACATTAAAACCTATTATCTAAACCTTGTTTCTCTGTTCAATTTGCTCTAAATGGCCTTCTGTTTCTTCAAGCAAATGTTCTGGAATTTCTTTTTTGGTTTTACCCGCCAACTCTTTTAACATCTCTGCCTGGCGGATTAAATTACCATGACCCTGTATCATTTGGTTACGTGCCTTTTGATAGCTTTTATGTGCGGTATCAAATTGGGTTCCCACTTTTTCAAAGGTCTCAATAAAGCCTACAAACTTATCGTGAACCTCTGCCGCTCGTTTAATCAACTTAACTGTATTTTCACTTTGTCGTTCATAACGCCATAACTGTTCAATGGTTTTCAAAGTGGTAAATAAAGTGGTCGGTGTCACAACCGCAACATTCTTTTCAAAGGCGGTTTCAAAAATAGCGGGATC
>JAYENR010000004.1:0-12235 GCA_034722175.1 Pseudomonadota bacterium | reverse complement strand
GGATCGGCTTCAATCGCCATTAAATAAGCCCCTTCAACCGGTAAAAACATTAAGACAAAATCCGGAGCATTTAAACGTTCTAAATGTTCGTAGCGTTTTTCCGCTAAGGTATCAATATGCTTTTTCAGGCTATTAAGGTGTTGTTTTAATGCAAGTTGGCGTTCTTGAGGTAATTCACTATTCAAAGCTTGTTCATAATGTAACAGTGAGACCTTAGAGTCGACCACAATGTGTTTGTTATCAGGTAGGTTGATAATCGCATCTGGACGTAAACGTCGCCCTTCATCACTAACAAAAGACTTTTCGCGATCAAACTCCAAGCCCTCACGCAGTCCAGAACGCTCTAATAGACGCTCTAGGATCAGTTCGCCCCAATTACCTTGGGTTTTACTATCCCCTTTCAAAGCATGCGTTAAGTTTTGAGCTTCTTCACTCATTTTACTGTTCAGAAGCTGCAACTGTTTAAGTTGCTCACCTAAAGTAACACGCCCTTCAAGGTCTTCTTTGTGTACCGTTTCTACACGCTGTTTAAACGATTCCAAAGCGGCATGCATCGGCTTAACAACCGCTTCAACACTTTGTTTATTATGTTCAGTTAATTGAGTTTGTTTGCTCTCAAATATCTGATTAGCCAACACCTTAAATTCATTGGCTAACTGATGTTTAGCCTCTTCCAATAACTGAATCTTTTCTAGCGCGTGACTTTTTTCATGCTCTAAGGTTTTAGAGAGTTCAGCATTGGTTTCACGTAACTGGTTACTTTGAATATTCAGCTGGTGTAATTCTGCTTCTTTAGCTTCAAACTGCTGTTGGAGCTGTAACAACTGTTTATTGAGTTGCTCCACAGAACCTTCTAAAGGACGGAGTTGAGTCAACTGTTGCTCTTGCTCTTGAAACTTTAAAAAGAGCGAGTCAAAACCAGCAATTTTCTCTGACTGCTTGGCATTTTCAATCTGAGTTAATGTCAGTTGAGACTGTTTAGATTGGAATTTAAGAAAAATAACAAGGGTGGCTACCCAGCCGATTGCGAGTAGGCCTAATAATACACTGTGAATTTCGATCATTTTTGAGGAGTATTTACCATTTTAACGTCTTTAAGAGTTTGTTTAACCCCGCTATTATCCGCATCTAAGATCGCTTTTGCAGGTTTTGTTTTAGCTTTTTGTTTATCGAGTTTATAAGTTTCGACCACTTTACCTTTTCTTGATAAATAGGTACTCCCCACTGGCACCACTACGGACTTATCACCATCTTTGATTACCACACCTTTTGATGAAGTGGTTTGATCTAGCTTAACCGGTAATTTTTTACTGGAGGTATGATGATATTTATTATTCACTCTCACCACTCGATTGCCATTCGGTTTTTCAATGACTGCTGAAACAGCCAACTTTCTTGGCAGATACGAACGGGGTTTAGAAGAGGCTTTTTTAACTGGTTTTATCTCAGGTTTCTTATCTTCTTCCTGATCAACCTCTCCCACTTCTAAACTTTTTAAGTAATCAATTCTCTGCTGATCGATTTTGACTCGCTGTTCAGGCGTTAGCAATAATTTTTCGACTCCAGGTTCCTCAGCTTGCACTGAAGTATAAGCCATAAAGACAATGAGCAATGCCGCGCTAAAAAAGCTAACACTCATAAATTTAGAGCCATTCATTGTTAATGAATTCATTTGATCACCATTTCCCCCAAAATTAACCACTGCTATATGGCCTCTTTTGAATGTGAGTGGAATACAATTAAAGAACACTGTACTTTGATATTACCTTTTTCAGGATCAAAGTTCATTACTTCATTATCCTCTAACTTCTCATTCAACATGGCACTTTGACAACTTTCTACCAGATACAGAGGAGAGATACGCTCATTAATCGCTTCTAAAAACGTTAATAGATCTCCATCATGTTGTATCGCCATATTAAGATCAAGTCGGCTAAAGTAAAAGATATTTTTATCAATTTTAATATTGCTAAAACGTTCGCTACTTAAAGCAGCTTCTGGCGAAAACTTGAATGTAAAATCAGGCATGACTAAAGATTTTTGCATCTGTACTATTGAATCAACCCAAAAAACACGATCTTGTTTTTTAACAATCCCCTGTCGAACCAGATCTTTGTATTTATCACCATAAAGGTAATATAACTTAACCTGAGAGCGTAAAAACTCGACCTGACTTCTTAAAGAGTTCAGTTCTTTAATTTTTTGACTTTCGACCTTCTGAATTTCTTTTTGTTCTTCGGTAATCACATACCAAGAAGCCGCTGACAATCCAATAATAAGAATTAAAACCAGCGAAACCGTAAAGAATAACTGACGAATTAATGAATGAGAAACTGCATTATCTTGACTATTCATGACTCACCCTTAGCTTTATTTGGAAAGGTAGAGCATCGACGGACTTAACTTTGTCATCAACCCCAATTAATAAGGCCTGCTTTAAATCTCTGTTTAAAGGTTCTTGAACCAAGGTGACTTGATGCACATTCTCAATGGTTTCCAACTGCTCTTTAAAAGCATCTACCCACATAACAGGTTCACGGAAATAATCTTCGAATGGGTAAACCCAGCCATGAAAATCAATCTCGTAAACGCGACTATCAAATTGCCCCATTTTTTTCAAATTAAGCTTCATGACTTGTATATGTTCATGTTGTGCCACTATGTCAGAGATCGGTTTAATATTAAAACCAACCGTTTTATCGGTCTTTAGTTTTAAAATCGCCTCAGAAAACTCAACCGATGCCTTAATTTCTTCGGCATCAACTTGTAAAGCAACCTCTTTTTGCAAGCGGTTTTTTTCAAGTTCATGACTCACAATATTACTTTCTAGTCGTTCTATCTTATCTTGAGTGATCGTCCAATCAATTCCAGATATAGTAATAAAAATCAACAGCCCTAAAAAAATAATACTGTTAACTCCAACCAAACCTCTATAACCCATGAGTAGGTTTTTGATTCTTAAACTATAAGGGGTGCTATAAAAACTCTCAGGAGATCTTCTAAAAATGTAACCAGCTAAATCTCTTGCCGCATAGAGTTCCGTTAACTGAGGGTTTATTTCATTTGCATTCCCAGTTTCTGGCGTAAAAATCAAAGTTTTGAAAAAGGCTTCTGCATGATTGCTGTCTGCATATTGCGTTTGATATAGGTGCTCATCTTCACTTAATTGTTGCAACCCCTCTAAACGCTTAGAGTCACCATCCATAAAGATATAACTAATCTCAACTTCAGGCTCGATAATATTCTGATTGTAAATATAGTTTTTTGCGAGTTTGGTTTCATGAACTAGAGCCGCTTTAAAACCCTCATAATCGTCAGGCTCTTTATCAATTTCAATCAAACGACTGATACGAATGCCTGACTGATTAAAGAAAGTTTGACGGTAACTTCGCTCAGACTGCCTAGAAACCAAAAAGAACGGACTGTTCATTTCCTGTTTAGATAAATCGAATACTCGGCTTAATTCATTTTTAAAGTATTCAGCCATTAAAAACGAAGCGGAATAAAGCCCAACTACCATGATTTCAGCTTCTTCAACCATTCCCATAAAGTTAACCACATGAGCAGGACTGGTGATTGAGGAGGTCAAAATAAACTCTTCCTGCCGCCCCTCTTCAGTCGTCTGTGATTGACCAGTCCACTGAGTATGAACAAATTCAGCTCCATCCGCTCTATGCTGTTCTTCATGACGGTTTTTGACAGCATTTCTTTCCCATAAATACAATTTTGGAAAAGCTTCAATCGTAATATCTTCTTCAACCAAGTCGAGAATAATCGAAACTGGACTTCGACCTGGAAGGTTTGCCAGAAAAGTATCAATGCCGTTAAAGTCTGACCAAGAATACGACTGTATCAACTTTGGAGCCTGTCGTTTATCTTGATAGATATTGACACCCTGATTACTGATATAAAAAGTATATTTCACGGCTACTGCACCTTTGCAATCGTGTCATAAATAGGACCAAGAACGGCGATCATTACCCAACCGACAATAAAACCCATAATAACGGTTAAGACAGGCTCTATTGCTGGCTCAATTTTTTCAATCAACTCTTTAGCTTCTCTATCATAGAAATAGCTGATATTGGTTAGAGCTTCATCCATCTGACCACTATTCTCACCCACTTTAATCATGCTGATAGCCATTTTTGGGAACACTTCAGCACTCTGAAAAGCTTCGTGAATGGGCATTCCTTCTTGAATAAGCTTTACGGCAATATCGATATTTCTTTGCAAATATGTATTTCCAGCAACCGTAGAACTCATTTTCATACACTCTGTAAAACTGATACCTGCGCCATACATAATCGCCAGCGTGTTAGACACTCGAGCCAACTTTAACTTATGAATAATCGGACCAATCACACTGATTCCCAGAACCCATTTATCGGACTTTAATTTGAAGTTATCGGACTTGCTTCGCCACCATTTAATTGCATAAATAAATATAAATGGAATAACAAAGAGTTCAATAATGTAGTTTTGAATAAAGTTAGAAGTCGCAATCAATGCCACAGTCGCAAAACCGATCTCTCCACCCATTGACCCGATAAACCCTAACAGTTCAGGAACCACAAACATCATCATCAAAATAACGACAGAGATAACCACCGTTGCCACAATCGCTGGATAGATCATAACTTTTTTGGCTTTAGAAGCGAGCTCATCTTCCCAACGTAACATTTCAGCCAAGTTATTGAGTAGTTGATCTAATCTACCGGTATTTTCACCGACAGAAACTAAAGCAACATAGACATTACCAAACACACTTTCATAACTTTTTAAGGCATCCGAAAAGGTAGATCCACCCTGCATAAGATCATAAATTTCTGCCAACATCTCTTTAGCTGCATCATTGTCGATGGAATCTCTTAAGTCATCAATGACCTCCAACAACGGCACACCAGCTTTTAAAAGTTGAGACAACTGAAAAGTGATAAAAATAAGTTCCTTACGCGTTATTTTTGTTTTTGAACCACTGAATAAACCAGAACCTTGTTTGCTACTACTAATTAAACTAATGTTCTGTTTACGCAAGCGCTGACTCAAATCAGAAGGGTTATTAGCTGCACTTACCCCTTTGACACGTTTGCCGTATCGATTTATGCCGGTATATTTATAGTTCTGCATAATCTCTCCTAAAGCAACTCAGTTAAGTTAACCACTCGACTAATTTCTTCAATTGAAGTTTCACCCTGTTTAACCCAACTTAAAGCACTCTGAGTCATCGTAAAAAACCCCTGGCTGATTGCTTCATTTAAAATTTCACCTTGCGGAGCACCTGCAAGAAGCATTTCATCCATCTCTTTATTAAATCTTAATGTTTCTAAAATCGCTAAGCGTCCTTTGTAACCAATATCGTTACAATGACTGCAACCTTTAGATCGATACAGTGTTAATGAATCACTACTCGACAATCCCATCAACTGTTTCTCGTACTCTTCTGCCTGATAGGGTTCTTTACATTTACTACATAACTTTCGAGTTAAACGTTGCGCCACGACTCCCACTATATTTCCGGATAATATACTCGCTGAAACTCCAATATCCATCAGGCGAGGAATTGCACCTATTGCAGAGTTAGTGTGTAGAGTCGCAAATACCTGGTGTCCAGTCATTGCTGCTCTAACGGCCATTTCTGCAGTTTCAGAGTCTCTGATCTCTCCTACCAAAATAATATCTGGATCCTGGCGTAACAAGGCTCTGATACCGGTTGCAAAGTCCATCCCAATGTCTTCATTGATCTCAGTCTGCCTGATCATCGACATTGGATATTCGACGGGATCCTCTAATGTCATGATATTCACACCAACCTGATTTAACTCATTCAAAATTGAGTACAGCGTGGTCGTTTTACCAGACCCCGTTGGTCCAGTCACCAGCATAATTCCCGTCGGTCTAGCTAACATCAATTTGAGTTCTTCAAAAGAGTGACTATCCAACCCTAAATCCGCCAGCGGGACAATGCCTTTTTCTCTATCCAAAATACGTAAAACAAAATTCTCACCATGCGAACATGGCAAAGATGAAACACGAAAATCAATTCTTCGACCATCAACAAAAAGATCCATACGTCCATCTTGTGGCAATCGCTGTTCAGTCAGATCCAGTCTCGAAATAACTTTTAAACGGACTACCAGGCCTGACCAGAATGATTTGTGTAACAATCTAACTTCTTGTAAGACTCCATCAATACGGTAACGTATCCGAATGTAGTTCTCTTCTGGTTCAAAGTGAACATCAGAAGCACCACGTTTAACCGCATCAGTCAGAACACTATCAACCAATCGAACCATTGGCTGAGAGTACTCTCTGTCAGCTGATATCTGGGTAATATCAATCTTACCCGTTTCAAGCTCTCTTAAAATTCCATCAATCGATAACTCATACCCATAGTAGTTATCGATACTGGTAAGAATTTCTTTTTCCACCCCAATTGTGGGAATTAACTGGATATCTGGATTCTGTATATGACGTTTAATTTTATCTAATAACAAGATATCGTCAGGGCTTGCCATAACCACTTTTAAAGCGTGTTCACGTAGGCTCACAGGCATAATTAAATAGGTTCTTGCAAATGATTCCGAGATCAAACTCATCGCATTGGCATCAGGAACAATGCCTCTTAAGCTCACCGAGTCATAACCAACGGATTCACCAATCGCCTCTCTAACTTCTAACTCAGATAGAAAGCCTAATCGGAATAATGCTTCACCTAATTTTTTACCCGTTTTGCGTTGTTCTGTGAGGGCAATTTCAAGTTGGTCTCCATTGATTTTGCCATCATCTATTAAACGTTGCCCTAGAAGTGCTCTTGAATTCATTGACCACTTTTTCCAATAAACTGTCTAATGGTAATTAACCTTTGTTTAATATGTTTTTCATCAAAGCTAACTTGCTGAGAACTTGCATGCACCAGTGCCAAAGTATATTTTTTTTCAGCCAATTTATACTGACCTAAATGATCTAAACTTACAGCTAAATTTAATAAATAATCTGCATTTGTTTGATCTAATGCTGAAGCGCTAAAATAATATTCCTGTGCCGTTTTCCAATCTGTTTCGGCAGCAAATATATTTCCGACAGCATAGTTGAGTACAGACGAGTCAGGATGCATTTCAAGAACCTTGATGATTTCTCTTTTCCACTCTATTCCACTTATAGAATTCCCTAACAAAGAGACCAACGCTTCAAAAGCGTGAAGGTTATTTGGTGAAATTGATAACACTTGTTGGTAGGTTTTTACTGCCTCTGACTCATTATCAGCTTGAGCATAAACGGATGCTAATCCATTAAGTGCACTCACATTTTCGGGCTCTGCATTTAGTATTTGATCAAACAATGACTGAGCTTGATTAAGATCATTTTCATATAAGGCAGAATAAGCTAATTGCATATTAGATTCCTGATTAATCGCTGTAATCGTTAAATTGCTCGATTGCGCTAAAGATCCAGAGCTTTGTTTTACCGTACGTGTTTTTTCAAACTGCTGTAACTTAACTTCAGGTTCAGATTTAACAACTGTTACTTGAGAGCTTGATTCAGGGGTGGAATTAAGTGCATTTGTATTTTCCATAGTTTGCAGTGGAACAGCTTCAAGAAGCGTGTCTAATTGATTGATTCCGGCCTCTGTTTGCTTAGAATCATTTGTATCAGCTCTTGCTGGTACAGAAACAGGCACTGTATTGACATCTGCTGGTAAAACAGTTCGAACCAGGTTATATTTGAGCATACTTTGGTCAAGCTGCTCACTCTGTTGCTGAAAATAATAAATACTAAAAAAACCGATTACTGTGATAGTAAAAATAGAAAACAACAAATAAATAGCAATATTAGAGGAGCCACCAAAGATAAATTGGCGGATGGTTCCTGACGGTCCTGATCGAAAGAATCGTTTATTAGTGCTTAAAATCTGATTACTAAAGTCCTCTTTTTTCGGAAAAGCTTCAGGAGATGATTGTTGTTGATGAATAGAATCAACATGTTCATAGCCTGGCAACTTATTTAAACTCCAATCAAAACTTTCATCAGACTCATCTTTCTGTTTTTGAGATGTTTCTTCACTCTTTAGACTACCTTGACTAGAACCTCCAGATTGAATTTCAGTAACATTAGATAACTCTGGAGTCTCCATATCTAAAGGAACTTTAATTTCATCTTCAGAAGTAATAGTTGAGATCTCAGCCTGAACATCAGGTTCTACAACTACATTGTCAGGAATATCTAAATCATCTATTGATGGCGGCTTCTCAATGACCGGCTCTTCAGGTTCTGTTGAAAGCCTAATACCTGGTAGAGGACTAGTAATAGGTTCCACAGAAGGTTTTTTTTCTTCAACTGAAACAGTATCATCCTTAACATCAGGTTGAGTTTCTAGAGGTGCAGAGATTTCGTCTCGCTGATGAACTTCTAAAGAATCTGTAGAAGCATCTGACTGTTTTTTGTTTTCTGCCGCTTTTTTTAGCGCTTCCAATAAAACACTCATTGTTCAACCACCCTATTACTGAGAGCGTGTTGTTTTCAAGAAACTACGTAACGACTGTAAGTCTCCATGGTCAACATCTGGGTTTTTAACAACAATTGGTCGTATAAAAATAACCAACTCACTTTTTGTTGTGTTGTCATCTTTATATGAGAAAAGATCTCCTATAATCGGTAGATCATTAGCCCACGGCACACCGTTTTTATCATTGGCATTTGTATCCTCTATTAAGCCACCAATAACCGCTGTCTGTTTATTGTTGAGCTTTAGTACAGAAGCCATTTCTCTTTCTTGGATAATTGGAATACGACTAATAATGCTCTCTCTAGCAAGGTCAGGACTTGGATCATTCACATAACCTACAATTCGTGAAATTGTTGGTCTAATATTTAATGAAACACTATCATCTTCACTGACAAAAGGAGTGACACTCATCATAAATCCAACTGGAACCGTATGAACCTCTGTTTCATAGGTCGTTGTACCCGCACTAGTTGCAGTTGCAGCCTCTCTATTTACCTCAATTGTGAAATAAACTTCATTATTAACCACTTTAAGAAGTGCCGTCTGGTTATTCACCGCCATAATTTTTGGACTAGAAAGAACCTGAGTGTTACCAAACTGCTGAAGCATTCTTAACCCTAAATCCCAGTCACCACCGATACCTGTGAAATTAAAAGCGACTGCTGAATTACTAGATAAAGTTGTTGGTATCAGGCTTTGACCTAACACACCGTTACCATCGTCAGACTTAACTAAGGTTGACCAATCAATACCCGCCTGGTATTGATCAGACAACACAACTTCTACAACTGTGGCTTCTATCATTACTTGACGTAGTGATCTTTCTTGTAACTCATCAATATAATTTTTTATGGATTTATGCTTATTATCAGTTGTATATACAGAAATAACACCCGCCTCCGGGTTGATTAATGTATTTACCGAACGTTTAACAGTGGAGCTAGCTTGGTTTGAACCTTGAACCAACCCATTAACAACTGAACCACCAGATGAAACCATCCCATTTCCAGCTGCAGAATTTTGTAGATTTTTTTGCATTAAAATATCTTGCTCCCTACGAGCCTCAAGCGGATTTGGTTGTGCAAGTATTTCAATATTTTCCTTTAGTCGCGCCCAAAAATCATGCTCTGAACCAACAATTACAGAACTACTACTCCCGCCAGTAGCATTATTACTAGACACACTCATTTTCATATCTATTTTATCAATACTGTTTTTATTTATAAAAACATAGTCAACTTTATAGTTACGCCATTCAGGCAAGTCTGGTCTGATATGAATGCTACTAGAGTCAATTTTAAAAACAAAACCAGAATCATTAGCTATACGTTCAAGAATAGTATCTAAAGACTGATTAATCGCATTGATAGTCACTTTACCAGTTACTGCATAATCAATATCAAGCTGTCTATTTGCGTCTTGTGCCAGTTTGAAAAGAAGCTCATTGACAGGAATATTCACTGCTGAAACAGAGTACTTTTTTGATAATGCTTGATCACTAGGTTTAGGAGGTAGCAATTTCTTCTTGGTAACCAAATTAGGAATACTATGAGCAGCGCTACTTTTGTCTTCAGGAGTCTGGCTTTTTTCAATATGACCCTTTACAGCAAATTGCTCCTGAACATCTGGGGACATATTTTGACGATTAACACTAGATGTTGTCGTACATGATGTAAGTGTGAATCCCGACAATAAAATGACGACAAGGGGTTTTTGAAATAGGGAATATAATGCGCTACTCATTGGCTTTCCATCACTTTTAACTTTAAAGAAGTTGATTTTGCACTTTCTTTCAAAGTGCTCGCATTTGCTATAAAAGGCTGAGCCTTTTTAATTGATTCAGGTAAAACTGACAGTTCTTTACGAAGAAAAGAATAACTACTAGAACCCAAATAGAGTGTCTTAATACGCATTGCTGTTCCCTCCTGATTTAAAGCTAACATAAAATGTAAATTTGTCATAACATTTTTAAAGCTGTTATAGCTTGCAATATTCTTTTTAAATTTATCAACAGATGAAGTAGATAGTTGAATAATGTAATCAGTATTACTAAAGCTATCCAACCAAGCTTCTGTTTCAAAATGCAGTTCTAATAGTTGATTCATGGTTATTTCACTACTTGAATCAATGGCTACTTGATCAAGTATACTATTTTCTTTTGATAAAAAATTAGCATCAGTTTGCTCAACGGATGCGGATTGAGAAGTAATATCAACGGTACCTATATCTTCTTTCAATAGGGGTATTGATTCGACAATTAATTCACTACTAATTACATTATCGAAAACGTCTAACTCTTGACTCTCGACAGGTAAATCAATTGCTATATCATTAATACTTACTAAATCCTTATCACCATCTGGTTTATTTATAAATAAAAAATACCCGCCAACAGAGATCAATACAAGAATTAAGAAAATGAAACTCAGCAATAGGTAGTTATTTTTAACCTTCGGACTATATAAATCCAAAGAGTTTAAATTCTTAAAATGTTTAGTTTTTAACTTAGTATCACCTAAACCGTACGATGACATTAATAACTGATCAGCAATAGAATTGATTGTTCGGGGTAAACCTTGGCTCAACTTATGGATTTTTTTGGCATTTTTGTAATTAAAAAAATCTAAACCCTTATAGGATGCGACACGCATTCGGTGGTTTAAGTAATCATAGACGTCAGATATTGTTAAGGGCGGAATATGGATACTATAAGTAATGCGTGATTTAAGTTGACGTAATACAGGACTTCCAATAGCCAGTTCCAATTCAGGTTGACCAAACAATACAAGCTGAATAAGCTTGTCTTTATCTGTTTCAAAGTTTGTTAATAAACGTAACTCTTCTAGTGTATCAATGCTGATTGATTGAGCTTCATCTACTAAAACAACGACTTTTTTGTTATCAACATACCGAGTTAATAAGTCATTTCTAATCAGTTCTAATAGCTGGTACTTATTAATTTCATCAGAAAATTGAATATCTAGTTCTGTAGCTATACTGTGTAAAAGATCTTTGGGAGATAAGTTAGGGGAATTGATATAAACCAGTTTGTAGCCATTGGTTAAATCTTGAGCAACTAAACGTAATAATGTGGTTTTTCCTGAACCAACTTCACCTGTTACTTTAATAATTGCATCACCACGATTTATTACATAAACCAAGGCTTGTAGTATTTCTAAGCGGGATGCCTTTTCATAAAAAAAAGAAGAATCGAGGTTATTACGAAAAGGTAGTTCTTTTAGTCCAAAAAAAGCTTTATACATAGTAACTCTGAGATTAACGTTATTGATACCAATATAACAGAGAAATGTTACTTTTGAACCTTTGTTTAAGACCATATAGTGACATTTGGTAAATTTGTAAAGATATACAGAAGTACATTAATTACTATTTAAGCGGATATTGAAATAGTTAAAATTTTAGTTCAAATCAGCCTATTGGTTCTTTCTAGGCATGTAATAAACCATGCATCTAGAGATAAATATGTCAATGAAGTGGAAATAAATTTTATGAGAATAAATCTTGCCATACCAACTGAGTTAATGGATCAAGCATTACAGCAGTTAAAGAGAGCCATTAAGCATTTAGAAAACTGACCAGGTCTGGTTACTATATAAACAGAAGCTTTAACTCATCACCTAAATGAGAAGCGACAACTCATAGATCTCTACTCAAATTCTAGGCAAAAAAAAACCCGTCATCAATCAGATAACGGGTTTTAGGATATAA
>JAYENR010000003.1:0-4588 GCA_034722175.1 Pseudomonadota bacterium | reverse complement strand
TCTTAATCTGTTCATCTAGATCCAATTGGTCTTGGGCCTGCTAACAAGATCTCTCTATCCCTTTACTAAGCGTCCTTAATAAATTCTCCATACCTGGAGAACACTTTCAACATATAAGGCCTGCTTAAAACTTTTAGGAAACCAACATGTCTCAACCAATGATTGTCGATGTCACCTTAGCGAATGTTCAAGAGATGGTGATGCAAAACTCCAAACGTTTTACCGTGGTCATCAGTTTTTGGTCCTCGCTAAATGAACAGAGTAAGTTGGCCAATACCATTCTAGAAAAGATTGCGACTGAAAAAGCGGGCGAATTTATCTTGGCTAAAATCAATATCGATCGAGAAAAAGACATCACTGAAAAATTTGGCGTGACTGACGTACCGTTTTATAAAGTCGTTAAAAACAGTGAAATTGTGACTGAAGGCGCAGGTTTATTATCTGAAGCGGACTACCGTTCACTGGTCAATGCTAACGTACAAGAAGAACAGTCTGAAGTATTGCGTAAACAAGCGACCCAAGCTTTTGCACAAGGTCAGTTTGATCAAGCAATACAGCTTTTAGGTCAAGCCTCACAAGAGAACCCAAACAACTTCAAAGTGCATTTAGATCTGGTACAAATGTATCTGCATACTGGTCACTTAGACAAAGCCAATGACCTATTGAAAAAACTCCCTGAAGAGGCACAAAACTCACCACAAGGTAAACAGGTAGAGGGGGTTTTATATTTTTCACAGGTGGTTGAAGAGTTTCCAGACATTCAAAAAATTCAGGCAACCTTAGCCGAAAACCCAGAAGACTTAGATGCCCTCTATGGTTTAGCGGGCTTCTTGATCTTAAACGGTCAGCCAGAAAATGCCCTGCAAAGTCTGTTTAAACTGTTTAGTCTTGACAGAAACTACCGTGACGGCTTGCCACAAAAGACGATTTTAAAGGCCTTTGAAATGCTTTCAGGCCCAGCACCAGAATTAGTTACAATGTATAGACGTAAATTTCAGAGCTTGCTTTATTAAAGTGAGTGAAACCACTAGCAATCATGTTACCGTTTTTTAAACGGTTTAAGATGCTCTTAACGCTTTACCACTGCTTTAAAATTTAAACACAGGATGAATCAGATGTTAAAAAACACCCCAACAAGTTACGGCGTTGTTTCTCGTGCTAACCACTGGATTTCAGCATTTCTGTTTATCGGCCTCATCGCATTAGGGATGTACATGCATGAGCTGGAAAAAAGCCCTGAAAAATTTGAACTCTATGACCTACATAAATCATTAGGTATCGGTCTATTTTTATTGATGATGTTGCGTCTGGTGTGGTTAAAAATCAGCCCAAATCCAGAACAGCTTTCCAAAAACAAGTTTGAGCATATTTTAGGTCACGCAGTAAAAGGCATTCTTTATTTAGCCATGATCATGATGCCGATATCAGGCTGGGTTATGTCCAACTCAGGTGGTCACGAAGTGGCATTCTTTGATTTCTTTGTACTACCGCAGATTGTAGGTGAAAACGAAACCATTCATGAGATTGCTAAAGCCATTCATGGTACTGCTGGACCATTGATGATCTTAGTTGTTTTATTACATATTGCGGGTGCACTTAAACACCACTTTGTTTATAAAGACGACACCCTAAAACGTATGTTAGGTAAAAAGTAAAAAGAACTGATGATGACTTTTGATTTAAAAAACACCCTCTGTTTCGGTATTGCTGGTAACTTTGCTAATCACCTTGATCAAGCCAAAGAAAATGCCGATTTTGTGAATGTAAAAACTGAAAGTGAAAACGCGCCTAAAGGCCTGTTTCCTTATTACATACCGGGTTCAGACACCTTTAAAGGTGTCTTCCCGTTATCGCACTCTGAAATCCACTACCCTAAAAATATGGAACAGGATGCCAACCTGCACCTAGAAGCGGAAACCTGTGTGGTATTTGATGTCACCTATGAAAACAATCAAGTGATCGATTTAACCCCCAAAGCCTTTGCAGCATTTAACGACTGCTCCATTCGTAAAGAAGGGGCTAAAAAAATCAGTGACAAAAAAAACTGGGGGCCAAGCAGTAAAGGGGTCTCTGCGGACTTTATTCCACTTTCTAAGTTTGATAATGGCGGAGAAATGGATAACTTCCATATTGCCTCTTTTGTAAAACGTGACGGTAAACTGCACGCCTATGGTGAAAATAGTCCAGTATTAACTTACAGCTACTTTTACACTCAGTTGAAAGATTGGATCATCGACAAACTTGCTAGCCAAAAAGACTTTGGGCCTTTAGAAGATCTAGCGCAAATCATTCAACAAGCGGGCTACCCAAAACAGATGATGATTAGCCTGGGCGCAACCAGCTACACCCACTTTGGCGAAACTGTTTTTCTACAACCGGGTGACGAACTCTCCGTTTATGCCTACGATGCAAGTCAAAACAGTTTAGACCAAGTGATTCAGCACGCCTCTGGTGAAGCCGTTGAACTTAAAAACAGTTCAATCCTAAGCCAAAAAGTCATTTAAACAATGTTAGTTGAACGTTCAGACATTGATAAGGCCATGCACCACTGGTTAGAACAGGTGGTGATTGGTCTTAATTTATGTCCGTTCGCCTCACTCCCTCACCTGCAAAAGCGGGTTCGTATTATCAGTAGTGACTGTACTGACCAGACCTGTTTACTCGATGATCTTTCAACTGAGCTCGAAAGAATGGCAGACCACTCCCCTAAAGAGCTGGAAACCACTCTAATTGCTATCCCTGAAATGCTGCATGACTTTTATGACTACAATCAGTTCTTAGACTTGGTTGACCACTTATTAGTTGAACAAGGTTGGGAAGGCCACTTCCAAGTCGCGAGCTTTCACCCCGACTATCAATTTGGTGGCACACAGCCAGATGATACCGAAAATCTCACCAACCGCTCTCCCTATCCCGTGCTGCACATTATTCGCGAAGCCAGCCTAGAACAAGCCATCAAACACTACCCCAATCCAGAACAGATTCCAGAACGTAATATTGAAACGGTGAATAATCTAACCCCTGAACAAAAAGCCACTCTGTTTCCGTACCTTTCAAAGTAACCAGGCCTGGTTAAAATTTACTTCCTATCATTTTACCTATGCAACCCTCCTAAAAAAGCATAACTAAATGAAATCACCCTTCACTGATACTTTTGATCTTTTTCTAAATATTTTTTAAGATGTCTTTACTCTAATTAAACATCTAAAAGGGTGTCGGTTTTGTTTTTAAATGATTCGATTCAATCTGAACACCCAATCTCCGATTTTCAGTTAAACATTGTCAAACAAGTGGCCGAGCAGTTCATACAGGAACACGGTTATCGCAGTGTTTTTAATGGTCAACTGCTGTTTCAAAATGCACCTGATTCAATGGAGCATGAATTAAAAGCCATGCTTGAAAATCCGCAACTTGGAATGCGGCAGGTGATCCCTGTGATCGGTTTTTGGATAGAGGATTTTGCGTTGGAGTTTACAAATCCTCTGTTTGATTTTGAGCAGCAACGCTTACAGTTTGCACAAATCCAAATTAATGAGTTAGAAGCCTTAATAAAAACCGAAAAACAGATTGAGGTGCAACTCACCATTCAGGATATTCTGTTAGAACTGGAACACGATGAGATCTTTGAAGCTTTGCCTATTTTAGAAGAACAGGTAAGTGATGCGACTGAACCACCCTGCACCTTTCCAAGTAATGAGCATGGCGCCGTCAAACGGCTTGAATGCTTATTACAGCACGCTCAGCACTCCGTTAGCTTAACGATTACACACGACCTATTGGAACAACACCAAACAATACAAACCTTAGAACTAAGCGAAGAAAAAGAGTTAGAACTTAAAGCCCAAACTTGGTTAGATAACCTGACAAATTCCGAAAAGAATAATTTAAACCAGTTTATCCAATCCTACAAAGCCCAACCTCTCGCCATGCAAAAAGCGATTGACCGTATTAGCTCTTAAACATCAAGTAATTCAAACTAACAACGTAAACAAACTAACAACGTAAACAAACTGAACACATTCGCCAAGGGAGCATAAAGGCCTGTTCTGTTTAAAAAATCACTTCATATCGTTTAAGAAGGGAAAACGTTCACGGACTTTTAAAGTTTCTTGCGGGTTAACCTCTGTTACCAAGTAGTTAGACTCAGCACTCATATAAGAAAGCATTTCGCCTAACGGATTGATCACACTTGAGCCCCCCTCATACAGCAAGCCATTACCATCTTCACCCGTGCGATTCACTCCAACCATAAAACATTGATTTTCAATAGCACGGGCTTGCAGTAAGGCCTGCCAATGTTGTTGTCGGCTAGCTGGCCAGTTGGCAATCACAAAGATCATCTCCGATTGTTTAGCAACCTTTCTAAATAACTCAGGAAAACGCAAGTCATAACAGATAAAAACACTACATGGAGTATGATCAATATTAAAGATCACTTGCTGATTACTCGCTTGGTAATACCGATCTTCATTAGCAAAACTAAAAGAGTGATTCTTAATATAACAGGCCTGTTCAGTTCCGTTTCGATCAAAAACCAATGCGGTATTTAACGCCTTATTGCTGGCAGACTTTAATGCCACACCTGCAA
>JAYENR010000002.1:0-4651 GCA_034722175.1 Pseudomonadota bacterium | reverse complement strand
CACAAAAAAACCGGGACATCCCGGCTTTTTTGTGCCTGAATATTAGACTTCATAGAGTTTCATGATTATAGGTAACTGATCATTGACCAGGCCTGGTCAATGTGTGTGAGCTTAAATTTTGGGTTTTAATGTTCTTTAAGTTTGTAATCGGAGTACGAGTACACAGATCGTTGTTGTGGGTGTTATTGATGAGGTAGTTTAAATTAAGTGGTTCAATATATAAGTACTGATATTCGTATAATATATATTATGTTAAATTGGTGGTTTGTCGATAATTTCAGTTGTCGATACACAACTGCCCTTTAACGGAGTTAGTTAGTTTTTATGTGGTTTGTACTAGATTAGAAATAAACAGGAATGAAATTGGAGATTGTTTAAGTAGGCAGGCCTGCCTACTTTTAACTTGGTTTTACTTTTTTAATATTTGTATTGAAGCAATAGCGTTAAAGCAACTCTAAAACATTTTCTGGTGGTCGTCCCATAATGGCCCGATCACCCATTTGAACGATCGGTCTTTCGATTAGTTTTGGGTTGTCCGCTAAAATAGTTAGCCACTCATCATCACTGCGTTGGTCTTTTTTAGTGAAACCAAGCTCTTTGAATAAGGCTTCTCCAGTTCGGATGATTTCGAAAGGCTTTACATTCATCATTTCACAAAGCTGTTTAAGAGTCTCTTTACTGGGTGGATTATCTAAGTAACGAACTTCACTAACCGTTATTCCTTTATCTTCTAAGATTTGTAAAGTATGACGACTTTTAGAGCATCGTGGGTTGTGGTAAATAGTGGCTTGGATAGTCATTTCTAGTTATTCCTGAGATGGATCTGAATCAGAAGAATCAGAGTCTAAACGCTTGTTTAATGCATTTTCAACCGCTTCAATTCGTGATTTACATAGCTGGTAAGCACGCGTGGCTTCATCAACCATAGGGACTAACTCATCAATATCGACTTCCTCGGTATTGGAAAGCTTTTGGGCAATGTCTTGTAATTTAGCGTAATTCGCTTTAAAACTATCTGAAGTCTGAGTCATGATTCTTATCTCTTTATCATTTTAAATAGTGATTGTCTGTCAACTTTGTTAGGTGTTTTCAATTATGACAGCCTTTTGATCAATATCGGCAGGAACAGTTCCGTCAATGAATTGAAGTTGTACGCGCCCTGCTTTTTGGGCCTGTTTAGCCGTTTTGATCGGCTTACCTTGTTCCGTTTTAGCAATGGCAAACCCACGGTTTAATTGAGTTTTAGGGCCAGAACTTAAGATAAAGGCGATCCATTGAATAATTTGGTTCTGTTGGTAGTTAATGCTACGTTTTGCTTCTTGGGATACCTTACTGATGTTTTGATCAATATCAGCTTTTACTATTTCAAGTTGCCGGTTGGCCGTTACTTGAATATGCTGTTGCAACTGCTCTATTGCTTGAGCAGTATGCTGAACTCGTTTTTGACCTTGTTTCTGAAGTTGGTACTTCAAAGGCTCTAGATTGTTTTTCCAGTAAAACAGGCAGGCTAGGCTATTTTTATCAATGTGTTGATTCCAGCGTTCAATATCCTGTTGTAAATGTTTAACCCGTAAGCGACTGGACTGGTCGATGTGTTGCCAGTTTTGTTTGGCCTGTTGAGCTTGTTGAAAAATTTTATTGCGAATGGCCGCGATCACCTTGCTCGGTGTATCAAATCGAGTGTGAGCGACTTCATCTAGAATGGTATTGTCTCTTTCATGGCCAATACCCGTTAAAACAGGTAGCTGTGCTTGACAGACACGTTTGGCAATGTCGTAAATATTTAAGTGACTTAAATCCAGCTTGGCACCACCACCACGAATAATGACTAAAGCATCAAATGGATTCGCAGAATGCAGTGATTCGATCGCTTCTAAAGCGGAGGTCATCTCCTTTTCTACCTGTTCACCTTGGAATGAGCTGTAGAAATAGGTGAACTCACATAAACCACTGTTTTGCAAAATATCTGCATCAACCCGAAAATCCCCTAGGCCAGCGGCGGCAGGTGGAGCGATTACTGCGACTCTAAAAAAGTCTTCAGCCAGTAATAGTTGTTTATTAAGTCCGTATAACCCCTCAAAAATCAGTTTCTTACGAATGTCGTTCAATTTAGCTTCTAGCTCACCAAGAGTGAAGCTAGGATCGATGTCTTGAATGATAAATGAAAAACCGTACTGTTCGTGAAAGCTGACTTCTGCCAGCATCAAGACTTTTTGCCCAACAGAGAGCTCACTGCCAGTTTCCGTCTCAAAACGACTTAATAAACGTTCGGCACTGCTTTGCCAAATCATTGCTCTGCAACTGGCTAAGGTTTTACCCTGTTCATTACTTTCTGACAATTCTAAATAGAGATGGCCGCGATTACGATTGATGTTGGATATTTCTGCTATGACCCACAGCGCACCTGGAAAGCTGGCTCTCAAAGCATTTTGAATGTTTCTTAAGACAATTGAGAGGTTAGTGCCCTTTTCAGCTTTGGCTGCTGGCTCATCAAGTCCACCTAGGTGTTGTTGCTTAGAAAACAAAGAACCCGTTTCAAGGGCGGGTTGTTGAGTTTGATTTGGCATCCAACGCTGGAACAAGTCAAGCTGCTCATCAAGTTCACTTGGCACATACCATTTTTTGGTTGCGCCATCCCAGCGAGCCCCTAATGATTTAGCTTGATCTTTCTCTTTGAAAGGAACTTCAAGATATGTCATGCTTCAACCTGTCTTCCATGCGTTGCATTTCATCTTTAACCATTTGATAGGCAGCTTCAACGATTTCTAAACCTGACTCTGGCTTAAAAGAGTGTTCCGATAAGTGTCTTCTCCACATGCGACCACCCGGTAAACCATGAAATAGACCTAACATGTGGCGTGTGATCTGTATCAGCTTTCCCCCTTGAGATAAATGATTTTCTATATAAGGGTACATGCTCTGTAAGACCTCTTCGCGACTGAGTTTGACGTGATCTTGATTGTAATAGAGTGAATCAACGTCACTTAACAGATAAGGCTGTTCGTAAACGGCACGGCCTAACATAACGCCATCAACTGCTGGAAGCAAGGTTTCTTCATGTTGATACGGATTAATGTGAACCAAACCCAATTCAGGAGTTTTGATTCCACCATTGATTGCGATTGAAAGCTCTGGAAAGGTTTGTTTGACCTGATGTACCCAGTCATAGTGGAGGGGTGGGATTTCTCGATTATCTTTTGGCGATAGGCCCTGTAACCAGGCCTTGCGCGCGTGAATGATGATACCATCAACCCCTGCTTCTTTTATTTGAGACACAAAATCAATCAAGCTGTCCAAATCTTCTTGTTCATCAATGCCAACACGGCACTTAACGGTGACAGGAAGTTTAGTTGCTGCTTTCATTGATGAGATATCTTCTGCAACTAGTTGGGGATGCCCCATTAAACAAGCACCGATCATATTATTCTGTACACGATCACTCGGGCAACCGACATTCAAATTGATCTCTGAATAGCCCCACTCCTCGCCTAGTTTAGAGCAAGTGGCCAAATCTTTGGAGTCACTGCCACCCAATTGCAAAACAACAGGTGCTTCATCTGGATGATGGCCTAAAAACCGTTGGTTATTATTGCCATAGATAAGTGCGCCGGTGGTGACCATCTCTGAATATAACCAGGCCTGTTGAGTTATTTTTCGATGAAAATAACGGCAATGACGATCCGTCCAGTCGAGCATGGGGGCAACGGAAAAACCGTGGGCACTGTTTAAACTCTGACTGGTTATGGAGTGAGTAGAAATGTTATTAATATTGGTAGTCAATGTAATGTAATCGCAGTATTTTTAGGGTTTGCACAAGTGATTTTAATAACGGTGATAGCCCTTCTAGGGTATTATCCGAGTAGATTTATCGCTTAATGATTAAAGTAAAATCTAAGCTAATTATACCGAATAAATAAAAAGAAACGGGTTTGGTCTTGTGGCTTTTTAAACTAAGCAGGCCTGCTAAGAATTCTATGAAATATTTCCCTTCAATTTTCATAACCTCCATTTTCGCTTTCTCTACTTCTTATGTTTCTGCTGAAGAGGCCGTAACAGAAGAGGTAACTGAACCCTCTTGGATGGAGGAGATTCGGGAGGAGTCTGAGGTAAAAACCTCTCTGTATTACCGTAACTTTCAAAACGAAGGTTATTTTCAGGACTCCCTTTTTGGTTTAACGGAAGCCTTATATGAAGCGGATGATTATACGCTAGACCTTGGTGTGGGCTATCAGAACATCGAAGATGATCGCATTTTTATCAACCACTTATCTTATGCTCAAGAGTTCGAAAACTTTGATTACAAAATTGGTAAATTTGTAACCAAAGTCGGTGTAATGGATTTTGTTAGTTTTATCGATGTCTTTAACAATACACGTATTGAATATTACGATGATGAAAATGTGAACGTTCGTTTTGATCCATCTTGGATGGCAAAAGTGGATATTTATCCAGATGAAAGCTCAACGTTTGGACTTTATGTAAAACCCTATGATCAAACTAATAACGTATTATTTGGAGAGTCCATTCAATACGGTTTGAACTCAGTTATTCCCTTCCTTATTACGAATACAGGTAACGCTGATTTAGATTTAGTTGGAGAGCAGGTGTTACTGCCAGTCTATGAAGATGATGCAAAACCAGTAATTTCTAA
>JAYENR010000001.1:0-4689 GCA_034722175.1 Pseudomonadota bacterium | reverse complement strand
AACTTCTTTATTTATAACACGCTTCCAGGTACAACACCGGCGGCCGGTGTGAAAGCACAGTTTTTAAAAGAGATCATTTTAGGTCAAGAGACTGTGGCGGAAATTACGCCAGAGTTTGCATTTGAACTGTTGTCGCATATGAAGGGTGGTCCTTCAATCGAAGTGCTACTTGATTTAGCGCTTTCTGATAATGAAAGCGTTGCTAAGCCAGCTGCTGAGGTTCTAAAAACACAAGTATTCTTATATGAAGCGGATACTGAGCGTCTTGAAACGGCACTTAAAGCGGGCAATGCCATTGCTAAAGATATTCTGGAAAGTTACGCCCGTGCTGATTTCTTCACCAAACTGCCTGAGTTGCAAGAAGAGATTAAAGTGGTGACTTACGTTGCTGCGGAAGGGGATATCTCAACCGATCTACTTTCTCCTGGTAACCAAGCACACTCTCGTTCAGACCGTGAACTACACGGTCAGTGTCTAATTACGCCAGAAGCTCAAGACAAAATTAAAGCGCTTCAAGCAGCTAACCCTGATGCAAAAGTGATGCTAGTGGCTGATAAAGGGACGATGGGTGTCGGTTCTTCTCGTATGTCGGGTGTGAACAACGTGGCACTTTGGACAGGTGAGCCAATCAGTCCTTATGTTCCGTTTGTAAACAAAGCACCAATCGTTGCGGGTACCAACGGTATTTCACCTATATTCTTAACGACCGTTGATGTAACCGGTGGTATTGGGCTTGATCTTAAAAACTGGGTAAAAAAGACCGATGCGAATGGTCAGGTCGTTTTAGATGATAGCGGTGACGCGGTGCTTGAACAGACTTACGCGGTCGATACTGGAACGGTTCTAACCATCAATACGAAACAGAAAAAACTCTATAACGGTGATAAAGAGTTAGCGGATATTTCTGCTTCATTTACACCGCAAAAAATTGAGTTTATGCGCGCAGGCGGTTCTTACGCAGTGGTATTCGGTAAGAAATTACAAACGTTTGCCGCTGAGACCTTAGGTGTGGAAACCCCGTTGGTCTTTGCTCCTGCTAAAGAGATCTCTCATGCAGGCCAAGGTCTGACTGCGGTTGAAAAAATCTTCAACAGAAATGCAGTGGGCGTTAAGTCTAAAACACCATTGCACACTGGATCTGATGTTCGCGTAAAAGTGAATATTGTTGGTTCTCAGGATACAACGGGCCTAATGACCGCGCAAGAGCTTGAAGCGATGGCGGCAACCGTGATTTCTCCAACAGTCGATGGGGCTTACCAGTCTGGTTGTCACACAGCCTCTGTTTGGGACTCTAAAGCACAGGTTAATATTCCTAAACTAATGAGTTTTATGCACAAGTTCGGCATGATTACCGGCCGTGATCCAAAAGGTGTTTATCACCCAATGACGGATGTTATCCATAAGGTATTAAATGATATTACTGTGGATGAAAGAGACATTATCATTGGTGGTGACTCGCATACTCGTATGTCTAAAGGTGTGGCGTTTGGAGCGGACTCTGGAACGGTTGCACTTGGTTTAGCGACCGGTGAAGCGACCATGCCGATCCCTGATTCGGTAAAAGTGACTTTCAAAGGCCATATGAAAAGCCATATGGACTTCCGTGATGTGGTTCACGCCACTCAAGCTCAGATGTTAAAAGAGTTTGGCGAGAACGTTTTCCAAGGGCGTATTATCGAAGTTCAAATCGGAACGTTGCTAGCTGACCAGGCCTTCACATTCACGGACTGGACAGCGGAAATGAAAGCGAAGGCGTCCATCAATATTTCTGAAGACGACACTTTAATCGAGTCTTTAGAGATTGCGAAAGGTCGTATTCAAATTATGATCGATAAAGGCATGGATAATGACATTCATATGCTGCAAGGTCTGGTTGATAAAGCCAATAAACGTATCGCTGACATTAAATCTGGTGAGCAACCTGCTCTAAGACCGGATGACAATGCTAAGTACTATGCGGAATTAGTGGTCGACTTGGATCAGATTGATGAACCGATGATTGCGGATCCGGATGTCAATAATCCAGATCCTTCAAAACGCTATACGCATGATTCGATTCGTGGGCTTTCCTCTTACGGTGGAACTAAGCAAGTTGACCTTGGTTTTGTTGGGTCATGTATGGTTCACAAAGGCGATATGCAAATCATCGCTCAGATGATGAGAAACCTTGAAGCTAAGAACGGTTCAGTTGAATTTAAAGCGCCATTAGTGATTGCGCCACCAACTTACAACATTGTTGATGAATTGAAAGCCGAAGGTGACTGGGAAATTCTTCAGAAGTACGCTGGTTTTGAGTTTGATGACAGTGATCCTAAAGCTGCGCCACGTACTCAATACCAAAACATGATGTACTTAGAGCGCCCTGGTTGTAACCTATGTATGGGTAACCAGGAGAAAGCGGAGAAGGGTGATACGGTTATGGCGACTTCAACCCGTTTATTCCAAGGTCGTGTGGTAGAAGACACTGAGGAGAAGAAAGGTGAATCTTTATTGGCTTCAACGCCAGTTGTTGTGCTTTCAACGATTCTTGGTCGTACGCCGACTTTGGATGAGTATAAAGAAGCGGTAAGTGGTATTAAACTGACAGACTTTGCTCCTCCAGTTGAAGAGTTAAGCACGGCACCTGCAACCATTGAGTTTAATATCTAAGCCGTCAGGTTTGCTAAGCCCGTTAGGGCAATGCTAGATAACCCCGAATAACCCACCAATATTGGTTGTGTTGTTCGGGGTTTTTTTATAGCTGAAATAACTTCGAATAGGATTTATCTACGTTCTTTTATGTAGTAATATGGAATTAACTATTTTTGATGGAAAGTGTTTTGGCTATTCAAATAAATAAAGCAATGACTCGAAACGATTGGAAAATTGTTCCCATGCCGAGAGAGCAGGGGTTGCTTTATGCTAATTTGAACTATACAACTAAAGAATTTGAGAAGCTTCGAGAGGGATTTTATCCTCACAATGAAGATGATCATTGGTTTGTATATTGCCAAAATCAGAACTTACACTTCCATTTAAAAGAGGGGGGATACTGTATTTTTATTCTTGAGTTTATTGAGGATAGAGCAGATGGTTACAGTGCTTACTATGCAAAAGTAAATCGTAATCGAAATCAGTATAAGTTTATCAGTGAACGTTTGGATCTCTGTCTACTAGTTTCTATTATTGATTTTTTGCTTGGCAGGAATGACACGATTACCGAGTGTCCAATGACTTTTTAGACTGGTTGTTAACCAACCAGTCTAAATCAATTGGGTATTAGTGAAGGGTGGTTAAGTACAAAGAGAGTTTAGCCGCAGTTTCTGAGCTGATATCACCCATCAACTCTTCCATTAAGCTTTTCTCTGCTTCATAAACACGACGGTGTTTTACATCGATAATGTCACGCGTGACCGCACCAATATCCGCTAAACCATCAATCATACCGTTTTCAACGGCTTCATCACCTAGCCATACCAGGCCTGTATAAGTTAATTCAGACTCTTTGATTCGCACTCCACGTCCTGCACGAACCGTTTCAATAAACTGTTGGTGAGTGCGTTCTAAAATACGTTCTTGGAAGAATTTACGACCTTCTTCATCAATTGGGGCAAATGGGTTGATGAATGATTTGTGTTCACCAGCATGCATAGAACGGTTTTCAATCCCAATTTTATCCATTAAATCGGTGACACCAAAAGTGTCCATACGCACGCCAATAGAACCAATCATTGAGCCTTTATTAGCGTAAATTTCATCTGCAGCAACCGCGATGTAATAACAGCCCGATGCACACAAGTCTTCAACAACAACATAAACGGGTTTTTCGTACTTGTTTTTTAAACGGATAATTTCGTCATTAATTAAAGCTGACTGAACAGGGCTACCACCTGGTGAGTTAGCATGAATAATAACCGCCTTACTCGATTTATTAGCAAAGGCTTTTTGCAGTAGTGGGTTGATGACTTCTGCACTTACCTTAGAGCCCGGCATGATCGGACCTTCCAGTTTGACTATAGCGGCATGCTGTTTGCCTATTGCCGCTGACTCTAATTCACTCAGGCCGTTCATATTTTCTATCGCAATATAGATAAAAAACACAATATAAGCAGCAACAGAAAGTTTTACAAGGTTGGCAAAACGACGTGTCCAACGTTCTTGTTTAACTAACGATTCAACCGCACCCGCTAAACGTTTAAGGCCTTGTGAGTCTGAATTAGACTGTTTATCCGCATCGTGTTCCATTGGTTATCCTTTATAATATGAATTTTTAATTTATGCATTTTACCCTGTAATAGACGATGTCCGAAAGTAATAACACTGAAAATAATCCTAAGACTCTCGACTCAAAAGAATCGAGTGAAGTGCTTGTGCCTGAGGGTAAAGATTCTAATCTAATCGAAAAAGGGCAAATTAAAGATTTTGATATAGAGGCCTTTCTAAAACAGCTGAACGAGAGACCAGGTGTTTATAGGATGTTTAATAAGTCGGGCAAGATTATCTATGTGGGTAAAGCCAAAAATTTAAAACGTCGTGTTTCTAGTTATTTTAAGAAGTCGCACGATGAGATTAAAACCGCATCGATGGTCTCTCAAGTGGCTTATATAGAAGTTACTGTCACGGATACAGAAAGTGAAGCACTGATCCTAGAAAACACGCTGATTAAACGTCACAAACCAAAGTACAATATTCTGTTTAGGGATGATAAAT